>CAMGEM010000008.1 GCA_946055095.1 uncultured Parabacteroides sp. | reverse complement strand
GCTCAATGCTATAAGTACAGATATGTTTGAACGGCAAGGGAAAGCATTGACAAATTTCAAGAAAACGCTTCCCGATACGGATAGCGATTTGGCTCAGGAACTAACCAAAGATCCATACAATTTTGCCTTTACTGGAATAACCAAACCTTACAACGAGCGGATTCTCAAAGATGCGTTGCTTAACAACATCACTCGATTCTTAACGGAACTGGGTACAGGTTTTGCTTATGTAGGTAAAGAATATCGTTTACAAATCGGAAACACAGAAAACTTCATAGACTTGCTATTCTATAATCTCAATCTATCCTGCTACGTTGTGATAGAAGTAAAAATAGGCAAGTTTGAATTTGCTGATGTAGGCCAGTTAGGTGGCTATGTCGTGGCTTGTAATCATCTTCTTCGTAAAGAGGGTCGCGATAATCCGACCATAGGTTTGCTTATTTGCAAAGAAAAAGACCGCATACAGGCACAATATGCGTTGGAGTCAAGCAGCCAACCCATAGGCATCTCGGAATACGAACTTGAAAAGTTCTATCCTGAGAAGGTGGAGGGAACTATCCCTACCATCGAGGAAATTGAAGCTAAATTGAGTGAGAACATTTAATAATTCAAACGACTATGATACAAATCACCGATATTCCTTCCGATTACCCGATCTGCGAGAAAGCGGATTGTCCGAAAGCAGCCCACTGCCTGCATCAAATAGCGTATGCTCCTCTACGAAAACAAGAGCCCATATTGAAGCTGATCAATCCGGACTTCTGCAAACCGGGCGACTCCTGCTCTTTCTATCGGAGCTCTGAGCCTGTTCGCTACGCCTATGGCTTCGCCCACTTCCAAGAAGAGATGCTCCCCAGGCAGTATGACTGCTTCTGTACCATCCTGCGTAGTCATTACGGACGCACAGCTTTCTATGATCGCCGCCGAGGAGACAAGCCGCTATCTCCCAAGGAACAAGAGCTTGTATGGCAAGCCGCTCGCAAAGCAGGTGTCACTCGAAAGTTGCAGTTTTCCCGCTACGAAGAGCGAATAGACTGGTCTTATTAAATAATCGACTACCACCTTTTAAGCGTTCTTCTGCGAACCTTTAAGAGTTCGTCGCCGAACGAACTGCGGTTCGTTGCCCTTTGAACTACAGTTCGTCGCCGTAGGAACTGGAGTTCGTCGCCGTAGGAACTGGAGTTCGTTGCCGATGGAACTGGAGTTCGTCCCCAGACGAACAAGATGTACAGGAAGATAGAGCATCTATTAAAGAAGGTTAATGTTTGGTTGTTTTCTGGCGAAAGCATTGTTACTTATGAAATAGTTCCTATATTTGCAATGTCATCAAAAGCGGAGCCAATTGGTTTAGGCCTAAAGGGCGAGTGAGTAGATGAACTCTGATGGAAAAGCAAAAGCGATTCTCAGAGAGTATTAAATTGCAGATTATTGTTTTTCATTGGTTAAAGTTAAGGGTTAGTGTAGGAGACCGTTGGATGTGAATCCGGCGGTCTTCATTTTTATAGGACATGCAGATGAACAAAAAGATACTTCAAATAGCCATTCCCTCTATTGTCTCCAACATCACTGTCCCGCTGTTGGGCTTGGTGGATGTGGCCATTGTGGGCCATTTAGGAGCGACGGCCTATATCGGTGCGATCGCCGTTGGTGGCATGTTATTCAGTATGCTTTATTGGCTTTTCGCTTTTCTACGCATGGGTACCAGCGGCATGACCGCCCAGGCCTATGGACGGCGAGACCTGCAAGAGGTGTTGCTTGTGTGGGAACGAGCCTTGGCTATCGGTATAGGCATTGCCCTGTTGATGATTCTGCTGCAAGAGCCTATCCTGCAAGGGGCTTTCTCTTGGACGGAGGCCACCGATGAGGTGAAAGCGGGAGCCGCACGCTATTTCCACCTTTGCGTGTGGGGCGCACCAGCGGTGTTAGGACTGTATGCGCTATCGGGTTGGTTCATCGGGATGCAAAACACCCGCCTGCCTATGTTGATCGCTATCGTGCAGAACATTGTCAATATCGTTGGTAGCCTTTGCTTCGTCTTCCTGTTGCACATGAAGATTGAGGGTGTAGCCTTGGGCACCCTGTTGGCCCAATACACCGGATTTTTATTGGGTTTAGCCCTTTGGCTGCGCTACTACGGTCGGCTGCGCCGTTATCAACAGGGAAAATCGTTTTGGCAAGCGGCTGCCATGCGTCGGTTCTTCGCGATCAATCGAGACATTTTCCTGCGTACCCTCTGCTTGGTGGGTGTCACCACCTTCTTCACCTCCGCCGGAGCTCGTCAAGGTGAGGTGATCTTGGCGGTCAACACCCTCTTGATGCAGTTGTTCACGCTCTTCTCCTACTTCATGGATGGGTTTGCCTACGCTGGGGAGGCCTTAGGAGGCCGCTTCATCGGTGCACGAAACAGCCAAGGACTGCAACGCTGCGTCCGCTTACTCTTCGTCTGGGGAATTGCCTTGGCGATGGGTTTCACTTTACTCTATGCGTTTGGTGGCCAACGCTTCTTGGGCTTGTTGACTAATGATCAAGCCGTATTGGCCGCTACGGGCGACTATGCCCCTTGGGCGATGGCCATCCCTGTCTGTGGCTTCGCCGCCTTCATCTGGGATGGTTTCTTCATTGGTGCCACCGCTACCGGATGGATGTTTCGTTCGATGCTGATCGCCTCCGGCTCCTTCTTCCTGCTATTCACCGGCCTCCACTCTTATTGGGGCAACCATGCCCTTTGGTTAGCCTTCCTGAGTTACCTCACCTTGCGTGGCGTGGTGCAGACCTGGGCATGGCACTTCCGTGTAAAAGTAACTGCACTTAAAGAAACAAATCATCCATAGTGATTTCGTTTTGCACACTATTCCAATATTCATTATGCGCTGTGCCATAAGTGGTCAGCATGGTTAAATGAAGCGCACAACGAGTTTTAGTTGCCAATCGAAAAGCTTCTATCTTGTTTTGCAAATTGCTGGCGTATTGTTTGTCAATGGTAAATAACGCATTGGCAAACTTCATTTCACAGATATTGATGACATTATCACCTCTTGCAATAAGCAGGTCTATCTGCGCCTCGTTATTCCTCCATGAACATACTTGAGAGACAATGCCACTTATACCAAGTGCCTCCTTGATTTGTTTGATGTGTTGCAGACAGATACGTTCAAATGCCAATCCTTTCCATGCGTTATGTTCATTGCTCAGCCAAGTATGTGTCCAATAGGCTTCGTCGCTGAAGGCATTCTTGCAAATACAATGATAATAAAACAAGGTATAGTTGTCAATAAGTTGGAACAAAGTGCCCTGCTCGGTCTTTCCGAAAGCCGTGAACCGACGGATAAATCCACATTCTTCCAATTCATCAATCACCTGTGTAAAGGTACCACCATCCGTCAGTTGCGTTTGACAGAGCAACTCTTCACGTGTCAGCCCGGCCTTTCGCCGTGTAAGCGCATGAATCACTTGAATATAATTCTCTGGATGCTTAAAGAGGATGTGATAAAGCGCTTGAAATTCATCTTTTAATTTCGCCTCTTCGGTGAAGAATAACTGATCGATGTTTTGACTGACACTTAATCCCCGCTTGAGAAAACTCCAGTAATATGGAATCCCTCCTAAAACCATATACAGTTCAAGTATATCCTTGCGTACCAAAGCTAATCCTGCAGCCTGCACATACTGTTCGCATTCCGACAATGTAAAAGGATTCACCTTTATTTTCTCGGTGATGCGCCCCCGCAACCCACCTTTATCTTTCAGCATATTCTTCGTAATCCATGAGGTCGCACTACCACAAGCAATGAGCACGATGTCTTTCTCAGCCCTGGCTGTGGCCCATCCGTTCCAAAAGTGCTCAAGTGCCCCTATCATATTTGCTTTAGGCGTATCCATCCAAGGCAATTCATCAATAAAAATCACTTTCTTCCCTGCCGGAGCCTTGTCTATGAGTTGTTTTAATAGATCAAATGCCTCAAACCAATTACGTGGAATAGCAGCTCGCAATCCAGCCGTAGCCAACGAATCACGGAAAGCACGGAGTTGTTCACGACTGTTTCCTCTTGCCACGCCTGTATGCTGGAAAGTGAAACGATAATGAAAAGTTTCACGGATGAGATAGGTCTTTCCTACCCTCCTGCGTCCATACACCACGCACAACTGTGATTCTTCCTTGCTCAACAAAGACAACAAGGTCTTTTGTTCACTTTTCCTTCCGATCAACATAGTTCCCGCTGATTTACAAATCCGCTGTAAATATACATAAAAAGTATGGATAGCCAGCGGAAACGCCGTTTTTTTAGCAGTTTCCGCTGGCTATCCATACTTTTATTCAGATTGGTAAACAGAAGCGCATAAAAAAACTCCAGTCTCAGTGCTGACTACACGAGACTGGAGTATCTATATAAAATAGGTATATGCTCGCTTACTTGCGATAGTTCGCCAACTGCTCAGCCTGGAACTTGCGGATGAAGTTGAAGTGCTTCTCCACCTCTGCCTCGGCATAGTTCACATAGACATCGAGTGACTTGCTGAACAACTCGGGTGCCTTCTGCGCATCCTGCAACAGGAGGGCACACATCACGTTCACTGCGGCCATCTCATACAAACGACGTGCCTGGAAGTCGAGCAACTCTTGGTTCTGTGCCTCCTTAACAGCGTTGGTGCAAGCCTCAAACTTCGCTGTCATCTCCTTGATGCGATTCAAGTAAGCCTCAAACTCCGGTGCGCAAGGCTGTGCCGCAAACTCACGCAACGTAGCCGCGTAAGAACCATTGGTCACATAACGGATAGCAGCCACGGTCTGCAACTGTGTCGTACCCTCGTAGATGGAGGTGATACGTGCGTCGCGATAGATGCGCTGGCAAGCATACTCCAACATGAAACCGGAACCACCGTGGATCTGGATACAGTCGTAGGCGTTCTGGTTGGCATACTCAGAGTTCATACCCTTTGCCAACGGTGTGAAAGAGTCAGCCAACTTAGCGAAACGCTTCTGCTCCTGACGCTCCTCCGGTGTCAATTTACGCTCACGAGCGATGTCGTCCAACGCTTTGTAAATATCCACGTAGCGAGAAGTCTGATAGAGCAACGCACGACCCGCATCGAGCTTCGCCTTCATCAAGGCCAACATATCATAGACAGCCGGGAACTCGATGATCGCCTTACCGAACTGCTTACGCTCCTTGGCATAGGCCAATCCCTCGTTGTAAGCCGCCTGGCTCAAACCAACAGACTGCGCGGCGATACCCAAACGGGCACCGTTCATCAAGGCCATCACATACTTGATCAAACCTAACTTGCGATCGCCACAAAGCTCTGCCTTCGCGTTCTTATAAACCAACTCACACGTAGGAGAACCGTGAATACCCATCTTGTTCTCGATGCGACGGACATCCACACCCCCTTGACGCTTGTCATAGATAAACATGGAAAGACCGCGACCATCCTTTGTGCCCTCCTCTGAACGTGCCAATACCAAGTGCAGATCAGCGTCGCCATTGGTGATGAAACGCTTCACGCCGTTCAAACGCCAGCAGTTGTTGGCCTCGTCGAAGGTAGCCTTCAGCATGACGCTCTGCAAGTCTGAACCGGCATCCGGCTCCGTCAAGTCCATACTCATGGTCTCACCGGCGCACACACGCGGAATATAGCGGCTATGTTGATCCTCATTACCGAACTCATACAACGTCTCGATACAATCCTGCAACGACCAGATGTTGCCAAAACCGGCATCAGCCGCAGCCACGATCTCCGCACACATGGTGTAAGGAGTGATCGGGAAGTTCAAGCCACCGAAGCGGCGAGGCATGGTCATACCGTTCAAACCGGCCTTCACCATCGCATCCAAGTTCTGCTTCGTGCCAGAGGCATACTCCACACGGCCATTGGCGCAATGCGGACCCTCCGCATCAACACCCTCCGCATTCGGAGCGATAATCTCACCCGTGATCTCACCGGTGATCTCCAACACCTTGTCATACGAATCCATGGCGTCAGCATAATCTAACGGCGCATAGTCAAACGCCTCCTTGTCGCGGTATCCACGCTCTTTCAGTTCGCAGATACGCTCCATCATCGGATTATTCAAGTGAAACTTGAGTTCCGGTACCTCTTTATAATAGTTTGCCATTACTTGCTGTTTTTCTTGTAATACTTAATCATCTTCGGAATAACCTCCTCTACGGAGCCATTGATCACGTAGTCAGCGATCGTATTGATCGGTGCGTTCGGGTCGTTATTGACGCTGATAATGATACCCGCGTCTTGCATACCCGCGATGTGCTGAATCTGACCAGAGATACCGCAAGCGATATAGAGCTTCGGACGAACCGTCACACCCGTCTGACCAATCTGACGATCATGCTCGCAGAAACCAGCGTCCACAGCCGCACGGCTGGCACCTACCTCCGCGTGCAACTCCTTCGCCAACTCAAACAACATGTCGAAGCCCTCTTTAGAGCCCATGCCGTAACCACCGGCTACCACGATCGGCGCCCCTTTCAAGTTATGCTTAGCCTGCTCCACATGACGGTCGATGACCTTCACCACGAAATCGGTCTCCGGCACATACTTCGCTACCTCATGACAGATCACCTCACCTTGGTAGTTCGGATCAAGCACCTCCTTCTTCATCACACCCTCGCGAACCGTCGCCATCTGCGGACGATGCTCCGGGTTCACGATCGTTGCCACGATGTTACCACCAAACGCCGGACGAATCTGATAGAGCAAGTTCTCATAGCTCTTGCCCGCCTTCTTGTCTTCATGGCTACCGATCTCCAATGCCGTACAGTCAGCCGTCAAACCACTGGTCAACGCCGAAGAGACACGGGGACCCAAGTCACGGCCGATAACCGTAGCACCCATCAAACAGATCTGCGGTTGCTCCTCCTTGAAAAGGTTGATCAAGATATCGGCATGGGGCAAAGAGGTGTAAGGGAAAAGACCCGGTGCGTCGAACACATGCACCCGATCCACGCCATAAGGCAATACCTGCGCTTCCACACCCGCTAAGTGCTCACCTGCCAAGATCGCCTCCAACTGGCAGTTTAATTGGTTGGCCAACTTCCGACCCTTGGTCAAAAGCTCCAAGCTGACATCGGCCACCTTCGTACCTTCCAGCTCACAATATACAAATACGTTATTCATCTTCTTATCCAATCGTATGGTTAGCTAACAGTTCAACAATCAGTGCCTCCACATCCTGATCCGAGCCAGTCAGTGTCTTGCTCTCCTTCGCTTGGAACACGATGTTTTGAACGGCCTTCACTTTCGTAGGTGAACCACTCAAACCGCATTGCTGCAAGTCGCCCTCCACATCCTTCACGCTCCACTCCTGAATATTCAGGTAGGGACGTTGCTCATACAACTCGGGATAAGCCAGTGTCTTCTCGCCATGGCAAGCGGGAGCCGCCTTTTCCTGCGCACCCATCGCCCGTTTGTACTTCATCACCAGTTTGGCGTTTCTCGGACGACAAGGAGCAGCCGAGCCATTTACGGTCAACAAGATAGGCAGCGGACCCTCAACCGTCTCCACACCGCCATCAATATGTCTCTTCGCCGTGATGCGACGAGCCTCCTCGTCCACCTTGAGAATCTCCTCCGTGTAGGTAATCTGCGGCAAACCCAACTTCTCAGCCACCTGCGGACCTACCTGCGCTGTATCTCCATCAATAGCCTGACGACCACCTAAAATAATATCATACGCACCGATCTTCTTGATAGCGGTTGCCAACGCATAAGAGGTTGCCAATGTATCCGCACCCGCAAATGCTCTATCTGTCAACAGATAGCCACCATCCGCACCACGATACAAACCCTCTCTGATGATCTCAGCCGCACGGCCCGGACCCATCGTCAACAAGGTTACAGTAGAACCCGGATGGCTCTCTTTCAGGCGTAATGCCTGCTCTAAAGCGTTCAAGTCCTCCGGGTTGAAGATAGCCGGCAGAGCCGCACGATTCACCGTACCCTCCGCTGTCATGGCATCCTTACCCACATTGCGTGTGTCGGGAACCTGCTTCGCTAAAACAATAATTCTTAAACTCATATTAGTCGTTTGTTAGATAATCCTTACTCATGATCCTTACGGAGCGCAAAAATAAGCAATCCTTCTTGAAATACCGCTCCTTAACGTTCAAAAATTGCACAATTAATGAAAGAATGCGCAAAGCTCCCCCACGGGTAAGAACAATCTCAACAGAATTGATTACCTTTGCTGAACACATTAAATCTACAAACAAATGAAAAAATTTTGGGTTTCTTTCATGGTGGCATGCTTGGCTACAGTCCAACTTTTAGCGGCCCCAAAAGGTGATGAGTTGAACGTGATGAGTTACAACATCCGTATGGATACGGAGAACGACAAGGAGAACGCATGGCCTTATCGAAAAGATTTGGCTGGAAGCATGGTTCGCTTTCACGAGGTTGATATCTTCGGTGCGCAAGAGGTGTTGCACCATCAATTGATGGACTTGTTAGAGCGCTTGCCGGGCTACGACTATGTGGGTGTAGGCCGTGAAGATGGTAAGACGAAAGGCGAGTATGCCCCGATCATCTATCGCAAGGATCGTTTCACGGTGGAGAAGCATGGCGACTTTTGGTTAGCGGAAGACATCAACGCCGTAGGCAAGAAGGGATGGGATGCCGCCTGCGAGCGTGTGGCTACTTGGGCCATCCTCAAGGACAAACAGAGCGGGAAACGCTTCTTCTTCCTCAACACCCACTTGGATCACATAGGCAAGGTAGCCCGTCATGAGGGGGCTAAGCTGGTGTTGTCGCAGAGCGCGAAGTATGCTGAGGGCCTGCCTATCATCGTCACCGGTGATTTCAACGCTACCCCCGATGATGATCCCATCCAGGTGCTGACCAACGCTTCAGATGCCAACCACTTGACGCACACACGCGACTTGGCGACGTTGAAGTATGGTCCGGAATGGACGTTCCACAACTACGGCCGCATCCCCTTCGAGAAGCGTCAATGGATTGATTACATCTTCGTGAAAGGTAATTTCAAGGTAGCTCGTCATGGGGTCATCACGGATACACAAAACCATCTGTACCCCTCTGACCACTGCCCTGTTTTATGCACATTGACGATCGAATAAGGCAATAAGACGAAAATAGTTGAATAATATTTGCGGGTTATAGGCAAAAGCCTTAATTTTGCACCCGTCAAATATATAAATTTACATTGGTCTAAAGAATTGAGAATTAAAAACACAACTTGCGAACGGCTGCCTGCGAAGGTGGCCGTTTTCGTAATAAACCTTTTCAGTCATGCGGCAGTTCCAGAATAAATATGTACTTTTGCCTGCGAACTAATATAATTTATCCTATAAATTTTTACAACATGGAAGAAAACAAGCAAGCTAACAGCAACGAGATCCAGATTGCATTGTCTGAGGAGATGGCTCAAGGTACTTACGCAAACTTAGCCGTAATCTCTCACTCAGCCTCTGAGTTCATTTTTGATTTTATCCGCATGGTGCCCGGTGCACCCAAGGCTGAGGTAAAGAGCCGTATTATCATGACTCCGGACAATGCACAGCGTCTGTTCTTCGCTTTGCAAGACAACTTGAAGAAGTTTGGCGAGCAGATGCAAAAGGCAGCTGAGAGCGCAAAGACCGCTAACTTCGCCGATTTCAACGGTCCGAAGGGTGAGGCTTAAAAAGTAAGGGAGCATCTTGCATGTACCCAGGAAATCCGTGTGGCGAACAGGCTACACGGATTTTATTTTGCCCAAACGAGCCCCAAAGAAAAGGGCGTCGCACGGATGACGACGCCCCAGACAATCAGAGATAGGTTAGTTATATGTATTAGATTGATGCTATTTCTTACGACGAGCAATCTCCGCACGCAACATGCGCAGCTCACGGCCTGTCTGACCGGCCACTGAGGTGTTCTCCTCGGCACGACGGATCAAGTAGGGCAATACATCGTTCACCTTGGCATAAGGCACATATTTCGTGACGTTGTAACCCTCATGCGCCAAGTTGAAAGAGATATTGTCGCTCATACCCAACAACTGCGCAAAGAAAATACGAGGATCGTTGTGCGCGATACCCTTCTCATCCAACAGCTTCGCCAAACGATGGTTGCTCTCCTCGTTGTGCGTACCCATAAACATCTCGAAGTGATCCAAGTGATCCACCGTATATTTCACAGCCGCATTGTAGTTGTCATCCGTAGCCTGCTTGTCTTTGCAGATCGGATCGGGATAACCCATCTTGGCCGCACGTGCGCGCTCCTCCTCCATGTAAGCGCCACGCACAAACTTCACACCGGCGATGTAGTTCTTCTCCACAGCGTCTTTGTAGATCCGCTCCAGATAAGGCATACGATCGTGGCGATACATCTGCAACGTCGCGAAAACGATCGCACGCTTCTTGTTAAACTTACGCATAGCCTCATCCGTCAGCTCGTCAATCGCATCCTGGAAACAGTAATCCTCGGCATCCACCAAGATACGCACATCATTGTCATACGCACGCTGGCAGAAGGCCATGAAGCGATCGCGGAACTCACGGAATTGCTTTACCTCCTCAATACTCAACTCACCCCGCTTCTCAGAAGCCTTTGCCAACAGATCATCCGTGGTGATCGTGGAGGGCTTGAACACAGCGTAAGCCAAGTTGGGATTACCTTTCGCAAAATCAATCGAACGCATCGTCTCCTCGAAAGTAGCCTTGATGCCATCGGGTGTCTGCTCGCTCTCCGCAGAGAAATCAAGCGTTGATTTCACGTTGAAGTGCTTCAAATGCTCGATGGTCTTGGTGCAATCTTGCAGGGTCTCACCACCCACGAACTGTTTGTAAAGGGTTGGCTTAACCGCCCAAGCCAGCGGGAAATGAATCTTAATGGCTATATTGCTGGCCACCTTGGCGCATTTCACGAGCCAAGGATACTGAATCGTGCTGAAAAGCAGCTTTGCATTCTGTAATTCGCCATCCGTCTTCGCGGAAAAGGCAATCTCGGTATTATTAAAGTCTAACATGATAGTATATATATTATATATGTAGCATTATGCCTTGGGGCTGAATCATCCGCCCCAAAGCATAATTGATTGTGTTATTTTTCTCCAAGGAACGGATAGCCATAGCTTGTCGGAGGCACTAAGCACTCCTTGATGCAACGCGGGTTCGTCCAGCGGATCAAGTTCAACGGACCACCGGCCTTGTCGTTCGTACCAGAAGCACGTGAGCCACCGAACGGCTGTTGTGCGATGACGGCACCTGTCGGTTTATCGTTGATGTAGAAGTTACCCGCTGAGTAGCGCAGCGTATTGAATGCCTTATCAATAGCAAAACGATCACGTGCGAAGATAGAACCGGTCAAGCCGTAAGGAGAGGTGCGGTCGCAGAGCTCCAAAGTCTCCTCAAACTTCGCGTCATCATATACGTAGATGGTGATCACCGGACCAAAGATCTCCTCTACCATGCTCTTGAACATCGGATCGGTTGTCTGGATAACCGTCGGCTCCACGAAGTAACCCACTGACTTATCACCGTTACCACCGAAGATGATCTCCGCATCGGGAGATTGCTTTGCGTAGTTGATGTAGCTCATGATATTGTCGAAAGAGGCCTCGTCGATCACGGCATTGATGAAGTTAGAGAAGTCACGCACATCACCCATCTTGATCTCTTTCAGCATATCACCCACATAATCTTTCACCTCTTTCCAGAGTGAAGCAGGAATATAGGCACGAGAACCCGCAGAGCACTTCTGACCTTGATACTCGAAGGCACCACGTACGATCGCTGTCGCTACATCCAATGCCGGAGCAGAGGGATGCGCGAAGATGAAGTTCTTACCACCTGTCTCACCGACGATCTTCGGATAAGACTTATAGTGACCCAAGTTCTCACCGATCTGACGCCACAACGTGTTGAAGGTGTTGGTTGAACCCGTGAAGTGGAATCCAGCCAAATCCTTGCTGGCCGTGATCACCTTACCAATCACGCTACCTTGACCCGGGATGAAGTTGACAACGCCATCAGGCAGACCTGCCTCCTGGAACACCTTCATCAAGAAGTAGTTGGAGTGCAAAGCCGTCGTAGAGGGTTTCCAGACAGCGACGTTACCCATCATAGCGGGTGCCATGTTCAAGTTAGAGGCGATAGAGGTGAAGTTGAACGGTGTCAAGGAGAAGACGAAGCCCTCCAACGCACGATACTCCATGCGGTTCAAGATACCCGGATCCGAATAGGGCTGATCGGCATAGACCTGGCTGGCATAGAAGGTGCTGAAACGCAAGAAGTCGATCAATTCGCAAGGTGCGTCGATCTCGGCCTGGAAGGGGTTCTTACTCTGACCCAACATCACGGATGCGTTCAAGATATAGCGATATTTCGTAGCCAACAACTCTGCCACACGCAACATGACGGAAGCACGCTCTACCCAAGGCAGCTCAGACCACTCCTTATGTGCCTTCATCGCAGCGTCAATCGCCATCTGCACCTCCTTCTCGCCTGCCTTGTGGTAGGTAGCCAATACATGGTGATGATCATGAGGCATCACCACCTTACCGGTGTTACCGGTGCGGATCTCCTTACCGCCAATGACCAAAGGTATCTCCCATTCTTCCGCACTCAACTGCTCCAAGGCCTTCTTCAAAGAGGCTTTCTCCGCTGAACCGGGTGCGTACGCTTTCACCGGCTCATTGGCCGGCTTCGGGAATCTAAAAATTGCGTTATCCATAGTGATAAATAATTTAATGAATGATTAATGATTAAATTGTTCTGTACGAATATATATAGCGTTATTGCTTACTCAATTGGGTCTGCGCCCCTTCGATATAGGTATAGCCCCCATACCAAGCGCCCCAGCCCTTGATCTGGATGGTGCCATCCTCAGCGATCGTAGCCACCACGGGAGCCTGCTCATCCGTCTCTTGCGCGAAGGTATAGTAAGAGCCCAAGGTCTGCGGTTGGAAGGTAATGGTGCGAGCCGCAACATCGACCGTACCCACCAGCTCCTCCGAGCACCAATAGAAGCCCAACAACTTCACGGTCGTCTCATCTACTTTAGTACCCGTCACGCTGAAGGACTGCGCCCATGCGGGACAGAGCGTCACACAGAGGAGGAAAAGAAGCAAACCTAACTTAATTTTCATGTCTTTGTGCTTCATGAGAAAAAATGTATTATTATGGTTGAGTATAAAAATCAATCAAACGACGGAGCGCACGTTGGCACACCGGGCAAAACTCAGGCCATTCGTTGACCCGCATCCGGCAATAATCCGCCGGGCGATAGACCCCTTTCGTGGAGTAGCCACCTCCCTCATACACACCTACCGGATAACGCTTGCTCTCTGTCACTGGAGTTGGAATCGGTGTTCCTTTGACCAACATATCTTGCCATTTCGAACCGAAATCCACCCGGGTAGTGATGTTTTGTTCCCAAGGCTCCACATCCAAGGGAGTGGTATCGGTCATCGTATCGTTCTCATAGAAATACTCGTCGGCTAATCCGCCAAAGCTATGCCCAAACTCATGCACCACCACCGGACGGAAATCTTTATGGTGAGCCGTCGTCAACGTAAATGCGTTATAGATACCGCCACCGCCATACTCATCGGTATTGGCCAAGATGATGATGTGCTCATAGGCAATACCCGAAAGGGCATCGTGAATGGAACGCACATCGCTGGTGGTCAAGTAGCGATCTGAATAGAAGGTGCTGAAATGGGAGCCGAAGGCCGTACGACGCCATTCGCCTAACCGCGGCACGCTAACGCCACTATCAATGGAAGGGCTGGCTACCGCCACGATATTGAAACGCTCCTTCATCGAGCGGAAAGGCTCATGATTGAAAAGGCTCTCCATAGCGATCTCCGCATCCTGATAGAACCGTTCCATCTCCTCCTCGGTATAACCCTCCGCCAAGATAGCGATATCAATGCACTGCTCCACGTCTCCCCCTTTCCAAATATACTTATGGGGCAGGATCTCGCCTGTCCCCTTGAGATGGATCAAGATGTCCGATGGATCTACCGTATGGACAAAGCGGGTAGCCACCTCTCCACGCGCATCGAAAAGGAGGGCCTCAATCTCCACGGGACGGATCGGGAAGGGTACCAAGAAGGTATTCTCAAAGCCTTTGGTCGAACCTTTCGCCTCGTCCGTGTCTAACCATTCCTGGAACAGGGAAGAGAAAGAATGACTGTAAATCTCGACACCAGTGGCCTTATCACGCACATGGATCTGGCCATCCCCTTTCAATGGAAGCTCAGCCAAGTGATGCCGCCTACCTGCCCAACCGGGAAGGCAAGACAATTCCCTAAGGGTAACCTCTTGACGATCCGCATTTCCAACAAAGAGATAATCCAAACGTAACGTCTTTTCAGCGAAATAATCACTGAAAGTCTGCCCCTGTAGAGCTACGGTTATAGCAAGCCCTATGAGCAAAAATAAATACTTAGTCCTCATGATGTATGATAAAGTGGTTTACAATTAACAAGTCAAAAAAGCATAGTGGCATAGCTTGGGCATGACATGCTCTCGTCATGCAAAGCACGTGGTTTTAGCAGGTCGGGCTGAACATCACACCCCGGTAGCGATGAAGCTCCGTGAGTGCCTGTTTGGAATATTTATCGAACAAGGTCGTTAACATATACATGCTATTAGTATCTAATGAATTTTCTTTGCTGCAAATGAAAGTTTTTTCATCGAAACCACAAAGCTGATTGTAGTTAAATAATATAAATACGAAAATATTTGTCATAAATAGCACACAATCCATTACGCCTTGCCCCAAAACAAGCCATAATGGATAGATTTTTGCTACTTATGAACAAACGACAACAAACCGAAGAGGGCAATTCCTCACAGAATCACCCTCCCCTAACTTCTATTTGCTTATGGAAAAGCTATATTTACTCTACAGCTTTTTTCTTTGTTGTCTTTTTCTTTTGCTTGTCCAACTCTTTCTGCAAGTGCTCGATCTCCTCACCTTGGTTCTTGATCGTAGAGAGCAATGCGTTCAACTCCTCGTTCTCGATGCTCTCGGGGAACTCACCGTTTACACGCAAGATAAAGTCAGACAACACATTCATATAGTTATTGAATGCATCATACGGATTGTCATAAGGGCTAAAGCTTGCTTGACCCATGTGCTTCGTACTCATGTAATAGAAATGGTCACTGCTCTGCAAGTAGTACCAGTCCTGACGAATACGACGAGTCTGCGACAATCTTACACGCGCACCTATCTCATTGATCGTGCGGAAAGCCTCTTGCTGGAGCACATTACCCAACCAAGAGCTGCAATCTCTCTCCTCATCTACCCAAGACATCGGATAGGGCACAGAGAGTGAATCTACCGGCTTCAGGAGGGCGAATACCTCTGAAGGTGTAGAGAAGCTGATCCCCTTCTCTGCCGCAAAACGAGGCAATGCCTTGAAGAAATCAAAGATACCGGATGAAGCGGGATGCAAGGAGCCCAATACCTCATAGTTCATGAAGAGGTTGATCACCTGCTCCGCCTCGGGAGTCTCCGCAATCCATGAGATATACTTATCAGCTGTCAATGGATACTCATTCCAGCTGTAATTGTTAAAGCGATCCGACAAATCCTCGCTGAAACGGTCGTTCTTCAACAGCAGGTTCAACCTCGGTGCTACGGAAGAGTTATACATGTAGTTCGGGCTCTTCCAACCCAAGATATGCTTAGCGCCCTCGGTCAACATACCCTTGTAACCCATCTCATCCACCAAAGCGGAAATATCATCCGAATAGATCAACTCCGTGTTGCGGAACACTTTCGGCTTCACGCCAAAGAGCGTCTGGATCTTATCCTCTTGCTTCTTGACCTGGTGCTTGAACTCATCGGGATCACCCAAGGAAGAGAGTGAATGCGCATAGGTCTCCGAGAGGAACTCCACGTTGCCTGTCGCAGCCAACTCCTTGAAGCTATCAATTACCTCCGGCGTATAGATCTCCATCTGCTCCAATGCCACACCTGAGATAGAAAAGGCTACCTTAAACTTACCACCGCTGGTCTTGATCATCTCCAAGATGGTACGGTTGGCCGGCAGGTAGCACTGCTCAGCGATGCGGCGAATGATCTCCTCGTTCTGGAAATCATCATAGTAGTAGTGGTCGTTGCCGATATCAAAGAAACGGTATCTCTTTAAACGGAACGGTTGATGTATCTGAAAATAGAAACAGATCGTTTTCATATTCTTGTTAGTTTTATTCTTGTCTTGTCGTTAATATTACTTTTTACTCTCTATCACCATGTCGTAGATGCGACGTACCTTCTGGCCGGCATACTCCCATTTGATGTTATCTACCTCTTTCTTGCCCTCTACCTTCAAGAACTCATGCATAGCGGGGTAAGTAATGATCGAATACATCGCATCAGCCAACGCCTCGATGTCCCAATAATCGACCTTCACCGCATAATCCAAGATCTCGGCACAACCCGACTGCTTGGAGATGATGGAGGGAACACCACACTGCATCGCCTCCAACGGAGAGATACCAAACGGCTCAGAAACAGACGGCATCACATAGACATCGCTGGCTTTCAACACCTCGTACACCTGTTTTCCCTTCATGAAACCGGTGAAGTGGAAACGATCGGAAATATGGCGTGAAGCGGCCAAACGGATCATCTGGTTCATCATATCACCACTACCAGCCATCACGAAGCGGGCATGAGGCGCTTTCGCCAACACCTTGGCCGCAGCCTCCACGAAGTACTCCGGACCCTTCTGCATCGTGATTCGTCCCAAGAAGGTGATCACCTTGTCTTTCACACCCTTCTTGTCTTGGATAGCCAAGATCTCCGGGCTCAGCGGCTCCACGGCGTTGTGCACGGTTGTCACCTTCGCCGGATCTTGATGATATTTCTCGATCACCGTCTGACGGGTCAGGTTAGACACCGTGATGATGTGATCGGCATTGTCCATACCATTCTTCTCGATGGCATACACATCCGGATTGACATTGCCACGGCTACGGTCATAGTCCGTCGCATGCACGTGGATCACCAAAGGCTTTCCACTCACGTTTTTCGCATGGATACCCGCCGGATAGGTCAACCAGTCGTGCGCATGGATAATGTCATACTGCTCAGCACGTGCGATCACACCCGCTACGATGGAGTAGTTGTTGATCTCCTCCAACAGGTTGTCGGGATAACGACCGGAAAACTCCATGCAACCCAAATCATCCACATGGCGGTAGCTGAAGTCCGCATAAATATGGTCACGATACCGATAATATTGCTCGGCATTCATACCTGCCTTCGCCATCTGCTTCTCCACATAGGTGGAATCCACATCTTTCCAAACGACAGGCACATGGTTGACACCTACGATCTTTAAGAAACTCTGATCCTCATCGCCCCAGGGTTTCGGAATACAAAAGGTAATATCCATATCGGGCTGCATCGCCATGCCTCGTGTCAAACCGAAGCTGGCTGTTCCTAAACCGCCCAAGATATGAGGAGGGAACTCCCATCCAAACATCAATGCTTTCATACAGGTTCTTTCGTTTTATTCGGCGTTATACTTCTTCAACAAATCCACAATGCGGAGGATAGCGGCCACGTTCATCGTGAATGAAACGGCACCACGGCCCGTGAATGGCGGATTGCCATCAAACAGCTCCGGGATCGTGCCAATGCAGTGCAATGACATCTCCTCCTCCATGCTTATCAACATACGCTCGGCAAAAGCAACGCCTCCCTTACCAAACACACGCAGGTAAGCCTCCAAATAGGCTCCTAACAACCAAGGCCAAGCCGTTCCCTGATGGTAGGCCAAGTCACGCTCGTATTGCGGACCTACATAATAGGGACGATAACCCTCGCTCTTCGGACTCAAAGAGCGCAAGCCCTTCGGGGTCAGCAACTCCTTCGTCACGATATCGACCACCGCACGCTTCTGCAAACGAGTCAGCGGAGAGTAGGGCAATGCCACCGCAAAGATCATGTTCGGACGAACACTCCAATCCACGGTCGAACCATTGACTGAATCGAACAGGTAGTTGTACCCATTGACGAAAGTCTCCGGGAACGACTTCTCGATCTTCTTGATGATCGGATCCAACTCCTCGATCGGAGCACCACCCATCAACTCGGTATAGAAGCAGAGGGCATTATACCACAAAGCATTGAACTCAACGATATAGCCGCTGCGAGGAACGACAGGTCTTCCATTCACGGTGGAGTTCATCCAGGTGATCGCTTTGTCACGACCGTTCGCAAAGAGCAAACCGTTCTCCATCAACTTCATGTCAGGATGCTTCTGCGCACAGATATAATCAATGATCTCACGCACGATATGCGCATACATCACACGAGACTTCTCCAAGCCCTCCTGTTTCGTATATTGCTGGATCGCCCAAATAGCCCATAAGAATACGTCGGGATGCTCAATCTCCTGGATCACCCGGTCACCAATACCGTCTTGCATATAGGCACGGATAGCGGGAATAGCCGTATGCATGATCTTCTCGAAGCGAACTGGATCATCAATAGAAAGCGTACAACCCGGCAGACCAATAAAGAGGTCGCGCGCACGCACCTTAAACCAAGGATAACCGGCCAACAGGTAAGCGTCATCCTCTTTCGGACGGTAATAAACCTGCTGTGCGGAGTTCTTTAAGCAGTTGAAGAAGCTGGTACGGGGCGTACGAGCTGCTACCTCAGACTCATAGAGTGATTTCAGGCGGGTAGTCGCCACCGCGGTATCGCCGGCACTGAATATGATGCTCTCACCCTTCTTGATAGGTACCTCAAAGTAACCCGGCACATACAGATCCTCCTGATAGGGATAACCACGCTCTTGCTCTTTCGGGTATTCGATACCATTATACCAATAAGGCTCATAGACAAATTTCACCTTCTTATTAAACTGCATGAACAGCTCTGGATAACCCGGATACATACAGGTCTTGATACCGTTGGTCACCTCTTGGTAAGCCTGGTTGGCATTCCCATTGGCATGGGTCAACTCCTTCACGCTGCGAAAGGCTAAGAAGGGGCGGAAACGCAACGTCGTCGCTGAGTGACAATCCTCCAAGGTATATTTAATCAAGATACGGTTCTCATACATCGAGAAGACCTTCTCTTTCGAGAAAATCACACCACCCACACGATAGAGCGTGCGAGGCACCGTCTCCGAACTGTACTCACGGATGTACTTATGACCTTTGGGGCTGAAATTGTCACCCGCATATTTGTGCAATCCCAAATTGAACTCGGCACCATGCTGAATCACCGTCTCGTCGAACGAGGACAGCAACACATGATTGTCGTCGTCAATAGCGGGCACAGGCATCACAAGAAGACCGTGATATTTCCTGGTATTACAATCAACAACAGTAGTGCAGTGATAGGCTCCCAACCGATTCGTTCGAAGCACCTCACGAGTCAAAGACTCTTCCAGGTTTATCATTACTGTCTTGTCAAATCTAAGATAACTCATATTTTATATTTGGGTTTTAAGTTTTTTGCTGCTTAAATCTAAATAATTTGAAACTTTAAGACCATTTCAACGATTCAAATGTAGAATTTAATCCGTAAATAAACAAACCGCTCTTTAAATCCTTTCCCAAAAACGTCAACTTTCGATTTCAAAGCTTTGTATAAATCAACCATTTAAGAAAAAATGATGCTCAAAAGGTGTGTTATCAAACATATATTTGTTTCACAGACAGGTCGCCTATCTGCTTGGGAATCGTTATCTTTGAGCCCAAATCACTCAAATACAGACAAGATGCGAAAACTATTGTTAAATGTAGTAATTTTAGTAAGTGTAATGCAAATGACACAAGCCGCAAGTAACCCGTTTTTCGGGAAATTCAAGACACCGTTCGAGACTCCGCCCTTCGATAAGATCCGGACAGAGCATTACGAACCCGCCTTCGACGAGGGCATTCTTCGTATGGAAAAAGAGGTAAAGGCGATCGCCGAGAATCCCCAACCGGCCACCTTCGCCAATACCATTGTCGCACTGGAACGTGCCGGGAAGTTATTGAACACCGTCTCTTCCGTTTTCTTCAATGTGCTCAGCGCAGAGGCGAACGACGAGATGATGGAGATCTCGCAACGCATATCTCCCAAACTATCGGAGTGTTCCAACAACATCTATCTCAACGAGGCGCTGTTCGCCCGTGTGAAAGCCGTCTATGACCAACGCCAGCAGTTGGAGCTCTCTACCGAGGATGCCAAACTGTTAGAGGAGACCTACGAGGCCTTCAAGGTGCAGGGAGCGACCTTGGGCGAGGCAGACAAGGCCAAGTATCGCGCGCTCAGCATGGAGCTGAGCCAACTGACGCTGCAATTCGATCAGAATGCCTTAAAAGACAAGAATCGCTTCGAGCTGCTGATCACCGACGAGCAGGATTTAGCCGGTCTTCCTGAGAGCGCACGAGAGGCAGCGGCCCTGCGTGCCAAGAGCAAAGGGAAGAGTGGTTGGCTCTTCAATCTCTCCGCACCGAGTTACGTACCTTTCATGCGCTATGCCGACCGTCGAGACCTGCGAGAGCAAGTCTATCGAGCCTATATGAATATAGGTAATAAGGGGGATGAATATGACAACAAAGAGATCATCCGTAAGATTGTCAACAACCGTTTGGCGATCGCGCAGTTGATGGGCTACAAGAATTTCGCGGAGTATAACTTGGTACACACCATGGCAAAGAACCCCGCCAACGTCTATCATTTGCTCAACCAGCTGCTCGATGCCTACAAGCCAGTCGCCATCAACGAATACAACCAAGTGCAGGGTTTCGCCATTGGCAAGGAGCAACAAGACATCACCGTCATGCCTTGGGACTGGAGCTATTACTCGGAGAAGTTACGCGACATCCGTTTCCAAATCAACGACGAGATGACCCGACCCTATTTTGAGTTGGAACATGTGAAGCAAACGGTATTCGGCCTCGCAACCCAGCTCTATGGCATCACCTTCAAGGAGAACAAAAAGATACCGGTCTATCATCCCGAGGTGACTCCCTATGAGGTCTATGATGCCGACGGTCGTTTCTTGGCTGTGCTCTACACCGACTTCTTCCCACGCGACGGCAAGCAATCGGGTGCCTGGATGAACAATATCAAGTCGCAATATGTCGATGAGCAGGGGAAAGACAGTCGCCCACAGATTATCATCGTGATGAACTTCACCCGTCCGACAGAGACCAAGCCCTCGCTCCTCACCTTCGACGAGGTGGAGACCCTGTTGCATGAGTTTGGTCATTCCATTCACGGGATGTTAGCCCAAGGCCATTACGCCAGCCTATCAGGTACGAGCGTCTATCGCGACTTCGTAGAGCTGCCTTCGCAAATCATGGAGAATTGGTTGACCGAAAAAGCGTTCCTCGACCAGATTGCCATCCATTATGAGACGGGGGAGCCGATTCCTGCCGAGTTGATCCAAAAGCTGATCGATGCCGCCAACTTCAACGTAGGTTACGCCTGCTGCCGTCAGCTGAGCTTCGGTATGCTCGACATGGCCTGGCACACGTTAGAGCAACCCTTCGAAGGCGATGTAGCCGCTTTTGAGAAAAAGGCTTGGGCACCGACCGTGATCGTTCCAGAAGTAGCGGGTGCATTGATGGGCACACAGTTTGGTCATATCTTCTCTGGAGGTTATGCCGCTGGCTATTATGGCTATAAATGGGCAGAGGTATTGGATGCGGATGCGTTCGCACGCTTCAAGGAGGAAGGCCTATTTAATAAGGAGGTGGCACGTTCCTTCCGGGAAAACATTCTCTCCAAAGGGGGCACAGAAGATCCGGCACTGCTCTATAAGCGTTTCCGTGGACAAGAGCCTACGATTGATGCGCTCTTGATACGTAATGGCATCAAGCGGTAATATGCGTGCGACAATCATGGTTGGTTAACACCTCATCGGAATGATCTCAGTACCGATTTGGGTGTATGCTAACTGGTACTGGAGTTTATATCCATTGGTACTGGAGTGTTGATTCACTTCGACCACAGTGTAAGTTGATTGCTACTGATTACGATACCGTAAAAAATCAAACGCCAAGGCGTGCAATGTGTATTTCTTTGCATGCTTACCAAAGGGAGGTCTGCAATATACGTAACGTAAAGGCGAAAAAAAGGGGAGGTGTGAACCTCCCCTTTTCGATTTATAGATAGAAGTTGATTACTTCCAAGGACCGGGCTGAACCAAGTAGGGCTGGCCACTCTCGTCATTACCCATATCCAAGATCTGCTGATCGGGAACCGGGAACATCGTCTTGCTTGCGGGCAGATAAGTAGCACCGGCAAACTTCGGAATGTACTGTTTCTCGTAATCTACATAGGCCTTCAACTCAGCAGCCATGTAGTCACCACCCCAACGAGCGAGGTCGAACCAGCGCTGACCCTCCATTGCCAACTCCAACTTACGCTCCATGCGGATCGCCTTGATGCAGACATCCTTGTTGGAGAACGCAGCGTGAGAAGTCGGATACTCAGCCACCTTATAGTTCGCAGCAGGTGTACCATCCGCATTCTTCACGATATTCACGTCAAGCGCTGCACGGCGACGAATGTCATTCACCTGTGCCATCGCACCTGCCAAGTCACCATCGTTAGCCAAGCACTCTGCATAGAGCAACTTCGCATCACGAACGCTCAGATACTGGATGTTGATCGCTGAACCGGGAGCCCAACCATCGTGGTAGGCCTTACCACCCAAACCAGACTCGAACTCAGCCTTGCTAAAGACATGCTTCTTCGGCATGAAGACACCACCGTTCACCGGGTTACGCACCCAGTCTGTCTTAGGCAGACCCCAGTCTTTGTAAGGAATACCCATACGACCTACCGCAAAGTCCAAGCGAGGATCGACAGCGATTGAGTTGTCATTCTGGCTGACAGTAGCCTCATCCTTTACAGTTACTGATTTCTTTGTACGATACTCACCATTCAAGTAAGGCAGACCATTCGCATCCACCTGGAAGGAGTTCACCAACTCGAAAGAGGGCTGATAGAAACCACAGCATCCACCGGGACCCGAGTTGTGCGGGTAGCAGAGAGACAGACCTGAGTTGGCGTTGTTGTTCGCATCCACAGAGAACTGAATCTCGAAGATAGACTCAGCCGTCTTGTTATCAAAGTCTGTACTCCAGTTATTGGTCATGTTGTCCTCCAAACCGTAGTGCTTGCCTGCATTGGTCTGGCCATTCGCCAACAGATCGGCCAAAATCGGCTTCGCAGCGGCCAAATCACCCTTCTGCATCAAGATCTTCGCCTTCAAGCCCAAGGCAGCCCATTTGTTCACACGACCTACCTCCGGTTGCTTATCGGGCAGACCGGCGATCGCTTTATCAACATCATTCAAGACATCTGCATAGATGTCGCGATCGTTGTGGATCTTCGGGTCATTATCCGTCACCGTTTCATCGAAGTAAGGAATGTAGGGACCAAACACCTTCACACCCTCGAAATAGAACATCGCACGCAAGAAAGCTAACTCAGCGCCACGAACCGTCTTCAGGCTGGCATCCATGTCCTCCGCATTACCCATTACCTCGTAAGCTTTGTTGACACGCTTCACACCTTTATAGATCCAAGACCACTTTTCGCTCAAGTAACCGTTGGTTGACAACGTACTATAGAGCTCCATCTCATTGAGCACAGACTGGTCACCCGGGTCAGAACCCTTGTTGGCATCACCACCGTACATACCACCAAAAGTCCAGTTGAAGGGAGTAGCACCCCAGCCATTTTCCGTCAAGTTGGCGTACGCATTAGTCACCAACAAGTCCACGCCCGCACTTGTCGTCAATGTTGCTTCATCGATACTTCCCTGCGGAGATTTGTACAAGAAATCCTCTCCACAAGAGCCCAAGGTCAATAAAGAAGCACACCCCAGGACTAAAATATATCTTCTTTTCATGATATAATCCATTAATTAATTGATTAACTTATCCTACTTGCTCCAATTAGAACGCAAAGTTCACACCAAACAAGAAGCGCATGGTTGTCGGCCAACCACCCATATCCAAACCTCTACTCAAGTCGGAACCGTTTCCAGCGGATACGTCGGCATTCGTGAACTCAGGATCCAAACCGGAATAACCCGTGATGGTCAAGATGTTCTCAGCCTGTACATAGAGACGCAAGTTCTGGATACCTACCTTAGACAAAACAGACTTCGGCAAGGTGTAACCCAATACCACGTTCTTCAAGCGCAAGAAGGAACCATTCTCCACATAGTATGAGCTTGAATTGGTACCTGAGTAGGTATCACCATAGTCCAATACCGGCAACTTCGCTTTGCTATTGTCTGCACCTGCCTTCCAAGAGTAGTCGCGAACCGTTGATGAGCGGTTACCCTCGAACAACCAGAAATCGGTGAAGTACTTCGTATTGTTGAAGATCTCGTTACCGATCGTTGAATACCAGAACATCGTGAAGTCCCAGTTCTTCCAGCTAACAGTAGCGTTCAAACCAGCGATCAAATCGGGGTGAGGATTACCGATGAAGGTACGGTCGTCAGCAGTCAACTTGCCATCACCATCCGTATCGGCAAATTTGAACTTACCAACCCAACGCTTCGCAGCCTCCAAGTTTTCAATGGTCTGACCCAACGGCGGCAATGCCATTACCTCTTCTGCTGTCTCATAGAAACCATTCTGCTGGTAACCGTAGAACATAGAGATCGGCTGACCCTTCGTGGTGTAACATACAGCACCCGAAATACGAGCACCACTTGTTGTAATCGCATAATCATCCGCCAAAGAGAGCTTTGTAACCTCGTTCTTGTAGTGTGACAGGTTCACAGAAACATCCCAGTTCCAATCACCCTTGCTGTCGCGATAGTTCAAGTTCAAATCGACACCGGAGTTCTTCATATCACCGAAGTTGATGTAAGGACGACCTGCCTCACCTGCCAATGCAGAGTAAGGAGCAGTGATCAACATGTCAGTCGTCTTCTTCGCATACCACTCAGCACCGATACCGAACTTACCGTTCAAGATCGTCGCATCGATACCGACATTGAACATCTCAGTGGCCTCCCACTTGGTCTCGTCATTACCGAAACGGTTCAACTTAAATCCAGTGTTCGTAGAGGTGTTCGCACCTGTCAAGTCATAGTTGGTTGTTGTCGGATCCGTAGCATACTCATACGCATAGTTGGTCTTACGAGCCATCTCAGAGTTACCCGTCTGACCATAACCGAAGCGAACCTTCAAGTCATCCAACCAATCCTTTGTATTCTCCATGAAGGCCTCCTCAGAGACACGCCAACCGAGAGATACAGAGGGGAATACACCGTAACGATTGTTCTTTGCGAAACGAGAGACACCATCTCGACGAACAATCACAGTTGCCAAATACTTATCAGCAAACGTATAATCTACGCGACCGAACAGACCGAACAAAGCGAACTCACCGTTGTAAGAAGACTCCGTTACACGACGACCATTGTTCTCACCCATGTTCAATACCCAAGTGTCCTCGTTGTCCTCATACATGTAGTTGTAACGGCGGCCATACATGCTGCGACCCAAACCATCGCGGATAGCCTCTGTACCCAACAAAACATTCAATTTATGTACTTCATTGAATGTGGCGTTGTAGGTCAACGTGTTCGTCCAAATCCAACGATAGTTGAAACCACTGCGCTCTTCCAAGCTATTCTCCATCGCTGACTCAGAGAACTCAGGGTTCATCTTGTTCATGTTGTAGGAGTAGTTGTTGGTGTAGTCCAAACCGAAGTTGGTGCGGAATGTCAAGCCTTTCCACAAATCAGCCTCTGCCCACAAGTTACCAAAGATACGATTGTTGGTCCAGTAGTTACCAATCTCTCTCTTCTTGATGGCAACCGGGTTCTGGAAGTTACCTGTACCTGCGAACTTAGAACCTGCGAAATTGCCTGCGATGTCATAAACCGGAACGAAAGGTGAAGCACGGTAAGTCCAAGAATAGATGTTAGACTCAGCAGCACCCGGCGTACGACCCAAGTCCTTTGTGAAGGCATACGTCAAGTTCTCACCGACGCGCAACCAGTCACGTACGTTGAATGTCGTGTTGGCACGCACCTGATAACGTTTGTAGTAGGTATCAATTACGGTACCATCCTGTTTGAAATAGTTGGCACTCAAGTTATAGGTACCTTTCTCCGTACCACCAGCCAAACTGATCTGATGGTTCTGCATCATAGCTGGACGGTCGATTTCATCCCACCAGTCGGTGTCAGAGAAGGGAGCCAATGTATTGCCTGGATAGCTGTAGCTATTCGGATCGATGTTCTGGCTACCCATTGCACCCGCCTGTGTCATCAAATTTGGAATGGTCGGTCTGTCACCTGTACCAAACTGTACGTGAGAGGGCTTCGCATCAGAGCCTAACAACGCATAGTTGTTTGCCTTCGCTTCCCACTCCAAGTTCAAACGATCCATAGAGTTCAGCACGTCATACTTCTTACCGGTCTTCTGCACACCTACATAACCATCGTAGGTCAACTTCGGCTGACCACTCTTCGTACCCTTCTTCGTGGTGATCAAGATGACACCGTTGGCAGCCTGCGCACCATAGATAGCGGCTGAAGAGGCATCCTTCAACACCTGCATGCTCTCGATATCGTTCGGGTTCAAAGAGCTCAAGTCCTGGTTACGGGTAGAGACACCATCAATAACGTACAAAGGACCGTTATCGTTGATGGTATTGATACCACGGATACGGACCATTGTTTGAGAACCAGGGGCACCGGAAGCACCTACATACACACCGGCAGCCTTACCTTGCAACTGCTGCGTTGCGGAAGAACCGGAAGAGGCTAACAACTCTTTCGTGTCGATAACGGCCACAGATCCGGTAATATCCTTCTTCTGCTGCGTACCGTAACCAACGACTACGACCTCCTCCAAGTTTTGGGTATCCTCTTTCAAAGTCACCTTCACAGAATTACCCGTTACCGGAATCTGCTGAGATACATAACCAATGTAAGAAACTACGAGAATGGAGTTGGGCTCTACCTCCAAAGAAAATTTACCATCGAGATCGGTAATTGTACCGTTTGTGGTACCTTTCACGATGACATTTACACCCAATAAGGGTTCACCCTTGATGTCTGTAACGACACCCGTCACTGTGCGGGATTGTTGAGAAATAGCAACGTTTGCATTAGCTGCTGAAACGGGCATGCTTGCCCCACCCAGAGCCAATAAACACAATGCTAAACTCACGCCGCCTGTACAAAAAGCTAACTGTTTGTTCATCATGTTACTTTTTTAAAATAGGTCAACTAACTGTTCTGTATTCACCCACTGAATACCGGGGCAAATATATGAGTTTATTTTTAATAAACGAGTAATACCATGACATTTTTTCAAATTATCGTCCGTTTCTGCGCTATTTATGTTAAATAACATATTTTTAGCGCATAATTCGTTCCATTTGGATGAAATGCTTACCTTTGTAGCATGAGCCCAACGGTATGTTCACACGCAGAAGTTACGATGATTAATGCACGCGGCATTCTGCTCTATGTAAAAGAGAAGGAGTATTATTTACCGTATGATCGATTCCCTTGGTTCAAAGATGCCAAGGTATCAGATGTTTTGGCTGTGTCGATGCCTGATTCCGAATCATTACGCTGGGAAGCAATGGATATTGACTTAGAGTTAGACAGTCTGGTTCATCCTGAACGTTATCCGATTACTTTTGCCTAATCTGTCTGTCCTTTTCTATTGTAGATAGCACTTTCTTCAGCCGCAAGGGGCAGGTCATCGGTATCGGGCAAGGTATAGGGAGAG
>CAMGEM010000007.1 GCA_946055095.1 uncultured Parabacteroides sp. | reverse complement strand
GAGCACAGCACAAAGAGTGCCTATGAACTCGCTCATTTACAAGCAGGTTGATGCATCATATAGTCTTCAATCACAGCAGCGATTTGCTGTGGGGTCATGCGGAAGAGCAAACGGGCATGAGGACCTTGCGGATCAACCTTCCAACTATTGTTTCCTTCAGCATCAGATAGTTGAAAGTGACCTCGCTCGATATCAAAATAGGGGGCATAGCCCTTGATAGCCACCAAAACGGCTGTCTGATCCCAACTCATGCGTCCATCCGGATCTCCTTCGGCAAAACTCATGGCAAACGCCTCCTTCACGGGGCTGTGCTCCGTAGGCATCGCAACCAGCTTCTTTCCGGTCAAGACCTTATCTCCAATCTCAAAACCGCTGAAAATGATCTCAGTAGGCCATTCGTCAGCCACCGCACGGGAGGACTCCACATCGCAATAGACATTGAACTCCTTGCCTTCGGGGAAGGCTCCGGCCATGGAGACCAACCGCTTCACCTTGCGAGCGACTAACTCTTTACCGCTCAAGGGGCTATACGTATCTCCTTGGCTGCGCAATAACTCCTTCAAATTGGTGAAGAAACCGATCGTGCAGATCACAACACTGCTATCGGGTTGCTGACTCAGCAGCTGTCGATAGATGGCTACCGCATCCGGCGCATCGGAAGTCTTAACCGTGGGATGTGGATAGTGCGCAGGCAGTGCGTCCGTCCATTTCTCTTTGTGCCAAGTGGTTAAGCTTGCCGCAGTAGAACTTTTAGTCACACCGACCGGTATTTCAGGCCGGTTGAAATAGGTATTGATCACCTCCATACAGGGCACGACTCGCTCATCTGCATTTGAGGAAAGCGTTGCCAAAATCTGTACTTGCCCACTGTCAGCCAACGCATGCATCAATGCCATCGCCCCGACATCATCATAATCAGGGCCTAAATCCGTATCCAGAATCAAGCGCACACTTTCCACCTCTTCAGGCAAAGAGGCAACCGATTGGCCTTGACAGGCTACCAACAAGAGCAAACCGATCAACCCTATTATCTTTTTCATCGCCTTTCCTCCCATCCGTTTATTTCGCATCAGCCGGATAAACCACACCAAGCTGCTGACGAATCTCGTCGATGATCTCCAACGTGGTCAAGGAGTTGGCATGGCTGTTGATGGTTGACTCCCGCTTACCCGCCAATACCAAATTGATGAACTCTGCTACCTCATAGTAATACTCATCCTTCTCCGTCAAAGCACTGACATCTTCGGGAACGGGGTCAGGACCTTTCCCCATGGCTGGTGCTAAACGAGGCGTATAGGTCACCTTTCGGATGATATTGATACGATCCAGTGTCAGATTGCCGCTCTCTCCTTGGATCTCTGTGGGCAATGCGGAGTTGGCGATCTTTGAATACAAGATCGTTGCATTCATCGTATCATAGGTGAAATTGACCGCTCCTTGTCCGTCCACGCCTGTAGAGAGCAACACACCGGAAGCGTCGATCTTGTTCGGCTTGCCGAACAGGACGACCATGGGATAGAGCGTATAGACACCGATGTCCATCATCGCACCATTGGAATATTCGGGCTTGAAGGCATTCAACACGATGCCCTCCTTAAATTTATCATAGCGGGAAGAATATTGGCAATAGCAAGCGAAATAACGACGAACCATACCGATACGCTCCAAATTCGCTCGCACAGCCAAGAAATTGGGCGTCAACGTAGGCTTCATCGCCTCCATCAAGGTCACGCCATAGCGCTCGGAGGCCTCGATCATGGCTTTTGCCTCCTTCGCATTCGAAGCCAACGGTTTCTCGCAGAGCACATGCTTACCCTGGCTCATGCAAAGGATGCTCTGCTCGGCATGTTTAAAATTGGGCGAAGCGATATAGACCGCATCAATCAACGGACTTTTGGCCATCTCTTCCAGGGAGGTGAAGGTATAGGGGATCTGATGCTTGGCCGCAAAGGCATCGGCTGTCTCTTGCTGACGGGAGCACACGGCTACGAGCTCAAACCGTTCATCCTGCCGAGCTCCAGCAATCACCCAGTCGGTGATGAAATTGGTGCCGACCACACCAAAACGCACTTTCTGCATAGAAAAACCTTATATAATGGGTGTTAACAGGGGCAGTGTGTCAAAATGCAGCACATACTATCTACGTGTCCTGCCGGGCTTGACCCGGCATCTCATCCTGTCTTGAGATTCAGGATAGTATGAGATTGCGGGTCAAGCCCGCAATGACACGAACGCATTTTGACACACCCCCTGGTCTCTTATTTGCGGAACGGAGCCTTAACGACTTGTGCCTTCAGGCTCTTGTTACGTACCTTAATATAGATCTCGCTGCCCACCTTCGAGTGCTCGGTCTTGACATAACCCATACCGATACCCTTCTTCAAGACGGGAGACATCGTGCCCGAAGTAACCACACCAATGGCATTGCCCTCAGCATCCACGATCTCATAGCCATGGCGAGGAATGCCCTTCTCCACCAACTCGAAGGCACAGAGCTTACGCGCAACACCCTCTTTCTTCTGGCGCTCCAACTCAGCACGGTTGGTGAACTCCTTGCCATCTACGAATTTCGTGATCCAACCCAAACCAGCCTCAATCGGAGAGGTCGTATCGTCGAGGTCGTTTCCATAGAGGCAGAAGCCCATCTCCAAACGCAACGTATCACGTGCGCCCAAACCGATCGGCTTGATACCCTCCGGCTTACCAGCCTCGAAGATGGCATTCCAGATGGTCATCGCATCCTCTACATAGAAATAGAGCTCAAAACCACCGGCACCCGTATAGCCCGTGTTAGAGATGATCACGTTCTTGCAGCCCGCGAACTCACCGGTCGTGAAGGCATAATAGGGAATGGCAGAGAGATCGACCGGAGTCAAGCGCTGCAGCACCTCCAGTGCCTTCGGGCCCTGGATGGCCAACTGACCGGTCTTGGCAGAGGAGTTCTCCAGCTCAGCACCCATCGGATTGTGGCTGTTGCACCATGCCCAGTCCTTGTCAATGTTGCCGGCATTCACCACCAACAGGTATTTCTCCGGCTCATAGTGATAGACCAACAGGTCATCCACGATGCCTCCCTCCTCATTGGGGAAGCAAGTATATTGTGCCTTACCCAAGGGTAGCTTGGAGGCATCATTAGAGGTAACACCCTGGATAAAGGCTAACGCATTCGGGCCCTTCACCCAAAACTCGCCCATGTGAGAGACATCAAACACACCCACGCCGTTGACAACGGTCATGTGCTCATCAATAATTCCTGAATACTCAATCGGCATGTTAAAGCCTGCGAACTCATGCATCTTCGCCCCTAAAGCGATGTGCAAGTCAGTAAACGGAGTCGTTTTCATGAATAGAAATAATTTGTATTTATGGTTATTATATGTTTTTACTTTTTTGCTGCCAAGTCTATGATCTTCAAAATAGTCTGCATACTCTTCTCCAAAGAGGGAACCGGCAGGAACTCATAACGTCCGTGGAAGTTGAGTCCGCCCGCAAAGATGTTAGGACAAGGTAAACCCATGAACGAAAGACGTGCGCCATCCGTACCTCCACGAATCGGCTTCACCAAAGGCTGGACACCTACCGCTTGCATCGCCTCAAACGCCAAATCCACCACCTGCTTCTGCGGCTCTACCACCTCACGCATGTTGTAATATTGATCACGCATCTCCACCGTTGCGCATCCAGGATATGCGGCATTCATCCGCGCTGCCAACTGCTGGATCAGCTGTTTCTTCTCCTCGAACAGTGCTCGATCGTGATCACGGATGATATAGGATAGTGTCGCCTCCTCTACCGAACCTGTCATACCGATCAGGTGGAAGAATCCCTCATACCCCTCTGTCGTCTCCGGACGCATTGTCTCCGGCAACCAAGCCGCAAACTCCGTCGCACGCAAAGAGGCATTCAGCATCTTGTTCTTCGCATAACCCGGGTGCACATTCAATCCCTTGAAAGTGATTTTGGCGACCGCCGCATTGAAGTTCTCATACTCTAACTCACCCACTTGACCGCCATCGATGGTATAACCCCACGCACAGCCAAACTTCTCCACATCGAAATGGTCGGCTCCCGCACCGATCTCCTCATCCGGTGTGAAGGCAATACGTATCTTGCCGTGTATCCATTCCGGATGCTCCTTGAGCTCACGCATGGCCTCAATAATCGCCGCCACACCCGCTTTGTCATCCGCACCCAACAGCGTCGTCCCATCGGTCACAACCAATTCCTGCCCCACATAGTCATTCAACTCAGGGAACATATCCGGCGAGAGCACGATCCGCTGTGCCTCATTCAGCACGATATCACCACCCGTATAGGCAACGATACGAGGTTTCACATCCCTGCCCGACAAATCCGGACTGGTATCCAAATGCGCAATGAAGCCAATCGTTGGCACCGCCTTCTCCGTATTGGCCGGCAAAGTAGCCATCAAATAGCCATTCTCATCCAAGGAAATCTCCTCCAAGCCGATAGCTTGAAGCTCGGCAACCAATGCCTCCGCAAAACGACGTTGCCCAGGTGTACTGGGCGTGACTCCAGTGGTCTCACTCGATTGTGTGTCGAATGTCACGTAGTGTAAGAAACGATCTAATACAGCCATATGATTAGTTATCCTCTATTTTCGTTGTTGATTTTCGCGTAAAAGTAGGCAATGCCCGCTAAACCACAAAAAAAATAGCGAGACAAAACGCCTCGCTATTCGTTATAATTTTGAAAAAACGGTATCAATAATGGCTGCTACCATCGAAGCAATGGGTGCAGATCTTACATTTCGGCAATCCGATCGCCTCCACCAAGGTTTCCAGCGTATTAAATTTCAATGAGCTGAGGCCGAAACGCTCAGCGATGATGCCGACCATCTTCTTGTACTCCGGCGAATCGGTCTTTGCGTAATTCTCCAGATTCTTGTTCTCGTCGCCCTCCAATTCCTTGATGATCCGGCGGGTGATCAGCTCTAACGGACTCTTCGAAGAGGTGAAGCCGATGAAGGGACACGCATAGATCAGCGGCGGACAAGCGATACGCATGTGTACCTCTTTCGCCCCATAATCATACAAAATCTTTACGTTATCACGCAACTGTGTGCCTCGCACGATCGAGTCATCACAGAACAAGATTCGTTTACCCTCCAGCATGGCACGGTTCGGGATCAGCTTCATCTTAGCCACCAACGAGCGCATCTCCTGGTTAGCCGGCGTGAAGCTACGAGGCCATGTCGGGGTATATTTAGCGATTGCCCGGTGGTAAGGTACACCCTTACCCTCCGCATAGCCCAAGGCCATGCCCACACCTGAATCCGGAATGCCACAAGCGCAATCCACCTCCGACTCATCCTGCTGTCCCATCTTGAAGCCGCTCATGAAGCGCACCTCCTCTACGTTCTTACCTTCGTAGCAGGAGACAGGGAAACCATAATAAACCCAGAGGAAGGAACAAATCTGCATCCCCTCTTGCGGCTTGCGCATCTGCTCCATGCCGTCAGCCCGCAAGCGAATGATCTCACCCGGACCCACGTACTTCTCAATCTCATAATCCAAGTTGGGCAAGCTGCTCGACTCGCTGGTAGCCGCGAAAGCGCCCTCCTTCTTGCCAATCACGATCGGCGTACGCCCCCATTTATCACGAGCCACGATAATGCCATCCTCGGTCAGCAGCAGCATCGAGCAAGAGCCCTTGATCTTTTCATACACGTTCTCAATACCCTCCACGAAGTCCTTGCCCTGCGTAATCAGCAAAGCGACCAACTCCGTTTGATTGGTCTTGCCCGAGCTCAACTCAGAGAAGTGCATGTTAGCCGCAAGCAATTCCTGCTCCAACTCATTGATGTTATTGATTTTCGCTACCGTGACAATGGCGAACTTACCCAGATGAGAATTGATCACGATCGGTTGCGCATCCGTATCGCTGATGATACCTACACCGGCGTTGCCCTTGAACTTACCTAACTGCGCCTCAAACTTTGTCCGGAAATAGGAACTCTCCAGATTGTGGATGGAACGCATGAAACCCTCTTCCTTGTCGTATGTAGCCATACCACCCCTGCGGGTACCGAGATGGGAATTGTAGTCCGTTCCGTAGAACAGATCCGTCACACAAGCCCCTTTTGAAATAGTGCCAAAAAAGCCACCCATTGTTGTTGTTCTGTTTGATTATTATATTTGTGCCGCGAATTTACAAAACCAAAAAAGGATACCCAACACTGGATATCCTTTTCTTTATCTCTATTATTCGATAGCCTGTTGAAACTTATGCCTCAGCTACTACCTCTTTTACAGATACAAAAGATCTGTTCTCTTTGCCCTTATGGAATGTTACGACACCATCCACCAAAGCATACAACGTATGATCCTTGCCGATACCTACGTTTGCACCCGGATGATGAACTGTACCTCTCTGACGAACGATGATGTTACCAGCCTTTGCCAACTCACCACCGAACAGCTTAACACCTAATCTTTTACTTTGTGATTCACGGCCGTTCTTAGAACTACCCACACCTTTTTTATGTGCCATTTCTTTTCTTCTCCTTTACAAGTTAAGCAACAACTTCTTTAATCAACACCTCGCTGAACTGCTGACGATGGCCGTTCAACTTGCGGTAACCCTTTCTTCTCTTCTTGTGGAAAACGAGCACCTTATCGCCCTTTACCAACGGAGAAACGATCTCGCATACCACCTTTGCGCCCTCAACCGTCGGTGCGCCAATTTTAACTTCGCCGTCGTTATCTACTAACAACACCTTGTCAAACTCAACAACAGCACCGCTCACTGCGTTCTGGATGTGGTGAACAAATAACTTCTTGCCTTGCTCAGCCTTGAACTGTTGTCCGTTAATCTCTACTACTACGTACATCTGTCTTTTTTCTCTATTAAACAGGTTAGGTCCCGAGGGTGGGCTCCGTCTCCGGCACCACTTGGACTACCCTCTGCGGAAAATCGGCGCAAAGGTAGGGATAATTCTGTAACCAACAAACATTTTATCCCTTTTCTTCGCTCAATTTACCGCACCTTTCCCTCACGCTCTGTTGATCGGCCACTCATTTTCCAGCGTGCAGGATAAAAGTGGTCGCACCAAGCGTGACTATCGCCTCATCCTCCAAACGCACCTGTTCTTTCTTGCCTACCAAGACACTGCCCACGAACGTACCGGTCAGGCTGGGGAAATCGCGCACCGTATAGATCAACGTGCCATGGGCATCTCGCTTCACGTTGAGCACGCAATGCTTACGCCCCATGCTGGGATCACTCGTAATGATCTCCACATCCACCCCTTCGGTATCCTTGTTCCGACGGCCAATCACGTTATCGCCTAATTTAAGGGGAAGTTCCTGCTTGTAGGCAAAGGCATTCTCGATCACCGTGATGTAGCCACACGAAAAATCGGCCTCCTTCACCTCCTTCTCTCCACCGTCAGCGGTCTTAACCCGCTTCAAACCTAATTTGATCTTGAACTGTGCGCCACAACGGGGGCAGACGAAGGCCAACACCTTGCCTTCGGGATATTTCGTCTCGTCAAAAGAGAGTTGGTTGTCGCACTTGGGACAGAATACGCGTTTCATATCTTTTTCTATGTTGGAAATCTGTTCTTATTCATGACTCTCACGGTAGCGAAGGAACATAAAAAAAGGCCATCCATCACGGACAGCCAATTTCAATTGTTAACCTTAAATCTAATACCATGAAAAACACGTTGCAAATATATTGCTTTTATGTTATACAGCATACAAAATCGTTTGGAAATCTCATTTATTTAACCTCAATTAACCAATTCATGCTCTACAACATGTTTTTTAATCATTTCGCACGAATATCGGCCCCCCACATCAGCTTCTCACGCAGGGTCTCATAGAATGTATGGTTGTAACGCTTGACCACCTTCGCCCGGTAATCCGCCCGGCTCAATGTCAGTTCCATGCCCGAGGGGAATATCTCCGAACGGCCATCCAGCGAAATCAAGAAATAGCGGTTGCGACTCTCCACACGCATCGAGATCACATCGCTATCGGGAATAACCAACGGACGCACATTGAGCGAATGGGGAGCCACCGGGCTCAGCACCAAATTACCACACTGTGGAGCGATGATAGGGCCACCCACACTCATCGAATAGGCCGTAGAGCCGGTAGGGGTTGCGATCACCAAACCATCCGCCTGGTAGGAGGTCAGGTATTCGCCATTTAAAAAGGTATGAATCGTAATCATCGAGGAGCTATCCCGTTTCAGCACGGCAATCTCGTTGAGCGCATAGTTATAGCCCCGAAAGACCCGCTCCTCCGTATAGAGCCGCAGCAAGGTGCGCTCTTCTACCTTATAATAATGCTTGAATATCTCGTCCAAGGTCTCCTCCAAAGCCTGGTTGGAGACGTCCGCCAAGAAGCCCAAGCGTCCCGCATTGATGCCCAAGATGGGAATCTCTTGTCGATTGACCCGAGCCGCCGTGCGCAAGAAGGTGCCATCTCCCCCCACGCTCATGGCCATATCCAAATCGAACTCATCGCCTGTCAGGAGCCCACTCACCGGAGGCTCCATACCGAAGGCCTCTGTCAAAAAGGCGTAATAAGGCGCATCCACATAGATCTCCGCCTCTCGCTCACGCAACTTCGCGAATAGCCGCTTGACTAAACTCTGACGCTCCGCTTGATACTCACTACCAAATATACCCACTTTCAAGACACATTCCCTCCCCTATCTACATATTCATATAATATAATAACTCGCGCATCCGACGCTGCAAACGCTCATCCACCACACCTTGCTCCATAAAATGGTAACGTACGGTATAGTTGTATCGCTCGAAGCTACGCAGCACCGGTGAGGCATCCACCAAATCAATCTTCAAGGCTACCCACCAACGACCACTCTCCGGATCCATACGAGTGAGCAAACTCAGCACATGGGCATTGTTCGACTCCACCAACCGAGACAGCTCGGTCAAGTTGTAATCACGTGCCTCAAACTCCAAGACAATCACGCTGCCCTCTCGATCAGACCCACACCATTCCGCCAAACAACCTACCATGCGTTCTTGCGTAACCACCCCCATATAGTACTTGCCCGATGAACAGACGGGTAGCAGGCTTAACCCATAACGAGCCATGAGCGACAAGGCCTCATGCAACGAAGCGCCTCCCGCTATCGACACATCCAAGCGAGAAGCATCAGCCAAAGGTATCGTCAGCAGAGGCACCTCAAGGAGAGCCTTCTCCTCCACCAACCCCTGATAAAGACCTTCACCCGTCACCAATGGGAGCTGCTTCACCTTCAGCTCATCCATCATATTCAAGGCATATTCTACTGTATCATAGTCTTTTAATACCAGAATCTCCTTCGTTATGAAATCTTTCACTAACATTATGTCCTATTTTCCCGAAAAATCCTGCTAAATTTGCCATAGTTTTGTGCAAATGTAAGCAAAGAAAAAGAAAATACGACATGCAATGACAAATTTAAGTGTAAACATCAACAAGGTGGCTACGATTCGCAACGCACGAGGAGGCAATCGTCCGGATGTGCTGCAAGTAGCCCAAGATTGTGAGTCATTCGGTGCGCAAGGTATTACGGTGCACCCTCGCCCTGACGAAAGACATATACGTTACAACGATGTCTATGCCTTAAAACCACTGATCAAGACAGAGTTCAATATCGAAGGTTATCCCTGTGAGAAATTTATCGACTTAGTGCTGAAGGTAAAACCTACCCAGGTGACCTTGGTACCCGACGCACCCGATGCCATCACCTCCAACGCTGGCTGGGACGTGAAGGAGAACTTCGAGTTCCTCAGTGAGCTGGCTGATACCTTCAACTCAAAAGGCATACGTACCTCGATTTTTGTCGGCACCGATCTGGAGAACCTGGAATGGGCCGCCAAGACCGGCACGGATCGTGTGGAACTCTACACCGAGCCCTATGCCTCAGCTTACAGCCTCAACCGGGAAGTGGCCATCGCCCCCTTCGTAGAGGCAGCCAAGCGGGCGAAAAGCCTGGGATTGGGTGTCAACGCCGGGCATGATCTTAGCTTGGAGAACCTCGCCTTTTTCAGCCAGCAGATTCCATGGATCGATGAGGTCTCTATCGGCCATGCCCTGATCTGCGATGCCCTTTACTTAGGCTTGCAAGAGACGATCACCCGCTATCGGGCGCAATTGAATTCCATTTAAACAAGCATAACGAATTAACATTTATCATTCAAAACAAAACAGCATGAGCATCTTACTTTCCATTCAAGCCGCCGGAGCACAGGCGGTAGAGCAAATGCCGGACTTGACGGCCGTAACGCTTCCTACCGAAGCTGAAATCAACGTGATCGACCTCGCCATGAAAGGCGGTTGGATCATGGTCGTTCTCCTTCTGCTCTCGTTAATGGCTATTTATATCTTCGTGCAACGCCTGATCGTCATTCGTCGGGCTGGCAAAGAGGACGAGTCCTTCATGAACCGCATCAAAGACTATATCCATGAGGGGAAAGTCGATTCCGCACTCAACCTTTGCCGCTCTACCAATACGCCTGCCGCACGTATGATCGAGAAGGGAATTACCCGTTTGGGACGTCCTATGAACGACGTGCTGGTCGCTATCGAGAACGTAGGTAACCTGGAGATCGCCAAGTTGGAGAAAGGATTCCCCTTGATCGCCACCACCTCTGCGGGAGCCCCGATGTTAGGATTCCTCGGTACGGTGACGGGTATGGTACGTGCCTTTTTCGACATGGCCAACGCAGGAACCAACGTGGATGTTGCCCTGCTCTCAGGTGGTATCTACGAGGCATTGGTCACGACCGTAGGTGGTCTGGTGGTCGGTATTATCGCCCTGTTCGCCTACAACTATTTAGTTTCTCAGGTAGATAACGTGGTGAACAAGATGGAGGCACGCACCATGGAATTCATGGACCTGTTGAACGAACCCGCAAATTGATCCGAGCATGGCACTGAAACGAAGAACAAAGGTAAACGAAGCGTTCAGCATGGCCTCCATGACGGATGTGATCTTCCTCTTGCTGATCTTCTTCATGGTGACCTCCACCGTGGTTATCCCGAATGCGATCAAGGTGACCTTGCCGCAGTCGCAGAAGCAAACAGCGGCCAAGCCGTTGACAAGGGTGACTATCGATGCTAACCTGAACTACTATGTGGCGTTCGGAAAGCAGAAAGAGGTACAGGTCACTTTCGACGAGATCACGCCGTTCCTGCAGGACAGCTATGCCAAAGAGCCGGAGATGTTCGTCGCGCTCTACGCAGACGAGACCGTTCCCTACAAGGAGATCGTGAAGATATTGAACATCGCGAACGAGAATAAATTCAAGATGGTGCTCGCCACCCGTCCGCAGAAATAGCCCGCTATGAGACTGAATAAAGATGACATATACAGCTTGATCGGGACACTCGCCTTCCACGGTGCCCTCTTGGCCTTGCTTTGGTTCACCGTCTTACGCACGGAGGTACCCGAAGAGGACGGAGGCGTCTTGGTCAACTTCGGCAATGTGGATGCGGCGGCCGGTATGTTCGAGCCGAAATATACCGGTGTGGAGCCTCCCCAAGAGACAACCACCCCTCCCCCACCTGAGCCGGAGCCCCAAGTGGAGACTCCGAAGCAGGAGATGATCACGCAAGACCTTGAGGAGAGCGTGAACCTGGAGCAGGAGGCGAAAAAGAAGGCGGAGGAGAAGCGCAAGCAAGAGGAAGCCGAGAAAAAGCGCAAGGAGGCTGCCGAACAGGAGCGCATCCGCAAGGAGAAAGAGGCCGAGGCGAAACGACTCGCCGAGGAGCAGCGCAAGAAGGAACAGGCCATCAGCAACAAGGTGGCAGGTGCCTTTGGTATCGGCAACGCCGCTGGCAATAGTCAAGGGGATGCCGCCACAGGCACAGGTAACCAAGGCAGTCCCTTCGGCAACTCTGACCATGGTGCTAACGAGGGTGTGGGCGGCTATGGCTCCTTCAACCTCAATGGACGTTCCATCGGTGCGGGTGGATTGCCACGACCTGCCTACACCGTGCAGGAGGAGGGACGTATCGTCGTCAACATCACCGTTGATCCCAAGGGGAACGTGATCTTCGCTGAGGTGGGCCGAGGCACCAATATCGACAATGCCTCCATGCGTAAGAGTGCCTTGGAGGCGGCACGCAAGGCCAAGTTCAACCCGATCAGCGGAGCGAACAACCAAAGTGGTACCATTACATACGTATATAAATTTAAATAGGAGACAAAATGAAGAAAGCAATCGTATTCTTAGCCAATGGCTTCGAGGAGATGGAGGCCACAGGCACCATTGATATTCTGCGTCGTGGAGGCGTAGAGGTGACTATCGTGACAATCAACAGCAGCCGAGAGGTGACCGGTGCACATGGCATGGTCTATTTGGCGGATCAGACCTTAGCGGAAGCCGACTGCACCACGGCAGATGCGTTGGTCTTGCCGGGTGGTATGCCCGGAGCCACCAACCTGAATGCCTGCGCTCCCCTGCGTGAGCTGCTCCAGGCACATTATGCCCAAGGAAAGTTAGTGGCAGCTATCTGCGCAGCTCCCCTCGTATTGGGTGGATTGGGCTTCTTGCAGGGACGCAAGGCGACCTGCTATCCCGGCTTTGAGGATCAATTGACAGGTGCCAGCGTCACCGGCGAGGCCGTCGAGGTGGATGATAATGTCATCACCGGCCGAGGACCTGGCTTGGTATTCAACTTCGGTTTGGCGTTGGTAGCCTACCTGCAAGGTCTGGAAAAGGCCGACGAGGTAGCTGAAGGCATGCTGTTATAAGCAGAGCAGCAAACTGACTAACAGGGAGAAGAGGAACACATTGCGAGCCGTATGCCCCAAGGTGGCATTCAAGGCTCGCCCCTCTCGCTTCCGCATCTCTTGCCAAGTGGCCACAAACAACACGAAAAAGAGTCCGAAGAGTGCCGTCAGCCAAAGCGGAGCGGCCAACAACAACGGAAAGACCAACAGCAAGGCGATCAGGCCATTCACGAAATAGGCCACCCGACCGAAACGACGGCCAAAAAGCACGATGGTCGTGCGCTTACCCGCTGCCCTATCCTGCGCATAATCCCGGTAATTATTCACGATCAAGATATTAGCCGAGAGGAATCCGACTGCTAACGAGAGCAGGAAAGCCAGCAGCGAGAAGGAGAGCGCCTGCACATAATAGGTGAAGCAGACCGGCACCACGCCATAGAACAGCACCACACAGACATCCCCCAATCCATTATAAGCCAATGGAAAAGGCCCCGCCGAATAGGCCAGCACACACAAGGCGATCGCCAGACCTACCCCGATCAGCCACCATCCCCCATAGAACAAGAGGCCACAACCCATCAAGCAAGAGAGTCCTAAGGTGACGAATGTCCCGATCAACATCGCCTTAGGTGTGATCCAGCCTTGGGCCACTGCTCGCTCAGGCCCTAACCGATCCGCACCATCCGCCCCCTTCTTGAAATCAAAATAATCATTCGCAAAATTACTCGCTATCTGCGCCAATAGCGCAACACCTACACAAAGCAGGGCAGGAATCCATTGGAACACCCCATCCCGATAGGCCAAGGCACAGGCCAACAACACCGGACTCAACGAAGCCGGCAACGTACGTGGACGAGCCGCCTCTAACCATGCTTTTCCCAACGATTTTTCGTTCTGCATCGCTCTTCTCTCCTTACTTTTCTCAAAAATTTACGCAAAAGTAGCAAACAAACGGCACATCCAGACTGTTTATACCACAGAAAAGCATACATTTGCCGTATGAAACGCATATTCTATCTCATCGGACTACTGCTTGGTCTGCTCTGCTTCGCTCCCGAAGAGAGCCACCAAGAACAAGGCGATCAACCAATTGCCTACCAAGAGACGAGTATGCAAGAGACTGCCACCTCCGATTTGGCGCATAAGCTTGAGGAGTTGAGCGAGGCATTGCAACACAGCCATGGGCTGCTTGCCCGGCGCAGTTTCCAAACCAATGGGCAAAGCCTCACCCTGCGTCACCTAAAGACGATCGAGAAGGTCCTGCATGAGACAGCTTTGCAGCAGGCCAATCAGCTCCATCGTCTTTCCCAACATAGAAACCTTACCTATATTAATCACCTCTCCAGTTTGGCTTGCCGTGAGGGACAGCACCTGTTCGCCCTCCGGAAGCTCCTTCTTTAGCGGTTACTTTACCACATACGTCCCTCACATGCCCTGCTGAGCATCAGCGTTCAGCACCGACATGTGTGCTCCCTCGTGTCCTGCCGGGTCAGAGCCCGCAAAGACACAAAAGTAGGGACGCAATGCATTGCGTCCGGGAAAGGGGGCACCCACTCAACAAATTATTAACCGTTAAAGAAAAAATATGACAACAAAGAAATCACATAATTTCGGCATCTATCTGTATGTCTTACTGACAATCGTAGGCTGCGTGCTCGCATGCAGCAACATCATCCCCAACGATTACCTCAAACTGGTAGTCGTCATGGGCGCACTCCTTTTTGGACTCTTTGGCATCATGAAAGGCCTCAGCACGTCCAACGAAACGGCGGAAAAGCAAGTTTAACCCATTAAACAGAAAAAACGATGCGAGTCAATAAAGATTTGATGGAGTCGCTACTGATGGTTGCCTTCATCGTTATGGTCTTGGTCGGCACCACGAATTTCGATAGCGCACAAACCAAATACCTCATCATGGGAGGCTTGGGCATCATCATTGCCCTGACCGGTGTGCTCCGCTACGTGGTAGCTCCGAAGCAGAAATTGCCATGATCCCAAGGCAGTACTACTGATATTCCGGAGAAGATATACTTCATAGGCACTTGAAGTATATCTTCTTTGGCATTTGAAGTACTACTGATTATTCATGGTGATAAGGCTCCCCATGCAAGATGGTCATCGCCCGATAGAGTTGTTCGATAAAGATGAGGCGGATCATCTGATGGGAGAAGGTCATCTTACTGAGGGAGATCTTTTCCGAGGCGGCCCGATAGACCGCTTCGCTAAAGCCATAGGGACCTCCCACCACGAACACTAACCGCTTGGGCACGGTGTGCATCTTCTTCTCGATATAGGCAGCGAACTGCATGGAGGTAAACTCCTTGCCATGCTCGTCGAGCAAGACGAGGTAATCGCCTGGCTGTAACGCCTTCAAGATCAGCTCTCCCTCCCGCTCCTTCTGCTGTGCCTCCGAGAGGTTCTTGGCGTTCTTAATATCCGGAATCACCTCCAGCTCAAACGGGATATAGTGGATCAGTCGTCCACGATACTCTTCGATGGCCTCCACAAAATAGCGGGCATCGGTCTTTCCTATCACGATCAGTCCTATTTTCATCGCTGCTCATTTCTCTTTGAGCGGGCGAAAATACAAGAAAAATACATACCTTCGCGCATCATCATTCATAAATAAAAGAAATGTCTATGAAACGGTTCCTACTCACCTGCGCATTGCTTTGCGCTTTTTGCAGCCTGCAAGCGGCCGACCTCGCAGGCATCACCAAGGCTTTCAAAGAGGGCAAGGCGGAAACACTAACTGGCAAGATGGCGGCAACGATCGACTTGGCCTTGCCGGAGAAAACGCTCACCTGCGCAGGCGACCAGGCAATCGAGGCGCTCAACAGCTTTTTCGGACAGCACAAACCGGCCTCTTTCACGGTTGTGCATCATGCCGATAAGTCTGCCAATGGCTTTCTGGTGGCCAAGCTGCACACCGAGGCGGGCGACTACCGGGTGAACATCACCTACAAAGCTGAAAACAACACCGCAATCATACAATCAATCAGAATAGAATAATATGGACAAACTTATTGACGACTTAATTAAGTTGGCTTTCGCCGAGGACATTGGCGATGGCGATCACACCACGCTCTGTTGCATTCCCGCCACGGAGATGGGCAAGAGCCAGTTGATCATCAAGGAAGATGGCGTATTGGCCGGTGTAGAGATGGCACGCCGTGTCTTCAAGGCCTTCGACCCAGAGCTGAAGATGACGGTCTTCATCGAGGATGGCGCAGAGGTAAAGAAGGGCGACATCGCCTTCGTAGTGGAGGGTAAGGTACAATCGCTGTTGCAGACCGAGCGTCTGATGCTCAACATCATGCAGCGCATGAGCGGCATCGCTACCACCACCCGCAAGTATGTGAAGCAGTTGGAAGGCACGAAGACCCATGTGCTCGACACCCGCAAGACTACTCCGGGTATGCGTATGATCGAGAAGGAGGCTGTTCGCATCGGTGGCGGCATGAACCACCGTATCGGCCTGTTCGATATGATTCTCTTGAAGGATAACCATGTAGATTTCGCGGGTGGCATCTCCAAGGCGATCAACCGTGCGCATGAGTACCTGAAGGAGAAGGGGAAGAACCTGAAGATCGAGATCGAGGTACGTAACTTCGACGAATTAGAGGAGGCCCTGCAAACAGGTGGCGTAGATCGCATCATGCTCGATAACTTCACACCGGAGAACACCCGTGAGGCCGTTCGCCGTGTGGCTGGCCGAGTAGAGTTGGAGTCTTCTGGCGGTATCACCTTCGACACCCTGCGTGACTATGCGGAGTGTGGCGTAGATTACATCTCCGTAGGCGCATTGACCCACTCTGTCAAGAGTCTTGACATGAGCTTCAAGGCCTGCTAAGCCTAATTAGAAATTAGAAATGAGGAAAGAGGGGTGAGGAATTACAATTCCTCACCCCTCTTTTTTGTCATTTCTGCAACATCTTAAATCAAAAATACAAATAGCCCTTCTCAGAATCTCTTTATTTTTGCCACCATTGAGTTCTAACCTAAAAATAGAATAGCATGAAAGAATTGAAAATGTTTATCGACGGGCAATTCGTCGAGAATGAATCCGGAAAATGGATCAACGTGTTGAACCCCTCTACCGAAGAGGTGATCTCCCTCATGCCCGACGGCACAGCGGAAGATGCGCGCAAAGCGATCGACGCCGCCGAGCAGGCACAACCCGCTTGGGAGCGCATACCCGCTATCCAAAGAGCGTCTTATCTGCGAAAAATCGCTGAGGGCATCCGTGCCAGAGAAGCAGAATTGACAGACATCATTGTCAGAGAAGGTGGTAAGACACAGGGATTGGCCAACGTCGAGGTTTTGTTCACGGCTGATTACTTAGATTATATGGCTGAGTGGGCACGCCGCTATGAGGGTGAGATCGTGCAGAGCGACCGTCCCAATGAGAGCATCTTTGTCTTCAAGCGTCCGATTGGTGTAACCACAGGCATCCTGCCCTGGAACTTCCCCTTCTTCCTGATCGCACGCAAGGCGGCTCCGGCATTGGTTACGGGTAACACGATCGTTATCAAGCCGAGCCAGTTGACCCCGGAGAACGCCTACGTCTTCGCTCAAATCGTAGCAGAGAGTGGACTGCCGAAGGGTGTGTTTAACTTAGTGAACGGACGTGGTTCCGTTATCGGCCAGGAATTGGCAGCCAACCCGAAGGTCGGCATGGTCAGCCTCACCGGAAGCGTGGGTGCCGGACAGCAGACGATGGCAGCTGCCGCTCCCAACATCACGAAAGTCTCTTTGGAATTGGGCGGAAAGGCTCCGGCTATCGTCATGGCAGACGCAGATCTCGATTTAGCGGTCAAGGCGATCATTGCCTCTCGGGTGATCAACACCGGACAGGTTTGCAACTGTGCGGAGCGTGTCTATGTGGATCGCAAGGTGAAAGCGGCCTTCATGGAGAAGCTCATCGCTGGGATGAGTCAGGTGAAGGTAGGCGATCCGAACCAAGTGAAAGAGATCGACATGGGTCCGCTGATCGAGGCAAACGCATTGGCTTCTGTCGAGGCGAAGGTGGCGAAGGCTGTCGCACAGGGTGCCAAGCTGGTGCTGGGTGGCAAGCGTATCGGCACGAAAGGCTACTTCTTCGAGCCGACCATCTTAGACGAGGTGACACAGGAGATGGACATCGTGCATGAGGAGACCTTCGGCCCCGTATTGCCGATCGTCGCTTACGACACGATCGACGAGGCAATCGCTTGGGCGAACGACTGCGAGTATGGCCTCACCTCTTCCGTCTATACCGAGGGATTGGAGAATGCCTTCAAGGTGATGCGCTCCCTGAAGTTTGGCGAGACCTATGTCAACCGCGAGAACTTCGAGGCGATGCAGGGCTTCCATGCTGGCTGGCGCAAATCAGGCATCGGCGGCGCAGACGGCAAGCATGGCTTGGAAGAGTATCTCCAGACGCAGGTGGTTTATTTAGAAACGAAAAACTGATTTAACCCCTCACACCTAATTTATTAATCCAGTTTTAGGTCGAACTCCTCTTTCAGTTTGCCTAAAGCTGGATTGATCTTTAATAACAGCGCAAACTTCTCTGCCGAGGTAACGGCAATCTGCTTCTGATTCCCCTCCTCGATACGCACACGCAGCTGCACATGGTCGTTTCGCAGTTGCCTACGGATGAATGAGAGGATCGAGAGGGTCTTTTGTAACAGCTCATCCTGTTGGGCAGGATTGTGTACCACCACCTCAAACAGATGGGGATCCAACAGCTTGGGTTCGCAGTTGAGCATCGTATGCTTCAAGTGTACCTCCTTCTCAATGCTTTGCGCAAACTGTGTCCACGCCGTCCGAAGGCTCTCTTCAGTAAACGGTGTATCCAAATTCTCTCGGACAGTAGCAGACGCAGCGGACATCGCCGTAGGTTTCGTCGGGCCTTCTCGCATCTCTCGCAACGAAAGTCCCATCGGACGACTGGGACGCCTCTCCGAGGGGGCGGCAGAGGTAGTAGGCGCAGCGATCACGGGACGAGAGGGCGTAGCAGATGGAGGAGTCGGCTGTGCCGAAGGGGGCACAGCGGTCGTGACCGGACGGGAGGCAGCGGGCTGCGCAGGTTTCGGCTGTGGAGCGGCAGCAGGTGCGGATGCAGCAGGAGCTAACGGCTCAATCAGGGCTTTTTTTTTACTCTCCTCCACCTGTGTCAATTGGCAGAGCTGAATCAAGGTCAGTTCCAATAGCAGTCGTTTGTTACGGCTCACCTTGTAGTTCAAGTCGCAGCCATTCGCCAACTCAATCGCCCGGAACAGCCATTTGTCGGCACATAGCTTCGCCATCGCCTTATACCGCTCACGGATGGAGGCACCCACCTCGAAAAGCACTAAGGTCGCCTCATCCCGACACACCAACAGGTCACGGAAATGGCTGGCCAAACCGGTGATGAAGTTCTGTCCGTCGAACCCCTTGCCCAGAATCTCATTCAAGATTAACAGCGCCGCACGTACATTGCCTCCTAAGATCGCCTCCGTCAAGCGGAAATAATACTCATAGTCGAGCACGTTCAGGTTATCAATCACCGCCTGATAGGTGATGTGTCCGTTGGTGAAGCTCACCACCTGATCGAAGATCGAGAGGGCATCACGCATACCGCCATCCGCCTTCTGGGCGATCACGTTGAGTGCCTCTGGCTCCGTCTCGACCCCCTCGCAAGAGGCGACATAGGTCAGGTGTTCCACCATGTCGGCAATGCTGATGCGATTGAAATCATAAATCTGGCAGCGGGAAAGGATGGTCGGGAGCACCTTATGCTTCTCCGTCGTGGCCAAGATGAAGAGCGCATGATGGGGCGGCTCCTCCAATGTCTTCAAGAAAGCATTGAAAGCCGCTGTCGTCAGCATGTGCACCTCATCAATGATGAATACCTTGTACTTGCCGATGGGAGGCGGGATGCGTACCTGATCAATCAGCGTACGAATATCATCCACCGAGTTGTTGCTCGCCGCATCCAGCTCATGGATATTATAAGAGCGTTGCTCGTTGAAGGCACGGCAAGACTCGCATTCGTTACAAGCCTCCCCATCCGCCGTCGGATGCAGACAGTTGATCGTCTTAGCGAAGATGCGGGCACAAGAGGTCTTTCCCACGCCACGAGGCCCACAAAACAGATAGGCATGGGCCAACTTGTTGTGCTCGATCGCATGCTTCAAGGTCGTGGTCAACGCACGCTGCCCTACTACGCTCCGAAAGGTGGAAGGACGATATTTCCTGGCTGATACGATATAATTCTCCATTTGCTGTCTTGATTTACCCAAGCTATCCGTCTTTGCTATGGGTTGGCAAATATACTAATTATTTCTAAATACGAATGACCGAGCACGATCAATGAGATAGCGGATGCTTTCGTAACCGAATTGTAACTAATTTGCAGTTTTGCTGTCACACGGATCGCCTTACTTCGCGGCGAAAACAAAAGGAACAATGAAGAGTAAGGCACTATGGTGGGCAACCTTGAGTTGCATGGCTTTTTCCCTTCAAGCTGCAATGGTGAAGGGTTTGGTCAAAGACGCGCAGACAGGCGAAGAGCTGATGGGCGCTACTATTTATGTAAAAAATCAACCGGCCATCGGTACGACCACAGGACTGGATGGCACGTTCATCTTAAAGAATCTACCCGCCAACCAGCGGGTCACGTTGGTCTGCTCCTACATCAGCTACCAGCCCATTGAATTAGAGGTCAATGCGGATGTGGAGGAGCCCATCTTATTCGCATTAGAGAGTGCGGCTTTAGGCTTGGAAGAGGTGACGGTGATCGCCTCCAACCCCGGACGCACGGAGGCGGGCGCACGAGGAATCGAACGACAGGCGATGAACGTGGTGAACGTGATGAGCGCCAAAGCGATCGAACTCTCACCAGATATTACGGTAGCGAATGTTATCCAGCGTATGTCAGGCGTGACCGTGGAGCGCAACAGCAGCGGCGAGGGACAGTACGCCATCCTGCGTGGTATGGATAAACGGTATAATTACACCCTTATTAATGGGGTGAAGATTCCCAGTCCGGACAACAAGAATCGCTTTGTGCCCCTCGACATCTTCCCCTCTGAAATGCTGGATCGCTTGGAGGTGACCAAGTCACTGACAGCCGACCAAGAGGGTGATGGCATCGGTGGTGCGGTCAACCTGATCATGAAGGACGCACCCACCGAAAGACAGCTGACAGCCACCCTCTCCACCGGTTACAACGCCATGTATCTCGACCGCGATTTCCAATCGTTCAACAAGGGAGCCATCGTGAAGCAATCCCCCTACGAGGCCATGGGCAAACCTGCGGATTACAAGGTGACGGAGGCCGATTTCACTAACGACAACCTGCACATGAAATGGAGCAAGCCACTGCCTGACCTGACAGCAGGCCTCTCTTACGGCGACCGTTTCTTCCGGGATCGGTTAGGCGTGATGGTAGCAGGTAGCTTCCTCAACACCTATCGAGGCAAGGAGAGCGACCTATATTACCAGCCGGGCACGACCAACAACGGCATCGAACAACGCAACTATTCCACGCAACAGACCCGCATGGGTGCCCACGTAAAGTTGGATTACAGCCTGAATCCTCAGCACAAGCTGACTTGGTATAACGGCTATATGGACATGCGAGAGGCGGAAGTGCGCGATGGCGAGGACGAGAAGGAACGGGCGGTGCGTATGCGCTGGAACCGCCAGTACATCGTCAACTCTACCTTGAAAGGCGAACACCTTTTCTTGCCCGACAATGCGCTGAAATTGAAATGGTCTGCCGTGCTCTCGAAAGCCTTCAGTGAGACACCGGATAACGCCGAGATCTATTTGATTGGTACACACGTCGCCTCCTCAGGGGCGGCCATCCGCCGCTGGGAGCATAACTCCGATAAAGATAAGGCGGGTTATCTCGACCTGCAATATACCGTGAAACCTACCGTGGGGCGCTTCGACCTCTCCGTGGGTGGACTCTTCCGAGACAAGCGACGTGACAGTTTCTTCAACGAATACACCTTCAACTCCGCTACGGGGACGATGCAACCGCAATACCTGCATCAAGACTGGGAGAACTTCGACGAGATCCAACTGGCTCCCCGTCCCTATGGCAATATTGGTGATCCCCTCAACTACGATGCCACCGAACAGATCGGTGCCGCCTACGGCATGGTGAAGTTCACCCGGGGCCGTTGGGAACTGATCGCCGGCCTACGCATGGAGCATACCACACAGGGCTATGTGCTGAAATTCCCCCGCGACGTGGATCCTGAGGGTGAGCAACGCTACACCGACTGGCTACCCAGCTTCCATGCCAAATGGCAGCCGCACACCAATGCCAACCTGCGCTTCTCCTACGCCCGGGCCATCAACCGCCCCAGCTTCTTCGAGATCGTGCCCTACAGCATCCTCAACGAAGATTACAAAGAGAAGGGTAATCCCGACTTGAAGCACACCGTGGCCGATAACATCGACCTGCGCTATGAGTTTTTCCCGAAATCCTCTGAGCAATTCATGGTCGGCCTCTTCTATAAACGGTTGCAGAACCCGATCGAGTATGGCTTGATCAACGAGGGACAGGACACCTATTATCAACCCATGAACTTCGGTGATGCCCGTAACTTGGGTGCGGAGGTGGATGTGATGAAATACTTCAACTGGTTTGGCGTGAAGGCCAACTACACCTATACCCACTCCCGTGTGACCACCGACAAACGCATCATGGAGGGATCGGACGTGAAAAGCCGAGAGCAATCACGTCCCCTCTTCGGACAGGCCGCCCATGTAGCAAACCTCTCGTTGCTCTTCAAGCAGGTCCGCTTAGGTTGGGAGGGACAGCTCTCCCTCTCCTACACGGGCAAGCGACTGAGCGACATCTCCAACTGGTATGACGACGACATCTGGGAGGCAGGCTACACCCAGCTCGATGCCTCTGTGGAGAAGAGTTTCAAAGGGGGCTTCAGCCTCTTTGCCAAAGCAGCCAACCTGCTTAACACACCGCTCTTACGCTACATCCAGCAGGGGCCGCATACCGATGCGGTAGATTCGCCTCGCACAGACAGCGGTAACGTAATCGAGCGTAAATCCTGGCACGGCCAATCGCTCCTGATTGGTGTGCGCTATAAACTGTAACAAACAATCATTTTAAACTATAAGACAATATGCGACTGAATCAGTATGTAGCGAGTGCCGCTTTGATGGCACTCACCCTCTCCGCTTGTGGAGATGACGATCCTGTAAACAACGTGATAGAGCCGGAGCAACCCGGCAATGAGCAACCGGCTACACCCGAGGAGCCCGAGCAACCCACCGTCAGCGAAGTATCTGGCGAGGTTGAGGGTATCTGGACCAAGGGTAGCACGATCCAAGTGAAGGGACACTTAGTAGTGCCTGCTGGCAAGAGCCTCACCATTGAGGAGGGTGTGCAAGTAATCTTTGATGAGCAGGGCGTAGGTGCCAACCATGTGCCCATTGAGTTCACGGTGGATGGCAACCTCTATTGCCAAGGTACCGCCGAGCAACCGGTGCTCTTCAGTGTAGCGGAGAGTAGCCGAACGGAGGCCAACACTTTCGCTGGATTGTGGGGTGGTATCGTCGCCTCCGCCACTTGCGAGGAGCTGTTGATCGACCATGCTGTGATTGAATATACCGGTGGACAGGTGGTAGAGGGTTCTCCCGCAGCTACCCAAGGTGTCTATACCGCAGGCGACGATGCCTATCCGCAGATCACGACCAACAACATCGACGGACGCTATGTAGTGACCAACTCTATCTTGCGCAACGGTTGGTCTGACGGTATCTACCTGATGGGTGGACAGGCCATCATCGCCAACAACATCTTTGCGGCCAATGGATACGACGGTGCCGAGGCAGTCAACGTGAAGGCGGGTTGCGTGGCTGATGTAGCGGGCAACCTCATGTTCAGCCCCAACACCAACGGCCTCAAGCTCTCCAGCTCCGGACAGAGCGAGACACGTGGCATGGCCAAGATCAACGCCTACAACAACACCATCATCAACGCCGGTTGGCGACGTGACGGCGAGAAGGGTGGCTGCGTCTATGTGGAGAAGAACGCCTTGGTGAACGTGATCAACAACATGATGGTCAACTGCAAGTTCCGTGCGATGACCCCGAAATTCAGCCAGCCGGATGATCCCGAGGCAGGCTACAGCAGCGCATCCGTGATCGACTATAACTATTATGTATCCGGTAGCCAGCGCAGCGAGATCGTTTTCGAAGAGGAGAGCGGTGTGGCCTACGCTTGGGAGGGTTACAACTACGATCATAAGTATTACAATACTGGTGTAGTGGACGCACACAGTGTGATCGCCACAGAGAGCGATGCCAAAGATCCCTCATTTGTCAACTTCGACATCAACGCAGTGGCCTTGACGAATTACGTGTTGGATGAGGCATGGGATTTCCATTTGAAGGCTGGATCAGCCGCCTTGACCGGTGCTTACAGTGGCAGCGACTTGGCACCCTACTTCGCTGGTGGCTTAACGGTGAACGGGCAGTCGTTCACCTCTCCCGCCGTGCAGCCGCAATTTGGTGCCTACGGAACAAAGTAATAGATTTGCATAAAAAAAGAGTTCATGAATAGAAGAGTTTATTTACAATCCCTCTCCGCCCTTTTTGCCACTACCCTTTTAGGGAGCTGCGCGCAGGGCGGCGAGGCTCCGCAGGCCAAGGGCGAACCGTCGGAGCAACCGCAAGCTGCCTCCAATAAAAAGGCGCTGAGTCAGTTGGATTTGCCCAAAGATAGTCACTCATTCCTGCTCGTCAGCGACTTGGGGCGCAATGGCTATTATAAGCAGAAGCCTATCGCTGAGCTGATGGGTAATTTGGCCGAGAAGATAGAGATCGAATGTGTGGTAGCGGCCGGAGACACTCACCATTTCAACGGTGTGGCGAGCATCGACGATCCACTCTGGATGACCAATTACGAGCTGATCTATGCCCATCCTGAGCTGATGATCGACTGGTTCGCGATCAACGGTAACCATGAGTACCGAGGCAACACGCAAGCGGTGTTGGACTATGGCAAGAAAAGCCGCCGCTGGGTGATGCCAGCTCGTTACTACAGCCAGACCTTCGAGGCAGGAGATAAGGAGGAGGCGCTGCTCCTCTTCATCGACACCACCCCGTTGATCGAGAAATACCGGAAGAAGGGGGACAAATATCCCGATGCAGGCCAACAAGACAAGGAGGCACAGTTGCGTTGGATTGAGCAAACGCTCGCCCAAAGTCAAGCCCGCTGGAAGATCGTGATCGGTCACCATCCGCTCTATGCCGATACCGACAAGGATGACAGTGAGCGAATGGATATGCGGAACGCACTGGAAGCCCTGTTCGATCGCTATGGTGTGGATCTCTACTGCTGTGGCCATATTCACAGTTTCCAACACATCCAACCAGAGGGAAGCAAGGTGGACTATTTGGTGAACAGTTCCGGTTCATTGGCCCGCCCCGTGAAGGCCGTTCCCGGTACGCAGTTCTGTAGCTCCGACGAGGGCTTCACGCTGATCAACGTGGCAGATGACCAACTCAGCTTCCATTTGATCAACGACCGAGGCGAGGTGATCTATTCGTATAGACGTTCTCTATAAAAGCATAGAAAATATCTGTTTGCATGAGAAATACACATGTCTTACATTTGCTGTCAGAAAAGCGATTCTAATAGTAAGCGATTCTAATAGTAACAGTACAAACCAATCAAAAGTAAAGGAGATTAAGACATGAGAAGTATCACAACATTTGACTTGCAGTATGCACACCGTTTCTATGGCTTCCAAGGCGAGGCTCAGTATCTTCACGGCCACACAGGCGTTTTGACCATCGAGGTGGAGGACAGCGTGAATGCGGGCGTAAACATGGTTTATCCCTGCAACGAGATCCAGAAGGTAGCTTGGGATGTGTTGAAGAATTTTGACCATGCGTTAGTGCTGCGTGAGGACGATCCGTTGCTCCCCGCCGTGCTCGACGTCTATGAGAAGCAGGGCATCAAGGATGGCCATCCGCAGAACACGATGAAGGGTGCCGCTTTCCATACAGAGCTGTGCACCGCTTATCCCGATTGCCGCTTGGTCGTAACGAAAGAGACCATGACCGTTGAGGGCATGATCAAGATCGTGTACGACTTGTTGAAAGACAAACTGAACATCGCAAAGATCACCTTCACCAGCGGTGTGAACGCAGGCTCTTGCGAATTCAACAACCGCAAGGAGATTGATCGTTGTCCGCTTTGTGGTGTGGCACTCGACGAGAATGGTGTCTGCCCGAAGTGCGGCTACAAGAAGTAAACATTTCTTTTAATTAAGTAGAGACGTAGTGCGCTACGTCTCTACTGCTTTTATAGATCGTCCCTTTATTTCTGCTTGAAGGACAGGAAAGGAAGCACCAAGAAGACCGGGACGCAGCAGATCATCACCCAGATGAAGAAGTGCTGATAGCCAATCTGCTCTTGGATCCAACCAGAGATCATGCCAGGCACCATCATGCCCAACGCCATGAAGCCCGTACCAATGGCATAGTGCGAAGTCTTGTAGTTGCCCTCCGCGAAGAGCATGAGATACATCGTATAAGCGGTAAAACCGAAACCATAGCCGAACTGCTCGATCGCCACACAAGCATTCACCACCCAGATGCCCTCAGGCATTGTGTAAGCCAAATAGAGATAGACCAAGTTGGGCAACGAGATGGCAAACGCCATGGGCCAGATCCACTTTTTCAATCCACTCTGCGCAATGGCCATGCCACCCAACACGCCTCCCAACAGCAACGAGATCACCCCGACCGTACCGTAGGCGAAGCCTACCTCACCGGTGCTCAGTGCCAATCCGCCCACTTCCCGACTATCCAACAGGAAGGGAGAGGCCAACTTCACTAACTGCGACTCACCCAAGCGATAGGTCAGCATGAACAGCAACGCCGGGAGGATTCCCTTTTTCTGGAAGAAGGTGACGAAGGTCTTACCGAACTCCGTAAGGATCGTAGCCGGCGTGATGTTGCTGCGACTCACGTCAACAGCGGGCTTCGGGAGGATATATTTGTGATAGAGTGCCAAGCCGATGAAGGAGCCAGCCAGGACAAAGAAGACCAAGCTCCAGGCAAAAGCGATGCGCCCCGTGGTCTGCTCCAAATAGCCCGCCAACATCACCAACAATCCCTGACCGGTCAACATCGCCACCCGATAGAAAGTGTTACGGATGCCGATGAAAAAGGCCTGCTGCTCCTCGTCAAGTCCCAACATGTAGAATCCATCCGCCGCGATGTCATGCGTGGCGGAGCTGAAGGCCATCAGCCAGAAGAAGGCCAAGGTACACCGCAGGAAGAGATCGCCCGGCAGTGTGAAAGCCACACCCGCCATACCCGCTCCGATCAGCAGCTGCATGGCATAGATCCACCAACGTTTCGTGCGGATCAGATCGACAAAGGGACTCCAGATGGGTTTGATCACCCAGGGGAAATAGAGCCAGCTGGTGTAGAGCGCTATGTCGGTGTTCGACACCTCCATACGTTTATACATAATGACAGAAAGTGTCATGACAACGACATAGGGTAAACCTTCTGCGAAATAAAGAGAGGGAATCCAAGCCCAAGGACTACGATTTTTCATGATATGACTATTTTTGTGTTATTCCTTCTTAGTTATAGGCACAAAGGTAGCCCTTTTAAGTGATTATTCACTATCTTCGCCCGGCAAAAACAAAAAGTGCACGCAATGGACATACAAACCGATCAAACGCCCTATACACTGCGCAGGGCAACAGAGGCAGATTTAGACGCGGTGACCGCATTGGAAGCCGTTTGTTTTCCTCCGGCAGAGGCGGCAGGCCGAGAAGCTTTCGACTGGCGTTTACGCTGTTACGCTTCCCATTTTTGGGTATTGGAACTGGATGGGAGAATCATCTCGTTCGTCAACGGCCCCGTCACCAAAGAGCGAGACCTGATCGATGAGATGTTTGCCTCGCCCGCCTATTGCGACGACTCCGGCGAGTGGCAGATGATTTTCGGTGTAGCCACTCACCCCGACTATCAGCATCAAGGGTTAGCCAGCCTCGTGATGCGTCGCTTCATCGCTGATGCCAAGGCCAACGGCTGCAAGGGAGTAGTCCTCACCTGCAAGGAACCCAAGATTCCCTTCTATGCCCGCTTCGGCTACATCGACGAGGGTCTTTCCAGCTCCACCCACGGCGGTGTTCCCTGGCACCAGATGAGATTAACGTTCTGA
>CAMGEM010000006.1 GCA_946055095.1 uncultured Parabacteroides sp. | reverse complement strand
GGCCGGGGAAATGCCGCCTTCCTGATTTTGCCCGATGGTACGACGATGTTGATTGATGCGGGCGATTTAGGGGTAAGCCGAGGGCCACAGGAGATCATGCAGCCAATGCCCAACGATTCACTGCGTCCGGCTGAATGGATTGTACGTTATATTACTCATTTCTCTGCGCCGTTGAAGAATGGCGGGGCGATTGACTATGCGTTGATGACCCACTTTGACAATGATCATATCGGCGATAACGGGCCTTTGGCTGTGGAAAAAGAGGGCTTAGATTATAAGTTGACAGGCATCAGTCATGTGGCGAACTTGCTGCCTATCCACAAACTGATCGATCGAGATTATCCGAACTATACCTATCCGAATGAGCAGCACTTTGCCAAGGAGCATGTGAAGAACTATCTGCGATTCGTGGCAGCCCGAGATGCGGAAGGAGCCCCTACGGAAGGATTCCAGGTGGGCAGCAACGAACAATTCCGATTGCTCAAGGATGCAGGAGCTTATCCTAATTTCGAGATTCGCAACATGGTGGGCAATGGAAAGCTATGGACAGGAGCGGGGGAAGCGTTTCGAGAGATTGTCCCCGCTGATGCGCCGGCAGATCTGTTTTTGAACGAGAATCGTTGCAGCTGTGGCATACGCATTACGTATGGTGATTTTGATTATTTCTCAGGGGGAGATATTCAAGCGGAGGATAAGAATAAACCGGAATGGTTTGACATAGAGACTGCAGTCGGGCAACTGTTGGGCGAGACAGATGTGGTTGTGGCTAACCACCATGCCTATTCGGATGCGATGTTTCCTCCCTATGTGGCTGCTGTGAAACCACAAGCCTTTATCCTTCCGGTGTGGGATTTCTATCATCCCCAGCCAACTTCGCTAAACAACATGCTCTCCAAGGAACTCTATCCCGGCGAGCGCATGGTTTTTGCTGCGGGAATGGTAGGCAGTAATCGTGCTCGTTTGGGAGCAGAGGGTGAGCAGATTAAGCCAGCGGGCCATGTGGTGCTGCGTGTCTATCCGGGAGGTGAGCAGTTCCAGTTCTTCGTATTGGATGATCATAGCCTGGATTATCCGATCATCTATCAAACGGAGAAGTTGACAGCGAACCCCTAAAAACATGCTTAGTAAGGGTGCATCCCCTGTCATAGCAGGGATGCACCCTCGTCAATAGTAATGACAGACCCTCATCATTGGTAATGACTAACCCTCGTTAATAGTAATGACCGGCCTTCGTCAATAGTAATGACTGCCCCTTGCTCTTGTAAGCAGAGATACCTATTTATGGATACTTTCCCCTTAGTTCAAAGTGCCCAGTTCAGCAACTCCTTCATGTAGTTCCAAGAATCCTTGCCCCACCAGCGAGTAGCCATCTTGTCGAAAACGAGGCGTTCGCCATCAGTAAAGCCTAAAAGTAGGCCAACCATCGTGTCTCCGCCAACATATAGTTTACCGCCATTCGCCAACTCCACGACGGTTCCGTGCAGGTAGCCTCCCTCCATGCAGACGCTGACAGGCTCTCCACCACGCATCAGGCAGGCTCCGCTATAAGGAATCTCATAACGCTCCTTGAAGATGCGGTTCGGGAAGGCAATCGCTCCGACATTGCCAGGCAGTGGAACATTAGCTCCAAACGAGATGCCATAAGGTCCGACTACGTCGGCGGCTCCATAGGCCTGCCAATCCACCCGGTGTGCGTCATCAATGAAGAAGAGTAGGGAGCCTCCTTCTGCCACATAGCGTACCAAGTTTCTGCGTTCTGCTTCTGTCAGATTCTTTTGCAGCCCCTTGTTGAGCGGAGAGAGCATCAAAACGACATCTGCCTCAGCCAATAGTTCGGTAGTAAGCTCTCCCTGCTCATGGATGATCAACTCAGCTGAATGATCCAGCTCCTGTAACATACGCTCGTATGCTGGGAGGAGGTAGGGATAGGTCTCGTATCCATTGTACGTGTCTGTGCATTGACTATGCGACAGGTCGAACAAGATACGCTTCCACTTCGTATCCTGCGGTTTTCCCTCAGCGAGCAGCATCTTCAAATCTGCTTGCAAGAAGGACTCTATCGCTTTCCATGCCTGCTTTCCTTCCGACACTTGTCGGATGGGGCAGGGCAGAAGTGTTTTTGTCGCCTCGCCAAGAGCCACGATTCGATCCACTTGTGCCGGATAGAGTTGAGCGATGCGACAGGCCGTTGTGGTATGATCTCCGCATCCTACTATGGCGATCGGTTCCCGGGAGAGGCGAGTGGCGGTAGTCATTAGCGCCATAGCTAATCGGTCGTCGCTCAACGAGTCTTTTTGTTGTAAAGCTTCTTTGTAGGCATGGATGTCGGGTACAATGACTTGAATGGAGTGAGCGGTCAGCTTGTCAGTCAATTCGCTGTTTACTCTTGAGCCATCCTCGGTTAATAATAAGACTGGTTTCCCTTCGCCATACACTTGGAGGTGGGCGGTTTGGGCCTGCAATGCTGAAAGAGTCAGCCAAAGGAGTGCCCAGATTCGGAGTGCTTGCATACGCTTTTTCATCTGCTCTGTTTGTTGAATTAAATAGTTGAATTACCTTTGCGTCGGATAATCTTCTCTTTTCCGACAGTGCAAAGTTGCGGGGAATTTTATTCATAAGCAAGAAGTTACAAAAAGGTGAGCAGGTTACTTGCGGCTCACTTTTATTCATAATAAAGCATTTACTATGGCAAAAATAGAAGATAAATTTTTGAATATAGCGGCCTGCCCGATTCGGAATGTCATTGCCCGCTTCGGGAACAAGTGGGCGCTACTGATCCTGTTGATTCTAAACGAAGAGGGATGTATGCGTTTCAACCAGTTGCGAAAATATATTCCCGACATCTCGTCGAAAGTGCTATCGAGCACGTTGCAGGTCTTGGAGGCCGATGGATTGGTGAGGCGGACGGTTTATCCGGAGGTGCCGCCCCGTGTGGAGTATGCATTGACAGAGATGGGGCAATCGTTGATGCCCATCATTCATGAGCTGACTCAATGGGCTTTGCGCAACATGCCAATAATCATGGATCACCGCAAGCAGCATGACCCGCAGCTGATCCCGGATTCTTTATAGTCGCTATGAAACAAAAAAAGACGCTCCTCATTGAGATGCGTCTTTTTTGCGTGGGCAGTGATGGATTCGAACCACCGAAGGCGTAAGCCAGCTGAGTTACAGTCAGCCCCATTTGGCCACTCTGGTAACTGCCCTTGCTTGTTTGCGGGTGCAAAGGTAGTCATAATTTTGAATGACGCAAATTTTGAACGCATTTTTTGTTTTCGTGAGGAGCGTATAGCGAATGCGACAGGTACGCATATTACATTTTCGTGAAAATTTGTTTGGCGGCAGTGTTTTATCCGATAAAGGGAGAGATGGTTTCATAAATTGTTCCTACTTTTGCGTGCGTTTAATCTTTTATTAACTGGTAAACATATTTTGTAGATGGTAAAGAAAGTTGGGAACTTGATTCCAAACACCTTTTTTATTACGAAGGGAAGTGGTGAGTCTGACTTGGAGAAGCATGCGGGCTCCTATCACATGGCTCTTTATGACGCCGGTATTTCTGATTTCAATATTATGACCTATTCATCAGTGATACCTGCGACAGCGCATCTGGTGACTATGGATGAGATTGATCTTCCTCCTTTTGGTTCGGAGATGAAGACGATCATGGCGGTATCACATGGATACCAGGATGAGTTCGTATCTGCAGGTGTGGTTTACGCCTGGATGTATAAAGATGAGAACTTCGATGAGAAGGTTGGAGGACTGGTGTGTGAGGTGAGCGGTCGTTATCGCATCGAGGAGTTGGAGTCTCGTTTGATCCGTGTGATCAACGATCTTCATCAAAAGACTTATGGACAGTATTACTTGGGTGAGCTCAACTTCATCACTGAAGGAATCACGATCGAGAAGCGTTATGGTACGGCTTTGGCCGCACTCTGCTTCGTGGATTTCTTGCAGCCGGAGATCGAAGGGTAGTAAAATATGGTCTTTTTGACAGATAAAGCCGACTCTCGTGGTGGGAGATCGGCTTTTTTTGTTACTTTTACCAACAAAATCCAAAGAGGGATTGTTGTTTGATTAAATCCATTAACGAGACGATAAATGAAATATATTGGTGCTCATGTGAGTAGTTCAGGAGGTGTGGAGAATGCGCCGCTTCATGCGCAGGAGATTGGAGCAAAGGCTTTCGCACTGTTTACACGGAATCAACGTCAATGGCGTTCGACGCCGCTGAGTGCGAAGAGTATTACCTTGTTCAAGGAGCGTTGTGCGGAATATGGTTTTGCTCCGGAACATATTCTGCCTCATGATAGTTATTTGATTAACTTAGGCAATCCGGATGCCGAAGGGTTGGCGAAATCGCGGGATGCGTTTTTGGATGAGATGCGTCGTTGTGAGCAGTTGGGTTTGAAGCTGTTGAATTTCCATCCGGGCAGTCATTTGAATAAGATGGAGCCAGAGACTTGCTTGGCTTTGATTGCCGAGTCCATCAACTGGACCTTGGCGCAAACAGAAGGGGTCACGGCAGTGATTGAGAACACAGCGGGACAAGGTACCAACTTGGGTTACACGTTTGAGCAGATCGCTACCATCATCGAACAGGTGGAGGATAAGAGTCGGGTGGGTGTCTGCATCGACACGGCGCACACGTTGGCATCTGGCTATGAGATCCGTACGGCGGAGGGCTATGCCGATACCTTCCGACGGTTCGATGAGGTGATCGGTTTCCACTACCTGCGAGGTATTCACCTAAACGATTCCAAAAAAGAATTGAGTACACGAGTCGATCGACACGATAGTGTGGGCAAGGGCGTGATGGGCATGGACCTGTTTCGCATGTTGATGAAAGATTCTCGTTTTGACAATATACCGATTATCTTGGAGACACCCGACGAGTCGCTTTGGGCGGAGGAGATCCGCTTGCTTTACACATTGGCAGGTGCATAAACAAACGAAAGACGAACAAACAAATAAAAAAAGGAAAATATGAAAAAGAAAGGACTTCTGGTTGCCTGTTGCGCCTTGCTCTTGTCTGGCGTGGAGGCATTGGCTTGTACCGGACTGTTGGTGGGAAAGAAGGCATCCATTGATGGTTCCGTGATGATTAGTTATGCGGCGGATTCACATGGCCTGTATGGGGAGATGTATCATTGGCCGGCAGCTACTTGGCCTAAGGGTGCTACGCTCGACGTGGTGGAATGGGACACTGGCAAACCTTTAGGTACGATCGCTCAGGTGGAACGTACCTATAACGTGGTGGGCAATATGAACGAGCATCAGTTGGCCATCACCGAGAGTACGTTCGGCGGCCGTCGTGAGTTGCGTGATACGGCGGGCATCATGGATTATGGTAGCTTGATTTACATTACCTTGCAGCGTGCGAAGACCGCTCGTGAAGCCATTAAGGTGATGACAGACTTGGTGGCTGAGTATGGCTATTACAGTGGAGGTGAGACTTTCTCGATCGCTGATAAGCACGAGGCTTGGGTCATGGAGATGGTCGGTAAAGGTCCCGGTCGTAAAGGGGCAATCTGGGTAGCAATCCGCATCCCCGATGATTGTATCTCGGCACATGCTAATCAATCTCGCATCCAGCAGATACCGTTTGATGATAAGGAGAACTGTCTCTATGCGCCGGATGTGGTTTCTTTTGCACGTGAGAAGGGCTATTTCAAGGGAAAGGATGCCGATTTCAGCTTCCAGCAGGCCTATTGCCCGTATGATTTCGGAGCGTTGCGCGGCTGTGAGGCACGTGTCTGGTCTTTCTTCCGTCAGTATGACCCTGCGATGGATCAATACACTGACTTCATCAAGGGTGATCCGACAAAGCAGCCGATGCCACTTTATATAAAGCCGAACCGTAAACTCTCTGTGCAGGATGTGCAGCAAGGTATGCGTAACCACTATGAGGGAACCGATTTGGATATGACGAAAGATGCGGGTGCAGGTCCCTACAAGGTGCCTTACCGTTGGCGTCCGATGACCTTCAAGGTGGATGGCGTGGAATATACCAACGAGCGTGCCATCGCTACGCAGCAGACCGGCTTTGTGATCGTGCCGCAGATGCGTGAGTGGCTGCCCGATGCGATTGGCGGTATCTTATGGTTTGGTGTGGATGATGCCGATATGGCCGTATTCAACCCCGTCTATGCCTCATCTGTCCGTGTACCGGAGTGCTACCGGGTAGGTAATGGCGATTTGCTCAACTTCTCTTGGACCTCTGCCTTCTGGATGCACAACTGGGTAGCGAACATGGCCTACAATAAATACAGTTTCATGATTCAGGATATTCGCAAGGTGCAGCAAGAGTTGGAGAACCACTATCAGGAGGTGATCCCAGCGATCGATAAGGCTGCGCAAGAGTTGTATGCGAAAGATCCGAAGGAGGCTGTGGAGTTCTTGACTTGGTTCAGTACCTCTACGGCCGACAATGCGACCGCTCGTTGGAAGAAGTTGGGAGAATACTTGGTCGTGAAGTATATCGACGGCAATGTGAAGAAGGAGGAGAACGGCCAGTTCAAGCGTAACGCCTATGGTCTTCCGGCTTATCCTGACTTCCCCGGCTATGATGAGGAATATTATCGCTCGATTGTGAAAAGCGCAGGAGAGCGTTTGAAAGTCAAATAAACATGTTGCGAGCAACATGTTCATAAGCCAGTAGAGACGTAGCGTGCTACGTCTCTACTAACAGAAAAATCTGATTGTTAAACTAAAAAAGGAAGAACGTATGAAAAAGTTATTCGTAATGCTTATGTTGGCTGTTATCAGCCTCGGTGCGTTTGCACAGAATCGCCAAGGAGATCAACAAGTGGGTTTCAACATTGGATATGGTTTTGACTCAGAGAATGCGACCTTAGGTGTGGATTATCGCTACAACCTCACCGATGAGTTCCGTTTGAATCCCAGTTTGACCTATTTCGCGAAGAACGATGGCCATAGTGCTTGGGCGATTGATATGAATGCGCATTATCTGTTCCGGTTGAGTGATCAGTTTGGTTTCTATCCATTGGCAGGTTTAAGCCTCTCTTTCTGGAATTGGGATGCGGGTAATGACCTCTCTCACAACGAGACCCGCTTAGGTGCAAATATCGGTTTAGGTGGTGAGTTCTATGCCACGAGCCAGTTCACGATCGGTCTGGATCTGAAATACAACATCATCAAAGACATGGATCAAGCCATGTTCGCTGTGCGTGTAGGCTATAACTTCTAAGAAAAAATGGGGTGAGGGCGTATCAAATCGAATAGATTTGGTGCGCCCTCTGATTTTCTACAAAGGTAGGATTTTTACCATAAAGTGTCTCTTACTTTGGCTCAAAGAGAAGTTTTTTCTTTTTGTCTGCGAAAATAATCCCTCATAAATAAAATAGAATGGCTATCTTCGCGGCAGAAAATAATTTTGTTACATAACATGAACGATATTCAAGTGATGAACCGAGCAGCGGATAACATCCGTATCCTGGCTGCGTCTATGGTGGAGAAAGCGAAATCCGGCCATCCGGGTGGCGCAATGGGTGGCGCGGATTTTGTCAACGTGCTGTTCTCGGAATTTTTAGTATATGATCCTCAGAACCCGAAGTGGGAGGGGCGTGATCGCTTCTTCTTGGATCCGGGTCACATGTCACCAATGCTTTACAGTGTCTTGGCGTTGTGTGGCAAGTACACGTTGGAGGAGCTGCAACAGTTCCGTCAATGGGGTAGCGTGACACCGGGACACCCCGAGGTGGATGTCTGCCGAGGCATCGAGAATACCTCTGGTCCGTTAGGACAAGGACATACTTATGCGGTGGGTGCTGCTATCGCGGCGAAGTTCCTTCAGGCACGTTTGGGTAAGGAGGTCATGAACCAAACCATCTATGCCTATATCTCTGATGGTGGCATTCAGGAGGAGATCTCTCAAGGCGCAGGTCGTGTGGCTGGTACATTAGGCTTGGGTAATTTGATTATGTTCTATGACGCCAACAACATTCAGCTTTCTACGAAAGTGGACGAGGTGGATGCTGAGGACGTACAGAAAAAATATGAGGCATGGGGATGGAAAGTCTTGCATATCAATGGCAATGACGTTCAGCAGATTCGTGCGGCCTTGACAGAGGCGAAGGCTGAGAGCATGCGTCCTACATTGATCATCGGTGATACGTTGATGGGTAAGGGTGCTATGGGTCCCGACCAAAGCAGCTATGAGAACAAGGTGAGCACACACGGTCAACCGCTCTCTGCAGCTGGTGCTTCTATCGCTGAGACCATTAAGAACTTGGGTGGTGATCCGGAGCATCCCTTCACGATCTTCCCCGAGGTGGAGGCGATCTATGCGAAGCGTCGTGCGGAGTTGGAGGCTATCGTTGCCGAGCGTTACGCCGCTAAGAAGGCATGGAGCGAGGCGCATCCCGATTTGGCAGCCAAGTTGGAGCAATGGTTCTCTGGCCAGGTGCCCGCTATTGACTGGGCAGCTATTCAGCAAAAGCCGAATCAGGCAACTCGTGCGGGTTCAGCCACGGTATTAGGTGTTTTGGCTGAGCAGGTAGAGAACATGGTGGTGGCTTCGGCCGACCTTTCTAACTCTGATAAGACCGACGGTTTCTTGAAGAAGACCCATGCGTTTGTGAAAGGCGATTTCAGCGGTGCCTTCTTCCAGGCCGGTGTGGCTGAGCTGACGATGGCATGTATCTGCATCGGTATGTGCCTGCATGGAGGTGTGATCGCTGCTTGTGGTACCTTCTTTGTCTTCTCTGATTACATGAAACCTGCGATGCGTATGGCTGCGTTGATGGAGTTGCCCGTGAAGTTCATCTGGACACACGATGCGTTCCGTGTCGGCGAGGATGGCCCGACGCACGAGCCGGTTGAGCAGGAGGCACAAGTCCGTCTGTTGGAAAAACTGAAGAACCATAAGGGAAAGAGCTCTATGCTCGTGCTTCGTCCGGCTGACGTAGAGGAGGCTACCGTGGCTTGGAAGTTGGCGATGGAGAATACTTCCACACCGACTGCATTGATTTTCTCTCGTCAGAATATCAATAATTTGCCTGCTGATACAGATCGCTATCAAGAGGCGTTGCAGGCAGCGAAGGGTGCCTACATTGTCAATGAGGATGCCAACCCCGATGTGATCTTGGTCGCTTCCGGTTCAGAGGTATCTACATTGGTAGAGGGTGCTGCGTTGTTGCGTGCCGATGGTATCAAGTTGCGTATCGTATCCGCTCCGTCAGAAGGTCTGTTCCGTGCGCAATCCAAGGAATATCAAGAGTCTGTTATCCCGACAGGAAGCAAAGTGTTTGGCTTGACAGCAGGTTTGCCAGTGACCTTGGAGGGCTTGGTAGGATCTAACAGTAAGATCTGGGGTCTCGAGTCGTTCGGCTTCTCCGCTCCTTACAAGGTGCTCGATGAGAAGCTCGGTTTCACGGCGCAGCATGTATATCAACAAGTAAAGGAATTTTTAGCATAAAGCATGGCGATAGTAGGTTTGTGTTGTGACCACGCTGGTTACGAGTTAAAGGAGTTTGTGAAAACTGTGCTCGACGCACGGGGGTTATCTTACAAGGATTTTGGCTGTTTCTCGTCAGAGAGTTGCGATTATCCCGATTTTGCCCATCAGTTGGGCATGGCTATTGAGGCGGGCGAGGTATATCCAGGCATCGCTATCTGTGGTACGGGAAATGGTATCAGCATGACGTTGAACAAACATCAAAGTGTACGTGCGGCACTCTGCTGGAGCGAGGAGATCGCTCGCTTGGCACGAGAGCATAACGATGCGAATGTTTTGGTGATGCCAGGTCGTTTTGTGGCTAACGTGTTGGCCAAGAACTTGGTGGAGACCTTTTTAGATACGGATTTTGAAGGTGGTCGCCATCAACGTCGAGTAGGTAAGATTCCTTTGCAGAAATAGAACGGACACGCAGGATGCCTCTTCTTTCAGAGGCAATCACATCGCGGAACCCCTTCGGCCGATTTCGCATTTATGCGTACGCTGGAGGGGTTTCGTGTTTTCCTTGAGTTAGTAACAAAATAAATCATGAAACGTATGTATCTACATCAAGTCAAGTTTAATGGCCGATCGGTTATCGGGGGGAGTTGGCTATTGGTGCTCTTTCTCTTGTGGGGCATGGTCGCTATGCCAGCCCAGGCGGGAGATCCGGTACTTCCTACTGAGATTGTCCATCTCAACGACAGTTTGCGTCAACTTTATGCGCCCGATCAACGGGTGGCACTTTTCCAAGTGGATTATACCTGTGATGCGCATCGGGTGATGTTGCGTGGGGTAACCACTTCCGCTGAGGCCAAGCAAGCCCTGCTGCGAGGACTGGCGGAGCGGAATTACACCGTGATGGATTGCTTGAAATTGCTTCCTGAAGCGGAGGAGCTAAAGGGTCGCTGCTATGGTATCGTGAATGTCTCGGTCTGCAACCTGCGTACTGCGGCTGATTTCTCGTCGGAGATGTCCACACAAGCCCTGCTCGGTATGCCGGTAAAGTTGCTGCAAGATGAGGGATGGTATCGCATTCAGACTCCGGATCGCTACATAGGGTGGGTACATCATGTTGGTATATACCCCGTGACACGGGAGGAACTCACTGCTTGGAACCAAGCGGAGAAATTGATCGTGACTGCGCTCTATGGTACGGTTTATCAAGAGCCTAACCTTCATGCGCAACCGGTTTCAGACTGTGTGGCAGGTAATCGGTTCAAATTGATGGGGAAAAAGAAAGGTTTCTATCAGGTGGCCTATCCCGATGGACGAGAGGGGTACATTGCGCAATCCTTGGCACAGCCGGAATCGATTTGGCGTCGGCAACTCAAGCAGGATGCGGGGAGTATCCTGCGTACAGCCCAACAGATGATGGGTATTCCCTACCTTTGGGCTGGAACTTCCCCCAAAGGGGTCGATTGCAGTGGTTTCGTGCGTACGACACTCTTCATGCATGACATTCTCATTCCCAGGGATGCCTCGCAGCAGGCCTATACCGGAGAGCACATCGATATTGCGCCTGACTTTAGTAACCTGCAGCCGGGAGACTTGATCTTTTTCGGTAAGCCTGCCACCCCAGAACGTAAAGAGCGGGTGATCCATGTGGCTTTTTACTTGGGCAACAAACGGTTCATTCATTCCCAAGGCGATGTGCACATTAGCAGTTTCGACCCGGAAGATCCCCTTTTTGATGCCTACAATTTAGGACGCTTACTGTTTGCGGCACGGGTGCTTCCTGTTATTGACAAGCAGCCTGAACTCCATACGACACGAACCAATCCATTTTATCAGTTATGATTACACGGCGGAATTTCATCAAGCAGGCGACACTGACCACCCTTGGAGGTGTGTTGTTGCCACAAGTAGGTGCGGCTCGAACGGCCTTCCCTGCACCCTATTATCTCAACCACATCGTGGGAGCCAAACCGAAGATGACGCTTCGTTTCTTTCCCTATGAGCTGAAGCTGCGCCATGTCTTTACCGTGGCCTCCTATTCTCGTTCCACGACCCCAGATGTCCAAGTGGAAATCCACTATGAGGGACTGACCGGCTATGGCGAGGCCTCCATGCCTCCCTACTTGCAACAGGAATTGGGGTCGATGGAGAGCGTGCAAGCCTTTTTGGCACGGGTACAACGTATGATTGGTGACTTCTCCGATCCTTTTCAGTTGGAGGAGATCTTGGCGAAGATCGATGCGCTGGATGCAGGGAATGCGGCGGCTAAGGCTGCGGTAGATATTGCCCTGCATGATCTGGTTGGCAAGCTGCTACAGGCTCCTTGGTACCGCATTTGGGGGTTGGATCGGGAGAAGACTCCCTCTACCACCTTTACGATTGGCATTGATACCCCTGACGTGGTTCGTCAGAAAACCCGTGAATGTGCGGAGCGTTTCAACATCCTCAAGGTGAAATTGGGGCGAGACAATGACAAGGAGATGATCGAGACCATCCGTTCCGTGACCGATCTGCCTATTGCCATTGATGCGAATCAGGGATGGAAAGAGCGGCAGCAGGCGCTGGACATGATACATTGGCTGAAAGAACGAGGCATCGTGATGATCGAACAGCCCTTGCCGAAGGGACAGATCGACGACATCGCTTGGGTGACGGAGCGTAGTCCGTTGCCTGTTTTTGCGGATGAGTCGATCCAGCGACTCAAGGATGTGGCTGCTTTGAAGGGCGTATTCAGCGGCATCAATATTAAGCTGATGAAATGCACGGGGATGCGGGAGGCATGGAAAATGCTCACTTTGGCGAGAGCCTTGGACATGAAGGTAATGGTCGGTTGCATGACGGAGACCTCCTGTGCTTGCTCTGCGGCGGCTCAACTTTCTCCTGCGGTCGATTTTGCCGATCTCGATGGCAATTTGCTCATCGCCAATGACCGTTTTCGGGGTATGGAGGTGGTCAATGGCAAGATTACCTTGTCGGATAGACCCGGTATCGGTGTTGAATTAGTATAGAGCATGAGTCGTTTTACCTATTAAATGATTGCAAGTATGAAGAGATTGTGGATCTATGGCATGGCATTCGTCAGTTTGATGATGGCTTGTCAGCCAACATCAAACAGGGAAGCCTACAGCTGGGAAGAGGATTTACACCATCGGTTGAGCTTGGATTTCTGTCGGACAGAGGCGGAGGTGAAAGCCTATATCGAGCAATATATCCCCGACGTGAGCGAGGCACAGTTGCGGCAATGGGAGGAGCAGGGAGCCTTGGAATGTATGCTCATCGACGGGGAGAAGCGCTATTTCCGCAATGCGGCACCTAATCTTTTCCGGATTGATTCGGTATGTCGGGCTTTGAAGATCGCCAAGGAGGGAAGCGCGCTCAGCGGTAGCGAACAGGTGAATCAGCGACATTTGCCGGAAGTGATTCGTGCGGTTCGTGCGCAACAGACACCCTTTGTGGAGACTAAACGTTTTCGGATCACTTACACGCTGACTGTTGAAGCCGATGCGGTACCCGCAGGTGAACGGGTGCGTTGCTGGTTGCCTTTTCCACGCATGGATGTGTCTCGTCAATCTGAGGTGAAACTTTTGGCAACCAGTGAGAAACACTATCAGCATTCGGCTGAGGGCTGTATGCATAGCACGCTCTACATGGAGAAACCTGCTGTGAAGGGGCAGCCGACAGTTTTCAGCGAGACCTTCTCATTTGCCTCTGCTGCGGAATGGCATGACTTGCGTCCCGAGCAGGTGCTTCCCTACGATACGACTACAGTGCTCTATCGAACCTATACAGGAGAGCGGGATCAGCACATCCGTTTCACACCTCGGTTGCGCCAGTTGGCGGCTGAGTTGACTGCGGGCGAGGAGCATCCGCTTCGGAAGGCTCGTCTGCTTTTCCAATGGGTCAATGACCATTTCCCATGGGCATCCGCACGGGAATATTCGACCATTGATCATATTCCGGAATATGTGTTGACCAATCGGCATGGCGACTGCGGCCAGGTCACTCTGCTCTTCTTGACGCTTTGTCGGCTCTGTGGTATTCCTTCCCATTTCCAGAGCGGTTTCATGCTTCATCCCGGGGAATGGAACCTGCACGATTGGGGTGAGATCTATTTCGAGGGTGTAGGTTGGGTGCCTGTTGATCAGTCTTTTGGCGTGCCTACCTTTGCGCGGAACGAGGATGAGCATTGGTTCTTCTTGGGCGGTATCGATGCTTGGCGCTGGATTGTCAACAATGACTATGGAATGCCTCTCGATCCAGAGAAACGCTATCCTCGCAGTGAGACCGTTGATTTCCAGAGAGGCGAGGTGGAATGGGCTGGCGGTAATCTCTATTTTGATCAGTGGGATTACGACCTAAAAATCGATTATTTGGATGAATAAATAAACAGATGAGTGATGACAAAAGAACGAAAACTATCGAAAGCAGAGTTGCTCCGAAAAGAGGCTTTTGATGCGGAGAATGAGCGTCGGATAGCGGAAGGTTATGAGCGGCATGACTTGACGGTGAGCGTTTCGAAAGCGAACTGGTTAGGCTTTGTTATGTCGATGCCCTTTGTATTGGTACTGATGGGGTTGTTCACTCTGCTGACACCGATGGATTATGAAGGATGGGACATGGCGGAAGCCTCCTTCTTCCCTTTGGTTGTGGTGGCGATCGTATTGCTACTCACGGTGTTGCATGAGTTGATTCATGGGGCTGTGTTCGGATGGTTTGCCCCACATCGCTACAAGGCCATTCAATTTGGCGTGATCTGGTCGATGTTGACGCCCTATTGCGCCTGCATCGAACCGTTGACACGGAGGCAATATATTTGGGGAGCGGCTATGCCAACGATTATAGTGGGCTTTCTGCCTGCATTTATCGCCATAGCGATGAATGATTGGGGATGGTTTGTAATCGCCTTGCTGATGGTGATCGGTGGTGGAGGAGATATGCTGATCATCTGGAAGCTGATGACGTTTCGTGTGAGTGGTAAAGAAGCACTCTTTTGCGACCATCCTACTCTCCCTGGCTTGGTGGCTTACGTGCGGTAAGGCGTTTTTTGAGCAGTACTACTGATATTTCGGAGAAGATATACTTACTTTGCCGAAGAAGTAGTACTTACTTTGTCGGAGAAGTATTACTTGCTTCTCCGATGAAACATAGATCAAGCCAGCATGAGAGCGGAAAGAGGGATAGCGGACTAAAGTCCAAAGACGGCTTTCAGCTCCTGGAAGTCGGAGATGACCGCATCCGCTGTCTCATCACCTCGATAGGGTGCCCAGCCAATACTTTTTAGCCAAACGGTTTGGCAGCCGATTTGGGTGGCAGGTACGATGTCCTTATCGTACGAGTCGCCGATCACAACCACCTCTTCCGGTTTCATACATAGACGATCAACGCCCATCTGAAAGATGGCGGGATTCGGTTTGCGTACACCTACCACGGCCGACTCTACGATCGAACCAAATAGGTTGTCCAACTCGAAATCATGGAGCACGCTCTCGATGTTACCATAGAAATTAGAAACCAACACCATGGGATAGCGTTCTGCCAACTGCCTCAAGATAGGGCGTGCTTGGTTGATTGCTTGGTGCGCATAGGCATAGCACCATTCTGCGATCTCATTCGCTGGGTTCACTTCCATGGAAAGATGTCCCTCCTGTTGCAACCATTGGATTTGCAGGTTGCATTTCAAGCGCAGCATGTCCAAGAAGGTGTGGTGTGGCTGCACGATCGGGTTCTTACCTAAGGTACGTTCGCCATAGACGTATGCCTCCCGGAAACATTCCTTGCTTACAGGGACTTGCAGGGCTTCGTATGCCTGCCAGATAACTTCTGCCCAATGGAGCCCGTTGCTGTCGATCGTTCCTCCGTAATCGAAAAGAAGACCTTTTATTCTCGTTGTCTCAATCATAAACTATCAATCATTTCTTTGCAAATGCGTTCGTGGGTACGGATCATGTAGAGCAACATGCTATTGAGCACGGTCATCTCGAACACGAAGTAGAGCCAAGGCATGTCGATGAATAGGCTCACGAAGAGGGCGATCACACGCGTGTTGAACGAGAGCATGTTGGTGTATTTCATCAACGGAAGGCTGCGCAAGCGAAACGCTTGGCAAAACTCGGTTGGTGCTTGCCCGTTGTGCTTCGTGCGGATGCGTTGCATCATCGCTTGGAAACGAGGTGTCCATGCCTCTTGCCCCTGCGTGTAGTTGATGTAGAACATCTCGAAAAGCTTGTAGATGAAATCCTTCTTCCAACTCATCTTCTTGAAGTTCTCTTTCAGCTGCGGAGAGTGAGAGAGCTCACTGCCTGATTTCCCTTTGAGAAAGAGGAGGTGGATGTTGCGGTAATAGTCGGCCATCGCTGCCTGTTTGCTGTGAAACCAACCGGTCACGGCGGCTAAGAGCCAGATCCAGATGCCCCATTCAGGTGTCAAGCGGAGGCAGATAGCAGCGTAGATGGCGATAAACCAAAAGTCGCCTGCCGTACCGTCGAGAATACGTCCGAGTGCGCTTTTCTGTCCGGTCATTCGTGCCAACTGTCCGTCGGCGCTGTCATACGAATTTGCCCAGATGAGCAAAAGCATACCGATCACGTTAGTGATCAGATCTTTGGGATAAAAGCAGATACCAGCGGCAATACCGATGAAGATGCTGGCTACGGTGATGGCATTGGGTGTGACACCCAACTTATTAAAAAACAAAGCCCACTGATAGCCAATCGGCCGATAGAAATGGATATCGATAAACTCTTCCGTGTCCATCGACTTCAATGTCGATTCCAAGCTGGGCTTTTGCGGTTGTTCTTTCATGCTGTGAAGTTGTTAATTGTCGTGTATGAAATTTATGAAAGCCGTTCGCTCATGATGTCGTAGATGCGACGGGCGATGTAGGGGGCGGCTGCCTCCCGACAAGGGGCAAAACTGGGCCAGTCGTTGAAGTCGATCAGTCGGATCGTACCCTCCTCATCTACGATACAATCTCCACCATATACCTCTACGTGCAACACCTTCGCTGCCTCGTTACAAAGCGTTTGCAAGGTCTGCTCATCGAATGGCAACCCTTTGGCGGTGCCATTGATGGCCTCTAATCCGAACTTGCTGTGGTGCATGTTGGAGGGATAGAACCAGTAGAAAAAGTCGGTGCCTGCCACGCCGTAGAACTTCACCAAGTCTCCCACTAAGTGCTCGTTGATCACGGCTGAGGGAATGCCGCGGATGGCATACTCTTTCAAAATCGTGCGTGCCTCTTCCGGGTTGCGCACATAGGTCACGTCCTCACGGTGGATCGCATGGAAATCACCTCGTTTAATCCAGCAGTTGTAGAAGCCCTCCTCTTCCATCTGGGCGATCGGGTCCTCCGTGGTTTGGAGAATCAAGCTACGGGGATGAGAGATGTGGTTGGAGAGCAGCAAGCGGGTCATCTTCTCGCGGGTACAGTTCTCAATGCCGTAGCCGGAATTGACCACGCAGTAGCCACGATCTTCCAACGCCTGCAATTTATGAATCGATTTCCAATCTCTTACCATATTAAATATACCTTGCTCGGTAGGATCGCCAAGGAGCAGGTCTGACTCGATGTGCTCATTGACTTTGCATCCCAATTTGCGCAGGTGTTCCGCCGTCAAGGCGAAAATGGCGGCATCATTTCCCACATGATTGGGAGAGAATTGGTTTCCTCTCCGGATGCCAGCTAATGTTAATTCCTTCATTTTGTTCGTTCGTCTCTCTTTTGTCGTAAAGTTTTATGCTTGCACGAAGGCCTCTGCCTTCACGATGTCCTCTGCGTGATCCACATCAATAATCTTGCTGAACGGATAGGCTTTCAGTCGCAATCCCTCAGCGATCAGCTGGCGCTGGTAGTTGCGCATGCGTGACATGCCCTCGTCTATCGCCTTCTTCAACACACCGATGGCTGGCTTACGCAAGCAATAGATGCCACCGGAGATGTAACGGCAATCGCCGTTCGAGCGATCGAGGAAGTTAACGATATCCAACTGTTCGTTGGTTTGGACGTAGAGTGGCTTCTCGTCGTCGATGTAATCGGTGACGGCCATCAATCCATCCAACGTCTTCTCTTGACGAAAAGCTTGGATATATCCGCTGAACTCCTCTTCCCGGAAAATGGTGTCCACTGTTGTCAAACAGATCTCCTCACCCTGCCATATTTGGCTCAACTCGTAGAAACTGTGCATGGAGCTGGGCGTTGACTTGATTAATAGATGGAAGGGAACAGGTAGCTGTAAAGCCTTCAAATGGTCTTGCACCTCAGTCATTTGCTCGTTGACAATGATATTGATGGAACTGGCGTTATTCCGAAGGAACACGTCGATTAACCGATCAATTAATGCTATACCGTTCAACTTGACCAGAGGCTTGGGCCACTTTATTCCTTCTTGCGCTAAGCGAGATCCTTCGCCTGCGGCAATGATCGCATAATCCATACTTCTATATTTATCGCAAAAATAACCCCGCGAAGGTAGCCCTTTTTCAGCAAAGGAGAAACACTTCGAGTGTCTTATATTTGTCCGAAAGGAAACAAAAGAGGATAAATGTGCTATGAAAACGTCCTTTTGTCGCTTTTTTCGTTAAGTTCGCGAGGTGATGGACAAAGAAATAGAACGATGAAAAGAGCGATTATACGGGGTTTATGCTGTGGTGCGATCGGATTGATGAGTGCCTTATGGCAGGATGTCGTGTGCGCGCAAGGGGCGGAAGGTGCCTATATCGCTGATTCTCATGTGGCGGTTGAACGGGTGCGACAGTTGTCGGTAGAATTGGATAACCTCAGTTTTTTCAAAGACAATGAGTATTCGGGAAAGGTGGTAAAGGGGTATTCGCTGCCGGGATTTTGGCTACAACCCAAGTTGGTTTATTACCCGTTAGAGCGTATGAAGGTGGAGTTGGGGGCACACCTTTTGGTGTATCATGGGGCGAACAAATATCCCAGTATGGCTTATCAAGATATTGCGCAATGGAAAGGGAGTCAGTATCAAAAAGGAACACATATCTTGCCCTATTTCCGGGCACAGATGGCCCTTTCGGAGCAGGTAGATGTGGTGCTGGGCAATCTCTATGGTGCTGCCAATCATCGTTTAATCGAGCCATTGTACAACCCGGAGTTGAATTTAACATGTGATCCAGAGATGGGGTTGCAGGTGCTTTATCACGCAAGGCGTTTCGATCTGGATGCGTGGGTGAATTGGCAAAGTTTTATTTTCAAGGAAGACTCGCATCAGGAGGCTTTTACGGTTGGTGTTTCCGGTCGGGTGAAGTATAATGATCCTTCCGCCCCGTTTCATTTCTATTCGCCGGTGCAGGCATTGGTGCAGCATCGAGGAGGGGAGATTGATACGATCACGACGCAATCGGTACAGACATTAATGAATGGAGCCGTGGGAGTGGGAGTCTGTTGGCAACCGGGCTATCGCTACTTGCGACGGATGGGTTTCGAGGTCGATCTGTTGGGGTATTACCAGCAAGCCGGCACGCTTTGGCCATTGGATCAAGGCTATGGAGTGTATGCCCGTCTTTTTGCGGATGTGCGTGATTTCCGTTTGAAGGGCGCTTATTGGCAGGCGAAGGATTTCATCTCGCTGTTCGGCAATCCCTATTTCAGTGCGGCTTCGTTGACCGATCCAGGGGCAACCTTCGCAAATCCTAAGTTGCTCTATTTCGGGGCGGAGTATGGTCGTTCGTTGGGAAAAGGCTTCCATTTCTTGGTGGAGGTCGATTATTTTCAACGTCTTTCGGATCAGTTGCAAGGAGCTGATGGCTTGCCTATCTCTGCAAGTAGTGGATCTGGTTTCTCCGCTTCCGTTTGTATGCGGATTAATCCCTCTTTCCTCTTGAAACAATTTTGATAATATGAGGGAAAGAAAGAGAGAAAAGTCTTATTTTTGCGAGATAAAACCAAATAGCTATGATAAATGTATAACATATGGATAGGAGCGATCTAAGAGAACGGAATTACAGGTATCGTGAGACGCTTTCGAAGCTTTTCATTGATATAGCTAAAATAGTGCTTACAGGTGTTGTGATAGGAGGCATGAGCCCGATTTTCACAGGATCATCAGTAGGTGTTAATTATATAGTGATAGTCATAGGCATTATGATTTCTGTAATGTCTGCATGGCTTGGTTGTCGAATCTTAAAACCGTAAAGTGATGGATACATTTTTGTTTTTATTGATTGTATTGGGTGTGATCATTGGTGGCATACTTGCTTGGACTTATACGAAGCGAGGAAAAAAGTGGTTGACAAGTTTATAAATGATTTCATTCAATACAAAATAGGTAATCCAATGAACTGGAGGAATACGTTACATATTAAATGTTGGGCAGTGGTTGCGGCTTTGGTTGGTGGAGGAAACTTCGTTTCCGCCCAAGTGGCTGCTGTGCCTGATCGAGCGGTGCTGAGTCGTCCTTTTGCAGAGCAAGATCGTTCCACTTTCCGTCAACCGGATAAGATCTATTATCCGGAGACGTGGTTTCATTACATTGGTGGCAATGTCTCACTGGAGGGCATCACGGCAGATTTGGAGGCGATCGCTTCGGCTGGAATTTCAGGCGTACAACTGTTTCATGGTCAATTTGGTGGGCAATGGCCGGGTGTGGATCCACAAATTGCCTGTTTGAGTCCGTTATGGGAAAATGCCGTACGCCATACCGCTGAGGAGTGCCGCCGGTTGGGGTTGCGCTTAACGATGCAAAACTGCCCTGGATGGGCTATGTCTGGAGGCCCTTGGATCGCTCCCTCTAACGCCATGCGCCATTTGGTGTATAGCCGGACGGACGTGCATGTGACCGGAGATGTCGTGATGGCGCAGTTGCCCCTTCCTGAACCGAGTGCGGAGGAGTGGCGTGATTACAGGGATGTGACGGTTTTGGCTTTCCCGACACCGTTGGGCGACACGGGCAAGCCGTTGCAGCCGATTGAGATAAAGGGTAGTGACGAGGAGGATTGGCAAGCCTGCTTGACCGATCCTAATGGTGCCCGGTTGAAATTGTCGCCTGCTGACGAGCATACGCCTCATTGGGTGGAGGTGCGTTTTCCGGAGGAAACCGTGGTGCGCACGTTGGAGTTACCAGCCATTAACAGCATGAACAGCGCTTGGGTCTATGAGCCCGGTGTGAAGGTGCGTTTGCTGGCATTGCCTCGTTTGGGCAAGCCTGTAGAGGTGGCCTCAACGGATCTTCCACAGAGCAATTGGCAGGATGACAGTCCTTTCACAATAGCTTGTCAAGAGGTCTCGGGGGTAGATCGTTATCGCTTGGAAATCATAAACGCACATGACCTGAAACTGAGTAGCGTCCGTCTTTACAGTGCGGCTCGCAAGCATAGTTGGGAGTCGGAGGCGGGTTGGACACTTCGTTCCATTGACCGCTCGGCGGATGGCATTTGGCAATCCCCATTATCCTATGTGAAGGCTTCAGAAATACAAGACATAACCAGCTCCATGCAGCCAGATGGCTCTCTCCGTTGGACAGCTCCCCAAGCGGGGGCGTGGACGATTCTGCGCATCGGGCATGTCAATACGGGCATGAAGAACGCTCCGGCTCCTCCTGAAGGAACGGGTTGGGAGTGTGATAAACTGTCGGAGTCAGGGCCGAATGCCCATTTTGCGGGTTACATAGGGAAGTTGGCTACTGGAGCATTGCAAGGTGGATTGCTGAATGGTATGCTATTAGATAGCTGGGAATGTAAGACGCAGACCTGGACACCGGCGATGGAGCAGGAGTTTCAACGGGTGTCGGGTTATGCGTTGCGTCGTTGGCTGCCTGCCGTGTTTGGCTATGTGGTGGATGATCCGGAGACGACGGATCGTTTCCTGTTGGATTGGCGACAAACCATCGACGATCTCTATGTGAATAAGTTCTTTGGACGGATGGCTACCTTGGCGAAGGAGCAGGGACTTTCCATCGCCTACGAGACCGCTTCGGGCGATGTATTCCCTACGGATATTATGAAGTTCTTCAAGTATGCCGACGTGCCGATGTGTGAGTTCTGGCAACCGACCATGACCAATTACGTCGGTTCATTGAATTTCAAGCCGATCAAGCCAACCGCCTCGGCGGCCCGTCTGTATGGCAAGCCTCGGGTGGCAGCGGAATCGTTCACCTCGTTCGCCTTGACGTGGGACGAGCATTGGGAGATGTTGAAAGAGATCGCCAATTTCCATTTCGTGGAGGGAGTGACGCATAATGTCTTCCATACCTATACGCACAATCCTCGCACCGACTTCTTGCAACCGGGTACCTCTTTTGGTTCCTTGATCGGTACCCCCTTCTTGCGTGGACAAACATGGTGGAAGCACATGCCGGAGCTGACGGGCTATCTGGCCCGTTGCGGCTATCTGCTGGAGCGAGGCGTGCCGGTGTCAGACGTGTTGTGGTATTTGGGCGATGAGATGAACCATAAGCCTGATCAGCAGGCGCCTTTCCCTGCGGGGTATAAATATGATTATTGCAATCCGGATGTGTTGTTGAATCGCCTTTCCGTGCGGGATGGCCGTTTAGTGACACCTGAGGGATTGAGCTATCGGTTGCTTTGGATGCCCGATACGGAGCGGATGTTGCCCGCAACGGTGAAGAAGCTGCTGGCTTTGGTAGAGGCAGGAGCGATTGTCGTGGGGAATGCCCCGAAGGGCATGGCCACCTTGAGTGGTGGTGAGACGGCGGAACAGGCGTTTCAACAAGTGGTGCGGCAGCTGTGGGGCGATCAGCCGACGGGTGTACGTACAGTGGGTAAAGGCAAAGTGCTGGCGAATTGTACGTTGGAGGAGGCCTTACGAACCCTGCAGGTGAAGCCGGACGTGAAGGGTGAGGGAGCTTTGTGGACGCATCGCCAAACAGCTGGAGCAGATTGGTATTTTGTTTGTGCACCGATCGGCAAGGCTTTCCAAGGTACGTTGGCTTTCCGTGCGGGAGGATCCGTGGAACTGTGGGATCCGGTGACGGGTGAGAGCCGTGCCCTTCCTGCTACGTCGCAAGGCGATTACACGCAGGTGGAGTTGAACTTGCCTGAGGCGGGCTCCTGTTTCGTGGTATTCAACGCACCGGGCGAGGCGGATCAGACGAAGGCTGTGCCTGCGTTGACGAAGCAGCAAGTGTTGGAGGGCAAATGGACGTTGGCCTTCCCCGACGGATGGGGGGCTCCTCGCCAGCTGAAGGTTAAGGAACTGAAGCCTTGGTGTGAACTGTTGCCTTCGGCGGAGGGAAAAGCGTTCTCAGGGACGGCTACCTATACCACTACCTTCCAGTGGAATCAACAGCCGACTGATGCGCCTTGCTGGTTGGATTTGGGTGAGGTGGACATGATCGCCACGGTCACGTTGAACGGAAAGAAGCTACGCACTGTGTGGTGTGCACCCTATGCGGTGGATCTCTCATCGGCTTTGCGGGCGGGCAAGAATGAGCTGACGATCGAGGTGACCAGCACTTGGTTCAATCGTTTAGTGTATGATGCCGGGTTGCCCGAGGCGGAGCGTAAGACGTGGACGATTTCTGGTCCTAAAGCCAATGCCCCCTTGCGGAAGAGCGGTTTGATGGGACCTGTCGTATTGAAATATAGTGAGCATTAACAAACAAATAATAAACAAATGGATATGAAAAAGAATGGAATGAAACAGTGGTTGGTGGCTGCGGCCTTGTTGGTGTCCACAGCGGCGATGGCGCAAGAGCGTGAGTATGTGATCGTCGTGCATGGTGGAGCCGGAGCGATGGGTTCTTTGGAGGAAAAGCCAGAGATCGCTCAGCAGTATTATAATGCGTTGGATTCTGCGTTGTTAATTGGCGACAAGATCTTAGCGGCTGGAGGCGAGGGCCACGAGGCAGTGCGAGCGGTGATCAACTATTTCGAGGGAAATCCGCTCTTCAATGCGGGTATCGGTGCGACGGTGGCAGCTGATGGCTCTTTTGAGTTGGATGCCTCGATCATGGAGGGGAAAGACCTGAGTGCCGGTGCGGTAGCCGGTGTGGAGCATGTAAAACACCCGATCAATGCGGCCTACGCCGTGAAGACGCAATCCCCCCATGTGATGTTGAGCGGTGTCGGTGCGGAGGAGTTCGCCCGTGAGCAGGGCTTGGAGATGGTGGAAGACAACCTCTATTTCGCTACGCCGAAAACCATGAAGTGGGTAGAGCAGTTCAAGGAGGAGAGTAAGAAGAACGGTACCGTGGGCTGCGTGGTGTTGGATAAGCAGGGCAACCTGACGGCAGGAACGAGCACGGGCGGTATGTTACGCAAGAAATGGGGACGCATCGGTGATTCGCCGGTGATCGGTGCGGGAACCTATGCCGATAACGCCAGCTGTGCGGTGTCTTGTACGGGGCATGGCGAGTATTTCATCCGTCATGCCGTAGCCTTTAACCTTTGCGCACGCTATAAGTATTTGAATGAGACGGTTGAGCAGGCTGCCGATTACATCATTCACAAAGAGTTGAACACGGATGCGGGAAATGGTGGTTTGATCGCCGTGGATCGCAAGGGTAATTTTGCGATGCCATATAACAGCCAAGGCATGTTCCGTGGCTTCCTCTATAAGGAGAAGGGCAGCTCCGAGGTAAAGAAAGGGTGTGCGATCGGGCAGAAGGTTGTCACCGTTGGAAAATAAGTGAGTAAACGATTAGCAAATTTTTGAGGTATAAATCAATGTAAATTTATCAGTATGAAAAAGTATCTTTGGAGTGCCGGGTGTGTAGCTTTGCTGTTGGCTGCTTGTACGGCGAAGGTGAGTGTTGAGACAAGTGATGACGAGGGGAAAGCACCGAATACCGCACAGGTGGTGGAGGCGAAACCGACTACCTATGCGGAGATTACCGATGCGACAACCGGTGCGACTGGCTTGGGTGTGAAGGCGGTGGAGTTGGCTCCTGCGGAGGCGATGAACAAGACGATGGAGTTCTTGAAAGGGAGTATGCCCTTCTTCGTGGCTACCGTGGAGCAGGGATTGCCCCGTGTGCGTCCGACAGGTGTCGTGACTTTCTTCCAAGATAAGATCTGGTTCCATGTAGGGCAGAGCAAAGGAGTCTATCAGCAGATCTTGCAAGATCCGCATGTCGAGATCGTATCGGTCGGAAAGGATCGGGAGTGGATTCGCATTTCCGGAGAGGCCACTTGTGTCGATGATGAGGCGGTGTCCAATCAAGCGTTAGATTCTCGTCCGCACTTGAAGACCATGTATAACGAGCAGACAGGGCAGAAGTTAGGCAACTTCTATTTTGAACATGCTTTAGTGGAGCTGTCGAAAGCGGATGGCACCGTAGAGCTGTATAAGTGGTGATCTTGTTAGTGTAATGGCAAAGGCTAAGACGGTTTATATCTGTTCCAATTGTGGGGCTTCCTCGCCGAAATGGGTGGGGAAGTGCCCCAATTGTGGCGAATGGAACACTTACGTGGAGGAGATCGTCTCCAAAGAGCCGGCCGTCAAACGGCCGGTACCCGGCATGGTGGAGAGGGGGCATAGCCGTCCTCAGTTGTTGCGTGACATCACGACTGAGTCGGAAGAGCGCATCGACCTTCATGATGCGGAGTTGAACCGGGTGTTAGGGGGTGGCTTGGTGAGGGGTTCCTTGGTGCTGATTGGCGGAGAGCCGGGCATCGGCAAATCGACGTTGGTACTGCAAACGGTGTTGGGGTTGACAGAGTGGAAGACGCTCTATGTCTCCGGCGAGGAGAGCAGTAGGCAATTGAAACTGAGAGCCGATCGGTTGGCGCACGACAACCCGCAATGTTTCATCCTCTGCGAAACCAATTTGGAGCAGATCTTCACGCAGGCGGCTAATATCCAACCCGACCTGTTGATCATCGACTCTATCCAAACCATCTTCACTGAGTTGGTAGAATCCTCTCCCGGCAGCATCTCGCAGGTGCGTGAGTGCAGTGCGATGATCTTGAAATACGCCAAGGAGAGCGGAGTGCCTGTGCTCTTGATCGGCCATATCAACAAGGAGGGCAGTATCGCCGGCCCTAAGGTGTTGGAGCACATTGTGGATACCGTGTTGCAATTCGAGGGCGATCAGCATTACATGTATCGCATCCTGCGCAGCATCAAAAACCGTTTCGGAAGCACGGCGGAGTTGGGTATCTATGAGATGAGGCAGAATGGCTTGCGTGAGGTGAGCAACCCTTCCGAGCTGTTGTTGACGCAAAACCATGAGGGATTGAGTGGCGTTTCCATAGCGGCGGCGATCGAAGGCATCCGTCCCTTCCTGATCGAGACGCAAGCCTTGGTGAGTTCGGCGGTGTATGGCACCCCCCAACGCAGTGCCACCGGCTTCGACCTGCGACGCATGAACATGCTCTTGGCCGTTTTGGAGAAGCGGGCAGGCTTCAAGTTGATTCAGAAAGATGTGTTTCTCAACATCGCCGGAGGATTGAAGGTGAATGACCCAGCCATTGATTTGGCCGTGTTGGCGGCCATCCTCTCCTCCAGTTTAGACATCAGCATAGAGCCAGGCATTTGCATGGCTGGCGAGGTAGGGCTCTCTGGCGAGATTCGCCCGGTGAATCGCATCGAGCAACGCATCATGGAGGCGGAGAAATTGGGATTCTCTACCATCCTGATCCCCCACAACAATTTGAAGGGGTTCGATACGGCGAAGACGTCGATCGAGATTGTGCAGGTGCGGAAAGTAGAGGAGGCATTTGCCCGGTTGTTTGGATAAATAAAAGCAAGTATGATCAAGGAAATTCAAGTCAGAATAGTACCGGAAGAGGCGGCCAACGAGCAGTCGTTGAAGCGTGTAGCCTCAAGAGAAACCGCTGTGGCCGTTAATCGGATTCAAGCGGTGCGCATGTTGAAACGTTCGATCGACGCCCGTCAGCGTACGATCTTTGTCAATCTTAAGTTGCGGCTTTTCATCGACGAGCAGCCGACCGAACCTGAGTACCAATCGGTGGAATACCGGGATGTGTCGGATGCGCAGTCGGTCGTGGTGGTGGGTGCAGGGCCTGGAGGTCTTTTCGCCGCCCTGCGCCTGATTGAGTTGGGGTTACGCCCGATTATCCTCGAACGAGGCAAGGATGTGCACGAACGGAAGAAAGACATCGCACTGATTAGCCGGGCGCATACTGTCAACAGCGAGTCGAATTACAGCTTTGGCGAGGGAGGTGCCGGTGCCTATTCCGATGGGAAACTCTACACACGCAGCAAGAAAAGGGGTTCCGTCGATAAAATCCTGAATGTCTTTTGTCAGCATGGGGCAAGCCCTACGATCTTGGTCGATGCCCATCCTCATATAGGCACCGATAAGCTACCACGAGTGATCGAGCGGATGCGTGAGCAGATCCTGCGTTGTGGAGGCGAGGTGCATTTCCAAACCCGCATGGATCGCTTTATCCTGCGGGAAGGCAGGGTGATCGGGGTGGAGACCAACAGCGGCGAGACCTTTATGGGCCCTGTGATCTTGGCGACCGGCCACTCCGCACGGGATGTCTATCGTTACCTCTATGCCTCGGGCATCCCTATCGAGGCGAAGGGATTGGCTGTCGGTGTCCGCTTGGAGCATCCGCAGCAGCTGATTGATCAGATCCAATACCACCGCAAGGAGGGGCGTGGCGACTACCTGCCGGCGGCGGAGTACAGCTTCGTGACGCAGGTGCAAGAGCGAGGCGTCTATTCCTTCTGCATGTGCCCCGGAGGCTTTGTCGTGCCTGCTGCCAGCGGCCCTAATCAGGTGGTGGTTAATGGTATGTCACCCTCAAATCGAGGCTCTAAATGGGCGAACTCAGGTATGGTTGTCGAGTTGCATCCCGAGGATTACACTACCTTGACGGGTGGAGAGACCCTCTTTGACCCAGATGGAACACCCGTGTCGCCCGATTCACCCTTAGCGTTGATGGCTTTCCAAGAGCGTCTGGAGGCGCTCTGTTGGCAGAATGGCGGTCGTAGGCAAACGGCTCCCGCACAGCGCATGACTGACTTTATCCAGAAGCGCAACTCCTTCGACCTGCCTGTCTCTTCGTATGCCCCTGGGTTATTGGCCTCCCCGCTCCATTTCTGGATGCCCGAGTTCATCACCACCCGTTTGCGGGAGGGCTTCCGCTATTTCGGCAAGGTGTCCAAAGGTTTCCTCACTCACGAAGCCACGATGATCGGTGTCGAGACACGCACCTCCTCGCCTGTGCGCATCCTGCGTGACCGGGATAGCTATCAGCACATCACTGTGGCCGGCCTTTTCCCCTGTGGGGAGGGAGCGGGTTATGCTGGAGGCATTGTCTCTGCCGCTATCGATGGCGAACGCTGTGCGGAGGGAGCCGCCGCCTATTTAGGGATCGTATAGTAGAACGTTTCTGGATGGATCTTGATGTTTTCTTATCGCATGGGCCAATAAATCATAATTAATAGCTAATTTTGGGGTCGTTGAAACTATAAAAGTTGGAAACCATGACGAACAGTAGAAGAAATTTTATCAAGCAATTATCCGTCAGCAGCGCGGCGTTGGCTGCCGGATCCCTTTCTGGATGTGCAGCGCCGAATGATGGTAAAGACGTAGCGCGCTACGTCTCTACTACTAACAATCCATTAATTGTACCCAAGGCACAGGGGCTGAAGATTACGGGTACATTTCTCGATGAGATCTCGCACGACATCGTTCATCAGAATTGGGGTGAGCAGGAGTGGGATCGCGACTTCGCCCACATGAAGGCGATCGGTATCGACACCGTGATCGTGATCCGTTCGGGCTATCGGAAGTTTATTACCTATCCCTCGGAGTATCTGATGAAGACCTTCGGTTGCTATATGCCATCGGTGGATCTGATTGATATGTATCTGCGTTTGGCGGATAAATACGATATGAAGTTCTATTTTGGCCTCTATGACTCTGGTAAATATTGGGACACCGGTGATATGAGCTGGGAAATAGATTCCAATCTGTTTGTGATCGAGGAGGTTTGGAAGAAATATGGTCACCATAAGAGCTTTGGCGGATGGTATCTCTCACAGGAGATCAGCCGAGCGACGAAGGGGGCGATAAACGCTTTTGCCAGCTTAGGCAAGCAGTGCAAGGAGGTATCGGGTGGTCTGCCTACGTTGATCTCCCCTTGGATTGATGGCAAGAAGGCGGTTGATGCGGCCTCAGGCAGTTTGACGAAGGAGCAGGCGGTGTCCGTGGAGGCGCACGAGCGGGAATGGTCGGAGATTTTCGAGGGCATTCATGACTATGTGGATGCGTGCGCTTTCCAGGATGGACATATCGACTATGACGAGCTGGACGCTTTCTTCAGTGTGAACAAGAAAATGGCGGATAAATATGGCATCCAGTGCTGGACCAACGCCGAGTCTTTCGATCGGGATATGCCGATTCGTTTCATGCCGATCAAGTTCGATAAGTTGCGCTTGAAGCTGGAGGCGGCGGCTCGCCAGCACTACGACAAGGCGATTACCTTTGAGTTCTCCCATTTTATGAGTCCACAGTCGATGTTCACCTCAGCGGGACACCTCTATAATCGGTACAAAGAGTATTTCAACCTGTAATAGCAATTATTTATGCGGCAGAACAATCAGGATGTGCATTTCGCTTATCTGCTCTTCCTCTCGTTGGTAGCGGGATTGGGCGGTTTCCTCTTCGGGTATGACACGGCAGTAGTTTCGGGTACCAACCAGCAGGTGGCCTTGCGTTTCGGACTGGATGAGATGCAGTTAGGCTGGTATGTGGGTTGTGCGTTGATCGGTTCGATTGGCGGTGTGGCCATAGCTGGGGAGTTAGGCGATCGGTTTGGCCGGAAGCGGACAATGTTGTTTGCGGCGGTGATCTTCTGCCTCTCAGCGGTGGGCTGTGCGTTGAGCGTCGATTTCACCACTTTGGTGCTCTCCCGTATTTTAGTGGGTGTAGGTATTGGCGTGATCTCCATCGTCTCCCCGCTTTACATCTCGGAGATTGCGGTCGATCGCTACCGGGGCAGTTTGGTGTCGCTTTATCAGTTGGGCATCACCTTTGGTATCGTGGCGGCTTATGGCGTGAACCATCTGTTGCTTGGCGTGGCGGAGCGGGGGATGGCTACGCTGCCTGTGGTAGGCGATCCTACCTTGTTCGAGCGACTTTTCTACGTGGAGAGTTGGCGAGCGATGTTGGGCTTTTGTGCATTGCCGGCGGTGCTTTTCTTTGGTGTACTCTTCTTAATTCCGGAGAGTCCTCGTTGGCTACTCTTGAGGCAGCGCATGGGGGATGCGGATCGGGTACTGCGGTGCATCTATAGTCATCCGGAGGCAGCGGATCATCAACGTTCGACCATTCTTCAACTGTTGGAGGATACCCGTCGATTGGAGGAGGGCAAGTGGAGCTACTTGTTGCGTCCGGCGGTCTTGAAATTAGTGGCCGTGGGTAGTGCGATTGCCATCTTGGGACAGTTCATGGGGGTGAATGCCGTGCTCTATTATGGCCCCAGCATTTTCGAGCAAAGTGGTTTGTCGGGGGGAGACTCACTGTTCTATCAGGTACTGGTAGGTATGGTCAACCTGTTGACAACGGTCATCGCGCTCTTCATCATTGATCGAGTAGGGCGGAAGAAGCTGGTCTATTGGGGTGTATCAGGCATGATCATCGGGCTGTTGGCCATCGCCTATTACTTCCACTATGGGCAAGCGCAAGGCGTTTCAAGCCTGTTCCTGCTGATCGGTTTTCTGTTCTATATCTTTTGCTGTGCCATTTCCATCTGTGCGGTAGTATTCGTGTTGCTGTCGGAGATGTTCCCGCTCCGGGTGCGTGGCTTGGCGATGTCGATCGCTGGCTTTGCCTTGTGGATTGGCACCTACCTGATCGGACAGCTCACACCTTGGATGTTGAAGCATCTGACACCCGAGGGCACCTTCCTGCTGTTCGCTGGCATGTGTTTGCCCTATCTGTTGATCATGTGGCGTTGGGTTCCTGAGACGACCGGGCGTTCGTTGGAGGAGATTGAAAGAAGTAATGTTTAATTGAGTATATGAAGGATTTTAAGACATTGATAGCAAGCCGGCGAAGTAGTCGGCAGTTTACGAAAGAGTTGCTTTCGCCCGAGCAGGTGGAGGCGATCTTGCGTGCCGGTTTGATGGCACCGACCTCTAAGAATAAACGACCTTGGCAATTCGTGGTCGTGGAGGAGAAAGAGATGTTGGCAAAGTTGGCAGAGTGTAAGCCGGCGGGTGCGGCTTTCTTGGCGGATTGTGCTTTGGCGATCATCGTGATGGGCAACGTGATGGAGAGCGATGCTTGGATAGAGGATTGCTCGATTGCCTCGATCTATATGCAGTTGCAGGCGGAGGATTTAGGCTTGGGCAGCTGTTGGTGCCAGGTGCGGGGTCGTGACCGGGAGGATGATGGCGATTCGGCTACCTACGTGCGTCAGCTGTTCAACATCCCCTATCAGATGGAGGTGCTCTCGATCATCGGCTTTGGCCATAAGGCAGTCACTCGCAAACCGTTTGACGAGGCGAACTTGGCATGGGAGAAGGTGCATATCGGTCAATATACGATGCCTCAAGCCGCGCCTCAGGAAGGAGCGCAGGAATGACGGTCGTTTGGATAGGTGCAGGCAATTTGGCGACCCGCATTGCTTTGGCTATGCGAGCTGCGGGTATAACTATTTTGCAGGTATATAGTCAGACAGAGAGCCATGCGGCGACGTTGGCTCAGCAGTTGGATTGTGCTTGGACAAGTGACTTGGCGGCAGTGAGATCGGATGCAGATTACTATTTCTTCGCTTTGAAAGATACGGCTTTGCCGGAAGTGGTGGCTCGACTGAGCCCTAACGAGGGCACTTGGGTGCATACGGCAGGCAGTATGCCGATGACGCTCTTCGCCGGTCATGCGAAGCAGTATGGCGTTTGCTATCCGTTACAAACTTTCAGTAAGACCAGAGCAGTCGATGTATCGAAAGTGCCCTTCTTCATTGAGGGGAGTGATGCGGAGACGGAGGAGCGGCTTTGCGCATTGGCGGGATTGCTCTCAGCATCTGTGCAAAGACTCTCATCGGAGAAGCGGAAGAGCCTGCATTTGGCAGCGGTCTTCGCATGCAATTTCGTGAATCATCTGTATGTATTGGGGGGCGAGTTGTTGGAGAAAGAGGGAATAGATACCCATTTCTTGTTGCCGCTGATCGACGAGACGGCAGCGAAGGTGCATGACATGTCTCCTTTGGCCGCGCAGACTGGTCCGGCGGTTCGTTATGATGAGCATGTAATTCAGAAACAGTTGGCACAACTCGAAGCGGATCCGGCTAAGCAAGCGATCTACACTTTGATGAGCCAAAGTATTCACCAACATTGTAAATCATGAGTAGTATCAATTACGATTTGAAAAAGATTCGAGCCTTCGTGTTCGATGTGGATGGCGTGCTTTCTTGCGATGTGATCTCGTTACATCCCAATGGCGACCCGATGCGTACCGTGAACATAAAAGATGGCTATGCGATGCAGTTGGCCGTGAAGAAGGGTTATGAGGTGGCGATCATTACTGGTGGTTACACTGAGTCTGTCAAGATCCGTTACTCCCGTTTGGGTGTGCAGCACATTTACATGCGGAGCGCGGTGAAGAAGCATGACTTCGCAGACTTCATGCAAAAGACGGGGTTGCAGCCGGAGCAGGTGCTCTATGCGGGCGATGATATTCCCGATTATGAGGTGATGAAGTTAGTGGGTTTGCCGGTAGCACCGGCGGATGCGGCTCCCGAGATAAAGGAGATCGCCAAGTATATCTCCGCTCGGCGAGGTGGCGAAGGTGTGGCACGTGATGTGATAGAGCAGACGATGCGTGCGCAGGGACATTGGTTTGGCGAGGAGGCCTTTGGTTGGTAATGGCTATGTTGACTAATTTACACAAATACAAGATTATTCTCGCCAGCAACTCTCCACGACGAAAGGAGCTGCTGGCGGGATTGGATGTGCCGTTTGAGGTGCGTACGATCAGTGGTATCGACGAGTCCTATCCGGCAACCTTGCGCTCGACAGAGATCCCGCTGCATATCGCGAAAGCGAAGGCTGAGGCTTATCGCGCTACGATGGCAGCGGATGAGTTGCTGATCACGGCGGACACGATTGTTTGGACCTTTAATGGCGTGTTGGGAAAACCAAAGGATCGGGAGGCGGCCTTTGCCATGTTGCGGGCACTTTCTGACCATGTACACCAGGTCATAACGGGTGTGGTCATAACCACCAAAGAGCGGCAGGTCGCCTTTTCTGTAGTCTCAGAGGTTTGCTTCGCTGCCCTCTCGGATGAGGAGATCAACTACTATCTGGATCGTTATCGTCCGTATGACAAGGCCGGAGGTTATGGCATTCAGGAGTGGATCGGCTACGTGGGTGTGCAATCCATCCATGGCAGTTTCTATAATGTGATGGGGCTACCCGTTCAGCGGCTCTATCAAGAGCTAAAGAGGTTCTGAGTGGAATAAACTTCGGTGAAGTTATTCGCAAAACATTTGTCGAAGCACTTCCCGAAGTTTGTTCACT
>CAMGEM010000005.1 GCA_946055095.1 uncultured Parabacteroides sp. | reverse complement strand
TTTGAGTATGAAGGTAGGTTACTCAATCACCAAATTGACGCTCTTCAAATCTTTATCAGCAGAAGAGGAACCATAGAGCAACTGGTATTTACCCGGTCTGATCTCCATGGTCTGTGTCTTGTCGTTGAAGGATTGGAAAGCCTCCGGCGCAAGCTGGACGGTGACTTGCTGAGTCTCGCCCGCCTTGGTGCTGATGCGTTTGAAAGCTTTCAGTGCCTTGATCGGTCCTGCGGGATCGTTCGGGTTCTTGACATAGACCTGTGCGACCTCATCTCCGTCTCGCTTGCCTGTGTTCGCCACATCAAATGTTAAGGTCACGCCCTCATTGGCTGCGATCTTTGACTTGGAGAGTGCGCCATTGCTGTATGCGAAAGTTGTATAGCTCAAACCATAGCCAAAGGGATAGAGCGGTGTCTGTGTCATAAAGCGATAGGTGCGTCCCTTCATGCTATAGTCTTCAAAGTCGGGCAACTGATCGACGGACTTATAGAAGGTAATCGGCAGACGGCCCGCCGGATTGTAGTCTCCAAAGAGCACATCCGCAACAGCGGTACCACCCTCTTGGCCACCATACCAGGCATTGAGGATCGCATCCACATGCTCATTCTCCCAGTTCAACGCCAATGCGCTACCTGTACAAACCACATAGACTACCGGCTTCCCTGTCGCTACCAATGCCTTGACCATCTCTTTCTGTACTTTGGGAATCTCGATGTTCGTACGGTCTCCCTTGCGGAATCCCTCAGCATCTACCGGCATCTCCTCACCCTCCAAACGGGGAGAGATACCACCTACATAGACGATCACATCTGCGTCTTTCACCTTGTTGGCTGTCGCTTGGCAATCCACCGGCGTACGTACGCCTACCGTGAAGTTCAGGTCGGCACTGCCTAATAACTGCATGTACTCGATCTTGACTGGATACTTCTTGCCCTTCTCGGCTTGCAGCGTGTATATGCGTTCTGCACCATATTCATTCGACCATACCTCAGCGACTTTGGCCGTGTCGATAAAGAGGCGGAACGCATCATTACCTGATAGCTTAAATTCGATGGGACCATCCATGGGGGCCTCGAAGACACCTGTGAAACGAGCCGTGAAATTAGACAAGTTCACGTTAGGCGCAAATTGGGTGTTGCCTCCGGTCGTGTAATGCAACTCTTTCGCTGTGCCTTTATAGACGGGCTCACCACTGAAGTCGGTGTTGTTGAAGTATTCAGCCGTAAAACCTTGTCCGGTAGAGGTAGTGATGTAGTTACCTAAATCGGTAATGACGAAATCAGCTGTGTGGTTGCAACCTAACTCATAGACAACCTCTGTGTTGGGTACCTTGGCACGGATACCCTCTAAGATTGTGGTCGTCTTTGTGGGGAAGCCGTTGTAGTTAGACCACAACATGGTGGAGTCAGCGGCATTCGGTCCAACCACGGCGATCTTCTTCAAGTTCTTGTCTAACGGGAGGCGATTGTTCTGGTTCTTCAGCAAGACGATGCTCTTGCGGGCCATCTCCAAGGCTTGTGCCACGTGTTCAGGGCTTTCTACTACGCTATAAGGAATTTGCGCATAGGGAACACGCTCATCCGGATCAAACATGCCTAATTCAAAACGGCCTCTCAGCAGGCGACGCAGGGAGACATCGAGATCTTTCTCCGTGATTGTTCCGTGCTCCAAGGCCTTAGTCAAGATACGGTAGCTGGCACCACACTCCAGGTCTGTGCCACTCAAGACTGCATCAACAGATGCGCTCTCCCGATCGGGATGTGACTCATGACGAGGGGTATTCTTGTCTTTTACCCAGAAATCGTCAATCGCACCACAGTCAGAGAGGATGATCCCTTTATAGCCCCAGCTGTTGCGCAGAATGTCGATCAAGAGCTTATCATTACCGCAGCAGGGCTCCCCCTCGAAACGGTTGTAGGCGCACATCACCTCTTGTACGTTACCCTGTTTAACCAAGGCCTCAAAAGCAGGCAAGTAGGTCTCATACAAATCACGGGGAGTAGCTTCTGCGTTATACTCATGGCGATTCCATTCCGGTCCGCTATGGATGGCATAGTGCTTGGCGCAGGCATGGGTCTTGAAGTAGTTGTCATCGTCACCCTGCAATCCTTTGGTAACGGCCACACCCATTTGGGTAGTCAAATAGGGATCCTCACCGTAGGTCTCCATGCCGCGTCCCCAACGCGGGTCACGGAAGATGTTGATGTTGGGTGTCCAGAAGGTCAATCCTTTATAACGGTCATATTCGTTGTTTGCTTGATAATGGTGATACTTGGCACGTGCCTCATCACTGACCATCGTAAAAGTACGGAGCACCGCTTCGTCGTCAAAGGTTGCGGCCATACCGATGGCTTGTGGAAATACGGTCGCTTGTCCGGCACGAGCGACACCATGCAAAGCCTCGTTCCACCAGTCGTAGGGAGGGATGCCTAAACGCTCGATAGCTGGCGTCTCGTGCATCATTTGCCCCACTTTTTCCTCAGGTGTCAATCTGGAGAGCAGGTCTTCAATACGTTCCTCGATCGGCAGATCGGGATTCCGAAAGGGGAAATCTTGTTTTTTTTCTGTACAAGAAACCGTAAGCAGCAAGGTGAAAGCCGCTACGGTAAGCTGTTTCATTTTCATTTTGTTGAGTTTTAGATATTGTTTTATTTAGATTATGCTTATTGTAAACTCTTTGCCAATAGCTGTTTGCGATACGTTTGCTATTGTGCGCAAAGGTACATTTTTATTTGTTTGAGGCCAACATGTTTTGTGGCATATCAAATGCGCTTATTTATCCAAAGAAAAGCCCTACATTTGTCCATTAAAATGAAGAGAAAGCATGAAGTCTTCTACATTATATTATTTATGTATGTGTGGCCTCTTGGGATTGGTGGCTTGTGACAAGGAGGAGACTCCTACTCCGGCGTTGAATCGCTTGACGAAAGTTTCCTGCTATGAGCAGGGACTGGTCAATCCTGTCTTTTCGGCTACGATTGCTTACAATGATCCAGATGGCAAGATCAATAGTATCCGGTTGATGGGAGAGACCCAAGGAGAGTGGCTATTCATGTATGCGGATGGGAAATTGTTGGTGACCTCTGTCGCATCGACCTCCTCACAGATGGAGTATGGACTGTCGGGAGAGGTGATAGTCAGTCGCAAGATCAGCCAGGAGAATCCTCAGGTGAGCCATGCGATGTATGTGAGTGACGCATACACCTATCATTACAGTGGAGCGAAGCTGACCTATACCTCTTGGGTAACCACTTGGCCTGTGAGTGGGGGCGGTTATGATTCACGCACCTATGCGGAGTATGAGCGTTATAGCTGGGAAAACAATAATATCGTGCTCTTTGCGCAGTCGCAAGATGCACGAGAGATACGGTATGAATATGGTACGCAGCTACGCCCTGCGAACTTTCCGTTGCGTGTGATCGGTAGCTATGATCCTGTGGGTTTTGAGTCGATTTCTCCACTCAACTTGCTGTATGGTCAAGCGAGCCAATACTTGCCGGTTCGCGCATATACGTATGCGGTGCCCAATGTGTCGCAAATGATCGCTGAATATACCTATCGTTATGTGACGACAGGCGATTATGTGACGCAGATGACCATTGAGCGGCAGCTGTATGGAGAGACTGGTGAGGTGGTGGAAAGCAAGGAGTATGTATATACTTTTGAGTATAATTATGCGAAACCGTAAGGCAAGTAGTAAGTTTTGGTAGAGTCAAATAAAAGCATATAGATAGTATGAAAGGAATTGTGTTAGCGGGAGGTTCAGGCACACGTCTTTATCCCATTACAAAGGGTGTTTCGAAGCAGTTGCTTCCTATTTATGATAAACCGATGATCTATTATCCGATCTCGGTGTTGATGTTGGCGGGCATTCGGGAGATCTTGGTCATTTCTACACCGCAAGATCTACCTGGGTTCCGAAGGCTATTGGGTGATGGCAGTGATTATGGCGTTCGTTTTTCTTATGCGGAGCAACCTTCACCGGATGGATTGGCACAGGCTTTCTTGATTGGAGAAGAGTTTGTGGGTGATGATGCGGTTTGTTTAGTCTTGGGGGATAATATCTTTTACGGGCAAAGTTTTACTCGCATGCTCAAAGAGGCAGTCCGACAAGCGGAAACGGCTTCTAAGGCAACCGTATTCGGTTACTATGTGAATGACCCGGAACGTTATGGCGTGGCTGAATTTGACGAAGCAGGTAACGTGTTGAGTATCGAAGAGAAACCGACTCATCCGAAATCCAATTATGCGGTTGTGGGATTATACTTTTATCCCAATAAGGTGGTCGATGTGGCTAAGCAGATTAAGCCTTCCGCCCGTGGGGAGTTGGAAATCACCAGTGTGAATCAGCGATTCCTGGAAGAAGGAAACTTGAAGGTACAGCTGTTGGGACGTGGCTTCGCATGGTTGGATACCGGTACACATGATTCACTTTCTGAGGCCTCTACTTTTGTGGAGGTAATCGAGAAACGTCAAGGCTTGAAAGTGGCTTGCTTGGAGGAGATCGCTTTCAGGCAGGGATGGATTTCTGATGAGCGGTTGCGGGCAGTCGCTGAGCCAATGCGTAAGAATCCATACGGGCAATATTTGCTTCGATTGGCCGAAACTCATTCGTGATGTTTTTGAGTGATTTGGTTGAGATCTTTGCCTATAATCTTGATAATTTAGGCAACAAAACTGTCCTAATGTTTGTTTTAATCAAGAAAAGCGTTAATTTTGTGGCGGTTTTTAGGAATTAAAAAGATTATTGTTTAACTAAAATGTTGAAAATATGAAGACTAAAGTATTTCTTTTATCTTTGTTATCGGCGTTTGTGTTCTCATTAGGTGCACAAGAGTTTCAGCCGATGGTCGGATTCAGCAAAGAAGCTGGTTACAAGACCAACTTTAAGAAAAACAAAGCAGGTGACAATTGGTTTATCTCCATTGCAGGTGGTGCCAGCATGTTGTTGGGCGACCAAAATAGCGAGGCAAGTTTCGGTAGCCGTCTGAACTTCGCTCCTCAGTTCTCTTTCGGTAAGTGGTTCAATCCCTATTTGGCATTCCGTGCGCAATTGAACGGTGGTGTTCTTCATGGCTTCGAGGGTGTAGGTCCTGAGTACATGCAGCACAATAAATACATGGCAGCTCATGTAGATTTGTTGTGGGATGTAACTAATTTCTGGGCTCCTTACAACGAGAAGAAGGTATTCCGTTTGATTCCTTGGGTCGGTTTTGGTTATGCGCAGCGTTTCAAGACAGACGAGGCTGTTGAGCGTGCACGTACAGAGTCTCCGACGTTGAATGCCGGTATCTTGACGGCTTTCCGTTTGAGCAAGCGTGTTGATTTGAACGTTGAGGTTCAAGGTTCTTTGCTGAACGAGCAGTTCAACCGTGTGTCTATGAATCACTTGACAGATGGTATCGTGCAGTTGAGCGCAGGTTTGACCTTCAAGTTGGGTAAGACAGACTTCGAGGTATTAGAGCCGATGGATTATGCTTTGTTGAACGATTTGAATGGCCAGATCAACAAGTTGCGTGCTGAGAACGACGAGTTGAGCAAGCGTCCGGTTTCTTGTCCGGAGTGCGCTCCTGCCGTAACAGAGGTAGTTAACAACTATGTAGATAATGTGGTTTACTTCCGTTTGAACAGCTCTAAGATTGACAAGAACCAGCAGATCAATATCTTCAATACGGCACAGTTCGTGAAGGAGAACAATGCCCCGATCAAGGTGATTGGTTATGCTGACAAGAAGACGGGTACTTCTAACTACAACATGGGCCTGTCTGAGAAGCGTGCAAGAGCCGTTGCGAAGGAGTTGATCGACAAGTATGGTGTTTCTTCTGACCAGATCACGATTGAGTGGAAGGGTTCTGATGAGCAACCGTATGATGAGAACAACTGGAACCGCGTGGTTATCATGAGAGCTGCTAAATAAGCTATTTCAAATTTACCTTATAAAAAGGCCGCACTTCTTTGAGGTGCGGCCTTTCTTTTGCCATAAAAAATATGTACTTTTGTTGCCGCTTAACAGCTAAGTGAGATGGTGCTCAATAAAAGACATGGTTACTTGATTCGTTGGTTGATCGGGGTTGGGGATATGTTTGTCTTAAACTTCGTCTTCCTCTTTGTCTTTAATTTGCTGGGATATACATATACCCATGCGATTGCCAATAATCATCGGGAGGTGCTGTTGTTGTTGAACTTCTGTTATTTTTTCTCGCTCTATTTTGTTCCTGTTCAGTTGCATCTGTCTGTGGTTTTCATAGATAAGATTGTGCAACGTGCTTTCAGCTTGGTGACCGTATTGGTGTTGTTATTTGCCACATGCTTGATTTTTTTGAATGTAGGTGATTTGATGGCTACCTTCTTAGTGGTCTATTATGTGGTGGCGCTTGTGTCGTTTGCGCTGTGGCGTGTGTTTGTGCGCTTATCGCTTAAGTTATATCGTCGGAAAGGGTATAATTTCAAGCGTGTGGTCATTGTGGGAGCGGGTAAGAATGGTATGGAGCTGTATCAGGTGATGAAAGATGACTTGAGTTATGGCTTTAATATCTGTGGTTTTTTTGATGATAATATCGCCTTGAAGGATGCGTTACCCAACTACTTGGGAAGCACGAAAGAGGTGGAGGATTATGTGCTGAAGCATGAGATAGACGAGATCTACTGTACCCTGCCTGGTACGAATGATGGGAAGATCGTGCGTCTATTGAATTTTGCGGAGAAGCACATGATACGTTTTTATATAGTGCCTGAATTTTATCGCAATGTGAAGAAGAGCATGGTGATGGAGATGATGGAATCTATCCCTCTGTTGACCATCCGGCGGGAACCCCTGCAATCCATGTACAACCGTTGTTTGAAGCGTGCTTTCGATTTGTTGTTCTCTTCGGTGGTGCTGTTGACGATCTATCCGATCCTCTATGTGATACTGGGTGTGTTAATTAAGCTGAGTTCCCCGGGTCCTATTCTTTTTAGGCAGAAGCGAACCGGATTGTATGGGCGAGATTTCGAGTGTTTTAAATTCCGGACTATGCGTGTGAATGCGGAAGCGGATACCATGCAGGCGGTAAAGGATGATCCACGGAAGACACGTATCGGCAATTTTTTGCGAAAGAGTAATTTGGATGAGTTCCCTCAGTTTGTGAATGTCTTCTTGGGGGATATGTCGGTGGTCGGCCCTCGTCCCCACATGTTGAAGCATACGGAGCAGTATTCTGCTTTGATTGATAAGTATATGGTACGGCATTTAGTGAAACCCGGTGTGACGGGTTGGGCACAAGTGACCGGCTATCGTGGGGAGACAAAGACGTTGGAGCAGATGGAGGGCCGTGTGAAAAGGGATGTCTGGTATATTGAGAATTGGACCTTCTTCCTTGATTTAAAGATTATTATCGTCACGGTCTTGAACATGTTTAAGGGAGAGAAGAACGCTTATTAACGTGTGTTGTTCGTACGGATTTCGATTCGTTTGCTCATTCTTCCAGTTTTTATCTGTACCTTTGTGGCCATGGCAAGAATAATGGCAATAGATTATGGTAGGAAACGTACCGGTGTGGCGGTGACGGATCCCCTGCAACTGATTGCGAATGGCTTGGCGACTGTACCCAGTGGTGAGTTGGTTAAGTTCATACAGAGCTATATGGCAAAGGAGCCAGTGGAGCTGATTGTCGTGGGACAGCCTAAGCAGATGAACAATGAGCCTTCTGAGAATATGAGGTATGTGCAAGCCTTTGTGACGCATTTGAAGCGCACGCTCCCACAAATACCTATCGAGTATTATGATGAGCGATTCACCTCTGTGATGGCGCATCAAGCGATGCTGGATGGCGGTTTGCGCAAGAAGAAGCGGCAAGAAAAAGCGTTGGTGGATGAGATCAGTGCGGTCATTATCTTGCAAGCCTATTTAGAAAGTAAAAAATATCGTTTGAATTTATGATTTTACCGGTTTATTTGTATGGTCAGCCTGTCCTTAGGAAAGAGGCTGAAGAGGTTACGAAAGATTATCCTGAGTTGAAACAACTCATAGCCAATATGTTTGAGACCATGTACAAGGCGGATGGCGTAGGATTGGCCGCTCCGCAGGTGGGTTTGTCTCTGCGGTTGTTGGTGATAGATGGCGATGTATTGAAAGATGATTTCCCGGAGTGTGCAGGTTTTAAGCGGGCAATGATCAATCCTGTGTTCCTGGAGAAGAGTGCGGATACGGACTCCATGGAAGAGGGTTGTTTGAGCCTTCCTGGTGTACACGAGAAGGTGAGTCGGTCGAAATCTATTCGTATCCAATATTTCGATGCGGATTGGCAAGCGCATGAGGAGACGATCTCTGGGTTTGCAGCTCGTATCGTGCAGCATGAGTGTGAGCACCTTACAGGCCACGTGTTCATTGACAATGTCTCAGCGATTCGTCGGCAATTGAATAAGAGCAAGCTGAACAGTATCATTAAAGGTACAGCTCGTTGCTCATACCGGGCAAAGGCAGTCGGTAAATAATGGTGAAAATAGCGGGAAAGTAAGATAAATTACTTACATTTGCCTTCCGAATCAGCTATATAAGGATGAAGAAGGCAATTCTCTTTTTAATCATACAGTGTATCTTTGTTGCGTTACATGCGCAAATCAATACTGATCGCGTATTGGCAATTGGCCGCAATGCCCTCTATTTTGAGGATTATGTGCTGTCTATCCAGTATTTTAACCAAGTCATAAAGGCGAAGCCATGGTTGGCTGAGCCCTATTTCTACCGGGCTGTTGCCAAGATCAATTTGGATGACTACAAGGGTGCCGAAGAAGACTGTTCGCTTTGTCTTCAGCGGAACCCTTTTTTAACGCAAGCCTATTACGCACGGGGCATCGCTCGTCAGAGCCAGGATGTGTTTGATGGGGCGATTGAGGATTATAAGAAGGGATTGGAGTTCAAGCCTGCGGATAGGCAGATGTTGGTCAATATGGCGGTCGCCTATATCCAGAAAAAGGATTATAAGGGGGCAGAGCAGGCCTTTGATGAGTTGCTGACCGCCCATCCCAAGTATGCCATGACCTACCTTTCCCGTGGTGCCATGTATATTGAGGAGGGAGACACCTTAAAAGCCTTGGCGGATTACAATAAGGCGATCTCAATGGATCCCTATTACCCACCAGCTTATGGCAATCGAGCGATTCTGCATTATCAAATGGGCCATTTCCAAGAGGCATTAGACGACCTCAATGAGGCATTGCGATTTGATACCCGTGAGAGTGGTTATTATATCAATCGAGGACTGGTGCGCTATCAGATGAATGACCTGCGTGGAGCGATGGCTGATTATGACCAAGTGATTGACTTGGATTCCCAAAACTTAATTGCTCGTTTCAATCGAGGGTTGCTGCGTTTCCAGGTGGGAGATAACAACCGGGCCATCGAAGACTTTGATGTGGTGATTGAGCAACAACCGGATAACTACATGGCTTTGTATAACAGAGCGCTGCTTCGTTTTGAGACCGGAGATTATCGGGGAGCGATCGACGACTACGATGTGGTGTTGAATCAATACCCTACCTTCTTGCCTGGATTTATCAGCCGTTCAGAGGCCAAACGGAAGTTGGGTGATGTAGCAGGGGCGGATCGGGATTATTGGGCGGCTATTCGTATGGAAGAGCAGGCCAAGAAGGGACAATTGCCTAAGAAGGAGAATGCCACAGCTAACGCCGACGTGACGGACGAGGAGCGCAACACCCGTGAGGAATCCGATCGAAACATCAATAAGTTCAATCGCTTGGTGGTGTATGATAAGGAGACAGAACGAAAGAGCAAATACCAAAGCGAGGTGCGTGGGCGTGTGCAAGACCGCAATGTGCGTGTTGATCTGGAGCCACAGTTTGTGCTGACCTATTACGAGAAGCCGGATCCCGTGAAGAAATTGGTTTATTATGATAAATCGGTCGAGGAGTTTAACCGACTGATGGTATTGAGCCACCAGCTTCGTCTGACCAATGAGGAGGGGGCTTTGACGGAGGATCAAATTGCTCGTCATTTCCAGTCTATTGATGATTATAGCGCTCGTATTGATCGAGATCCGAGCAATGCTTATGCCCTTTTTGGACGTGCGATGGATTTCATGTTGGTGCAGGACTTCAATGAGTCGATCGCCGACCTGAACCGCGTGATCGAGTTGAATCCCGATTTCTCGTTGGCCTATTTCTGTCGGGCGGTAGAGCGTTACAAGCAATTAATCTACAATCAATCTCAACAATCGGATGCAGAGAGCTATGACTTGACGAATGGCACGATGAATCTGAATATTGGTAAATCTGCCCGTCCTGCCACCGGGAAGCAGAATGATGTGACGACCGCCCAACTGCGAGACAACAAGCGGGCGGTGGAGCACGAGCAGATCATCCGTGATTATGATCGAGTGATCCAGTTGAATCCCAGCTTTGTGTTTGCCTATTTCAACCGGGCTAATTTGCGTTGTGCGCAACGTGATTTCCGGGCGGCGATTGTGGATTATGACGAGGCGATTCGTCGCGATCCAGACTTTGCGGCTGCCTATTTCAATCGAGGATTGGCAAAACTCTCTTTAGGACAGGCAACAGACGGTATCGCTGATTTGAGTAAGGCTGGAGAGCTTGGCATCTATAATGCGTACAGTATCATCAAGCGCATGACGGCTCGTTGACAAGGATTATCAATTAGTTAATGGTTTTATATATCATGAAAAAGATTTTAGTGTTGGCGGGGCTTATCTTGGCGGCTATGCCCCTATTTGCGCAACAGGTTGATCGGGAGTGTGCGGATCCGCATCCGGCTCCTTCCGCACCTTGGCAAGCGGTGAAGCAGGTAGAGTTAGGTTGGGGAACGACAGATCTGCGGTATCAGAAGAATGAGGTACCGACATCGACAAAAAAGTTGGAGCTGTATGCTTGGAGAGGGGAGCGAGTGAACGCACAAGCCGTCCTGTTGGCACCACAAGCCATCCAGCAGTTACGATTCTCGGTGAGTGACTTGCGTTGTGGCAAGGAGGTGATACCTGCCGAGGCCGTACATACCTATTTTGTACGCTATGTATTGACAGATAGTTATTTGGATAAAAGTGGAAAAGAGAATCATGGGGCACATCTGACTGCGGCCTTCGACTCTTTCTTGGTGGCTGACCGCTTGGATCCTGCGCCTGTGATGACGGTTGAGTCGCAAACGGTACGTCCGTTGTGGATAGAGATTCAGGTACCGGAGTCGGCTCTGCCAGGCAAGTATAAGGGCACGCTGACTGCTACATGCGATGGACAATCGTTAAGTCTTCCATTCACGCTGCAAGTCAGCAAGCGGCAGTTGCCGAAACCCGCAGATTGGGCGTTCCATTTGGATTTGTGGCAGAACCCCTATGCGGTGGCCCGTTTTCATCAAGTTCCCCTGTGGAGCCAAGCGCATTTCGATTTGATGCGTCCGTTGATGGAGGAACTGGCGGCAGCCGGGCAGAAGGTGATTACGACCAGCATCATCCAACATCCTTGGAACTCACAGACGGAGGATCCTTTCGAGAGTATGATCGGTAAGCGGAAGGCTGTGGATGGCTCTTGGAGTTACGATTATGCCGTGTTCGACCGTTGGGTGGAGTTCATGATGAGCTGTGGCATCACGGAGCAGATTGATTGCTATACGATTGTGCCATGGCATTTGATTTTCGAGTATTACGATGAAGGAACCAATTGCACTCGCCAGTTGAAACTGAATCCTGGCTCGGAGGAGTATGAGGCCTACCTGTTGCCCTTCTTGAAAGATTTTGCGGCTCACTTGAAGGCAAAAGGTTGGTTTGGGAAGACCTGTATCGCGATGGATGAGCGTCCCAAGCATCTCTTGGAACCCGCTTATACCGTATTATACAAGGCAGATAAGCAGTGGCGTGTGAAAGGGGCGGTCAACTATTTCGGACCCGAGGTGGCCGAGCGTATGTATGACATCAGCTTCTCCTACGAGCAGCCTTTGCTCACGTTGGAGCAGTTGAGCAGCCATCTGGACAAGGGCAATCGGGTGACCTTCTACACCTGCTGTAGCCCCGAACGTCCCAACACCTTTACCTTCTCCGCTCCCGCTGAGAGTGCCTTCTTGGGTTGGCATGCGATGGCAGCCGGTTACAGCGGTTATCTGCGTTGGGCTTACAACAGTTGGGTCAAGGAGGCTTGGCAAGACAGCCGCTTCCGCACTTGGCCGGCAGGTGATTGCGCCTTGGTTTATCCGGGAGGTAGTAGCATCCGTATGAAGCGATTGGTGGAGGGTATCCAAGATTTTGAGAAGATCCGCATCTTGCGTAAGGAGTTGAAGGGGAATAAACTCACTCGCTTGAACTCGGAATTGCAGAAGTTTGCTCCCGTTGTTATAGGGCCAGAGGTGAATGTGGAGCAGATGCTTCAGGAGGGGCGTGCCCTTTTGCGTGCCTTGGAATAAGCGTTTTTTGTGCGAGATGATCAGATTCTCCATGGAGTGATCGACTAAAAAGCGGGTGCTGTAGAGAAAGTGACAGCACCCGCTTGGCATATTTGGAAAAAAGTGTACCTTTGGCAAGGTTATAGAATGCGTAATACAATGAATATGTCTGATAGTATAGTCATTATTCCTACTTACAACGAGAAGGAAAATATTGAGGCCATTATCCGGGCTGTTTTTGGCTTGGAGAAGAAATTTCATATTCTGATTATTGATGATGGTTCTCCTGACGGTACGGCCGCCATCGTGAAACGTATGCAGCAGGAGTTTCCCGATCGGCTTTTCTTGGTGGAGCGTTCCGGCAAGTTGGGGTTGGGTACGGCCTATATTTGTGGGTTCAAGTGGGCTATCGAGCATAAGTATGATTTTGTGTTTGAGATGGATGCTGACTTCAGTCATAATCCGAACGATCTGCCTCGGCTTTATGCGGCTTGTGCGGAGCAGGGCGCTGACGTAGCGATCGGTTCTCGTTATTGCAATGGGGTGAACGTGGTGAACTGGCCGTTGGGACGGGTGCTGATGTCTTACTTCGCCTCTGTCTATGTGCGGATCGTGACGGGCATGGCTATTCATGATACGACGGCAGGCTTCAAGTGCTACCGACGTGTGGTGCTGGAGACAATCGGATTGGATAAGATCCATTTCAAGGGCTATGCTTTCCAGGTGGAGATGAAGTTCACGGCTTACAAGTGTGGTTTCAAATTAGTGGAGGTGCCGATTATCTTTGTCAATCGGGTGTTGGGTGTCTCCAAGATGAACAGCTCGATCTTTGGCGAGGCACTGTTCGGGGTATTGCAGTTGAAATGGTGGAGCTTCTTCCGTAAGTATCCGCAAGCGCATAAATAGGATTGAGAAATTAGAACTGAAATTGGGTGAGATGAAAAGACTGATTGCTAACGCAAAGATAATTAACGAGGGGCGTTCGTTTATGGGGAGCGTCTTGGTAGAGGGTGAGCAAATCGCCGATGTGTTTGAGGGTACCGTTCCCGAAGGTGTGTGGAACGGCGCAGATGAGGTGATCGATGCGACTGGGAAATGGCTGATGCCGGGTGTGATCGACGATCAGGTGCATTTCCGGGATCCGGGATTGACCCATAAGGGTGACATCGAGAGCGAGAGCCGGGCGGCTGTGGCTGGCGGTGTCACGACCTATATGGACATGCCTAACACAAAGCCGCAAACCACTACGATCGAGGCGCTCCAAGGTAAGTGGGATCGGGCTGCGGCTGTCTCACGGGCCAACTACTCCTTCTTCTTCGGTGGAACGAACGACAATTATGCGGAGATCCAGCGATTGGATCGGAGCCGAGTGCCCGGATTGAAACTTTTCTTGGGCTCATCGACGGGCAACATGCTGGTGGATAATCCCGGCTCCTTGGAGCGTATCTTCGGGGAGAGCGGTATGCTGATCGCTATCCATGCGGAGAAGGAATCCATCATCAAGCAGCATATCGAGGAATATAAACGTCTGTATGGGGAGGATCTGGACATCTCTTTCCACAGCAAGATTCGCGACGAGGAGGCCTGCTATCGTTGTTCCGCTGAGGCCGTGGAGTTGGCTACTCGCCTGAACGCTCGCTTGCATATCTTGCATCTTTCCACGCAGCGTGAGCTGTCACTGTTGAGCAACAGTCTGCCGTTGAAGGAGAAGCGAATCACTGGCGAGGTCTGTGTGCATCATCTGTGGTTCCACGATGGCGACTATGCCCTGTTTGGCAACCGCATCAAGTGGAATCCAGCGATCAAGTCGTTGGCGGATCGGACAGCCTTACGGGCGGCAGTCAATGACAATACGATCGACATTATCGCGACGGACCATGCGCCTCATCTACTGAGCGAGAAGGAGGGTTCCTGCTTGAAAGCGGCTTCAGGGGGCCCGTTGATTCAGCACTCGCTGATCGTGATGTTGGAGTTGGCGATGGAGGGACGCTTCACGTACGAGAAGGTGGTGGAGAAGATGACACACCATCCGGCTGACCTGTTCCGTATCGACCGTCGGGGCTATATCCGTCCTGGTTATTATGCGGATTTGGTGCTGATCGACCCGCAGGCCACCTGGACAGTCGCTCCGGAGAACATCCTTTATAAATGTGGATGGTCGCCTTTCGAGGGCTATACGTTCCACCATGCGGTCTGGAAAACTTTCGTCAATGGGCAGTTAGCCTATAGCGATGGGCAGGTGAATGAGGCTGTGCGTGGGCAAGAGGTTCGCTATTTGTCAGAATAACTTTAAAACGATAGATCATGATGTGTTGGAGTAAAGCTGTAAGTGTGTGTTTGGGATTGTGTATGACCATTGGTGTGATGGCGGCAGATTTCGCTTCGGATCGTTTCCGTACGCCCGCAGGCAAGGAGTTGACCATTACGTTTGTGCGTCATGGTAGTTTGGCTATGAGCTATGATGGAAAACAGATTCAGATCGATCCTGTTTCGGAGTATGCCGATTATAGTGCCTTCCCCAAGGCCGACTTGATTCTGGTGTGTCATGCGCATGGCGATCATTTGGATCTGAAGGCGATCGAGGCGTTGCGCAAGGAGGGAACGACGGTGATCGCCAATCCTGCGGCTGCCGAGCAGGTGGAGAATCCCAAGGCGCAGGTGATGCGTAATGGCGACACGAAGACGTGGCAGGGAATCAAGATTGAAGCTGTGCCTGCTTATAATACGACCGAAGGAAGAGACAAATTTCATCCGAAAAATAGAGACAACGGTTATGTGCTCGATTTTGACGGTTTTCGGGTCTATGTGGCTGGTGATACAGAGGACATTCCAGAACTGAGCAATCTGAAGGATATAGATGTGGCTTTCCTGCCCGTGAACCAGCCCTATACCATGACACCGGAGCAGGCGGCTCGTGCGGCTCGGGTGATCAAGCCCAAGGTGTTCTATCCCTACCATTATAGTCAGACTCCTGTGGCTGAGACCTTACCGGCCTTGCTGGAGGGCAGTGGCATTGAGCTGCGTATTCGTGCGCTGCAATAAGGGGAGAATGGCGGCATGAAGGTCTTGCATACCAGCGATTGGCATTTGGGGCATACCCTCTATAACTACGATCGGAGCGAAGAGCAACAGGCGATGCTGGATCAGATCACTCGTATCGTAGCGGAGCGACAGCCCGATCTTTTCTTGCTCTGCGGAGATGTGTATCACACGGTACAACCGAATGCCGCCACGCAACAACTGTTTATCAATGCCTTGATGCGTATTCGTGCGGCGGCTCCGGCTATGAAGATCCTGTTGTTGGCGGGCAATCACGACAGCGCTACTCGCCATGAGATCTTTCGGACGGCTTGGGAGGCCTTGGGCGTGATAGCCATTGGGTTAGTGAACCGGGAAGAGTCGCCAGACCATTATATCGTAGAACTTCCAGGCAAAGGGTTTGTAGTGGGTGTGCCTTATGTGCATGAGCGCAATCTGCCGGAAGGTTTTTTCCAGCGGCTCTTGGATCGGGTGGCTGAACGTAACCCGGAGCGATTGCCGGTGATCTTAACGGCTCATACCTATGTGTCGGGAAGCGACGCTACGGGCCATGCGGATGCTGAGGGTGAAGCTGTCGGAGGTATCGAGGGATGGGATCTCTCGCTTTTTGGATCCGGTTATGACTACTTGGCCTTGGGGCATATCCACCATGCGCAGGAGGTGAGAGGCAGCGAGGGTCGGGCACGCTATTGTGGTTCGCCTTTGCCGGTTCATTTTGATGAGTGCTATCCGCATTCCGTGTCATGGGTGGAGCTTGATCACCACGGGGATGCACCGCGTGTTGAGGCGATTGAGATGATGAATCCTCGGCCGCTGATTACCCTGCCTGTTTCGGAGGCTGCTGATTGGGACAACGTCAAATCCCTCTTCCAAGCTTTCCCCGATGAGCAACCTGGTTATATCCGACTGCGTGTGGAGGTGGACGACTTTTTGCCTCCCGGAGCCCAGATGGAGGCCGCTTCGATTGCGGAGGGGAAGACTTGCCGATTCTGCTTGATTCAGGCGCAACGGAAGGAACGCAAGTCGGACAGTGAGGGAGGACGTATGTTCACGACCGCCGAGATTCAACAACTCAGCCCATTAGACATTGCCACGTTGTACGCGAAAGATAAGGGGATCGACTTCGAGGAGGATTTGGTCTCCTTGTTTAAAGAGACCTTGACCCAGCTTCAAGCGGAGGAGCGGGAGGAATAAGCGAATGACCTATGAAATTAAAACAGCTCACATTGCATAACATTGCCTCGATTGAGGATGCGACGGTTGATTTCGAAGCAGCTCCATTGGTAGATAGCGAGGTGTTCTTGATCTCAGGAAAAACCGGGTCGGGCAAATCAACCTTGCTTGATGCGATCTGCTTGGCGTTGTATGACGATACCCCTCGGATGAGAAACCTGAAGATGGAGGGTAGGTTTGATGAGGTGAAAGACTCGCTTTCCATCAAAGACCCTCGTCAGTTGATGCGTCAGCATACAGGAGAGGCCTATGTGAAACTCAGCTTCGAGGGAAGTGATGGGGTGACGTATGAGGCGCAATGGAGCGTGGCTCGTGCGCGTAAACGGGAGAATGCCAAATTACAGGATAGGCAGTGGAGTTTGTTGAATGTGCGAACGGGGCAGTTACTGACCCGGGTACAGGAGGTAAAAGCGGCTATTCAAAGGGCTGTCGGTTTAGACTTTGGCCAGTTCTGCCGAACTACGCTATTGGCGCAGGGAGAGTTCACCCGTTTCCTCAATAGTAACGACAATGAGAAGGCGATTATCTTGGAGAAGATTACCGGCATGGAGGCTTATGCGCGGATTGGCCGGAAGATCTATGAGATAACCCGTCAGAAAGAGGTCGATTATCAGCTGAAAAGACAGGAGGTAGAGGCGGTTCAGCTATTTTCCGAAGCGGAGATTGCCGACTACCAGGAGCAGTTGAGGCAGTTGGATTTATCGATCGAACAGCTGCAAACGGCGAAGGCTGTAACGCTGCGCAAACGAGATTGGTTGACGCAGTTTGAGGCTTTGAGCCAGAAGCGAAAGATTGCTGAGGAGCGACGGGCAGCGATCGTCAGCCAGATGGAGTCAGCCGATTTCCGTCGGCAAGAGCAGGAGGTAAGCGCATGGAAAGAGACGATTGAGGTGCGTGCGTTAGCACGTAATTGGCGGCTGTGTGTGTCGCAAGCAGCCGTATGGCAGCAGGAACTTCAAAAGAAACAGTCCGTTTATCTGCGCCTATCGCAAGGGTTGTGTGGATGGCAACGTCAGCGAATGGCGTGTCAGGCGCAGGTGGAGCAGCTGCGGTTGGCCTTGCGAGCGGAGGGGGAGAAAGCCCCGGTCTATGCGCAGAGTCAGGTGATCGCGGAGAAGGTCGCCCAATGGAGGCAGCTGAAAGAGGCAGCTCAGCGGTTGACCCATGAGATTGCGCAAGAAACGGCACAGGGGCAATCGCTGCAAGTCGAGTGGGAGAAGGTACAGGCCAAGGCGGGAGAAGCCCAGCGGCAGGTAGCGGATCTACAGGATCAACTAATGGCTCAGCAGCAGGTGTTCGAGCAGATGGGCCTGCCAGCTTTACGCCAGACGAAAGAGCTATGCAACCAAAAGAGACTCTTACTCAACAACGCAAAGCATAGCTTGCAGGCTTGGATGGAGGCGAAGCAGCTCCTGGCTCAGCATGAGCAGGAGGCAGCGGCTTGTGTGGCCAAGCAAGCGGAGTTGGCTCGTCAGCAGGTCGTGGAACAGCAGTTGGACGCGCAATATAAATCCTTCTTCGCCACTTGTCAACAGCATTGGGAGGCGCAGAAACGCACCATCGACAAGTGGGCGAAAGCGATGCGGGCGCAATTGAAGGCGGGGGATCATTGTCCGGTCTGTGGGCAGGTGATTCCAGATCCGCTTCCGCATGAGGCCGTATGGGATCAGGCTTATCGGGAGGTGGAGGCGCAGTTGCGAGCGGCTCAAAAGCAGATGGAGGAGCAACAGGAGCGGTTGGCGAAGGTCAGTTCAGCATACATCTTGCAACAGGAGTTGGCAGAGGAGCGGCAGAGAGCACTCGAAAAGGAGCGAGTGGCTCTTCAAGCGAAAGCGGAACGTAGCGTGTCTGATTGCCAACAGTGCCATATAACGGAGGTGAATGAGCAGACCATGCAAACCTTGGCCGATTATGAGCGGATCCTCACGGCCAGGCAGTCGGCCACCGATCGACAGATCGAGGCGGCTGAACGTTTTGAGCGAGAGGTGGTGGAGCAGGTTCGTCAGGCCTTAGAAAAGGCTCGTAAGGCGCATGAGGCGATGCAGCAAAAGTTGGCTAAGTGTGATCGTTCAGTGGCCTTGGTGGCCAAGAGCTTGGAGAATCATCGTAGTCAGTTAGCGACTCATCAAACACAGGCTCAACAGACAGCGGAAAGAATGGAGGCTATGTTGGAGGCTGTCCCGGCTTGGCAGGCGGTCTGGTCAACCCATCCAGAGGAGTTCTTGCGTCAGTTGAGGGAAGCGTCTGAACGCTATATGCGCTGGCAACAGGAGGAACAACAGGTTGCGCAAGAGGAGAGCCGTTTGCGGGAGCTGCTGGAGCAGGTTGAGACGATCCGGCAGGAGGTTTGGCGTTGTCAACCCGCTTGGCAGGATTTGCCGGTAGTGGGCGAAGCTAACGTAAAGCAACCTGTGGCGGAGTGGAACCAGTTCTATGCGGATTTGCGCTCAGCCTTGGATCAGGCGGCCAATAACCAACAGCAACAGGAGCGGTTGCAAGCGGAGTTGGATCGCTATGTGGAGGCTCATCCCGAATATACGTTGACCCGGTTGGCGGAGTTGGATCAGTATGCTCCCACATGGATTGCCGAAAAGAGCCGGGCGAATGAGGCTATCCGACAGTTGCGGGTGGAACGGGAATCCGCATTGCGTCAGATTCAGCAGGATCAGACTGCGCTGGCTGCGCAAAAGCCGCCGATGACGGAGGAAGAGACGCAACCGGCCTACTTGGAGTCGTTATTGGCCCAGCAGGAGCAGGCTTTGAAGGATAGTCTGGTGCGGAAAGGAACGCTTCGGAGTCAGTTGGAGCGAGATGCGCAAAACAGAAGCAACCAGCTGCATTTGATGGAGGAGGCGGAAAAACGTAAACTCCTCTATACACGGTGGAGTAGGCTCAATGAGCTGTTGGGCAGTGCGGATGGGCAACGTTTCCGGAAGATAGCGCAAAGCTATGTGTTGGGCCATTTGATCCATGCGGCTAATCACTATCTGCAAATGCTGACCAATCGCTATCAATTGCAGGTAGTGCCTGGCACCTTTATCATTTCGTTGGAGGATGCCTATCAAGGTTATACTCGCCGGATGGCAAGCACCCTTTCGGGTGGTGAGAGCTTCTTGGTGTCGCTCTCCTTGGCATTGGCGTTGTCTGATATTTCAGCGGATCTCAAGGTGGATACACTCTTTATCGACGAGGGTTTTGGCACCCTCAGCGAGGAGCATCTCCAGCAGGCTGTACAGACCCTGCGGATGTTGCACAAACATAACCATCGTCAGGTAGGTCTCATCAGCCATGTGGAGGAGTTGCGAGAGCGTATCCCCGTACAGATCCAGGTGATCCAGGAGGGACACAGCTCAAGCAGTAAGGTGGAGGTGGTTAGGCTATAGGGGTGATTCCCATCTCAGCCGCCTTCTCCAAGAGGAAGGCTTTGGCCGGCTCATACTCGTTGGGGATCACGCCATCGAGTATGGCATTCTTGATCGCCTCTTTCAAGACACCTACCGGGCGGGAGGGGGTCAATCCGAAGAGTTGCATGATCTCCTCGCCACTGATGGGTGGTTGGAAATTGCGCACACGGTCTTTCTCCTCTATCTCCGCCAACTTAGCCCTCACCTCTCGGAAATTCTCCAAGAAGCGGCGCACCTTGTCCGGGTTCTTGCTGGTGATGTCCGCTTCGCAAAGCAGCATCAGATCGTCGATGTCATCCCCTGCGTCGAACAGCAAACGGCGAATGGCGGAGTCGGTCACCTCATTGTCTGACAAGGCGATCGGGCGCATGTGAAGGCTCACCATTTTCTGTACATACTTCATCTTCTCGTTCATCGGCAGTTTCATCTTCCGGAAGATGCCGGGAATCATTTTCTCGCCGATGAAATTATGGTTGTGGAACGTCCATCCCAATCGGTTGTCAAATCGTTTCGTGGCGGGCTTGGCTATATCATGGAACAGGGCGCTCCATCGTAGCCAAAGTTTGTCGGTCGTGCGGCTCAAGCGGTCCAAGACCATCAGGGTATGGGCGAAGTTATCTTTATGGCCAATGCCTTCTTTGGTCTCTACCCCTTTCAAGGCTGTCAATTCAGGGAAGATATAGTCTAACAACCCGCATTGGTCTAACAGCTCAAAGCCGTAGGAGGGCTTGGGGGAGAGTATGATCTTGTTCAACTCGTCCACGATACGCTCGCGGGAGATGATCTCGATGCGTGCCTTGTTGCGTTCGATGGCCTCAAAGGTGTCTGGCTCGATGAAAAAGCCCAGCTGCGTGGCGAAGCGAATGGCTCGCATCATGCGCAAAGGGTCATCACTAAAGGTAATATCCGGATCAAGCGGTGTACGGATCGTCAAGTCCTCCAGGTCATCAATCCCGCCAAATGGATCCACCAACTCTCCATACCGATCGGCATTCAGGCATAGGGCCATGGCGTTGATCGTGAAGTCTCTGCGGTTTTGGTCGTCCTCCAAGGAGCCATTCTCCACCACCGGCTTCCGACTGTCATGGCTGTATGATTCCTTGCGGGCACCGACAAACTCCAATTCCAAGTCATCACATTTCACCTGTGCGGTTCCAAAGTTCTTGAATACGGAAAGCGATACCTTGCGTCCGAACTTATGTGCTACCTTTTTGGCCAGCTCAATGCCGCTTCCAACGGCTACGATGTCAATATCTTTTGAATGACGATTCAGAAAGAGGTCTCGCACATACCCACCTATCACATAGGCCTCCACGCCCAACTCGTCCGCCGCCTCAGCAATGAGTCGAAAGGGCTTGGTGTTGAGGTGATCCAATATCTCTTCTTCGCTAATATACATAGTTTAAAATACTGTTCGCTTTTAAAATGAACCCTAATTGCCGCAAAGATACGCAAATTTTCATGTACTTTCGCGGACATACAGTAAATGAGAAAGGTCGAAGATGAAAAAGATAGCGATTTATATCCCGTTAGTGGCTGCTTTGCTGACCGCTTGTGAGGGTGATCGGAGAGCGGCCGAGGAGCGTTTGGCTCAGGCGCAAGCTCTCTATGAACGCAATGAGTTTTTTGGTGCGAAGAATGAGATCGACAGTATTAAAATGCTCTATCCGAAGGAGGTCACGGTGTTACGCCAGGCGCTGAACTTGATGCGTCAGGTAGAGTGGAAGGAGGCGGAGCGCAATATCGCTTTCTGTGATAGTGTGTTGCCGATCAAGAGGGAGGAGTTGGTCGGACTCAAAGCGGGCTTTGTTTTCGAGAAGGATTCCGCCTATGAGGAGATTGGCCATTACATCTGGAAGCGACAGACCATTGAGCGCAATGTGCAACGTTGCTATGTGCGGTGTGGTGTCAATGAGGAGGGTGAGATGTATTTGGCCAGTGTCTTTTATGGCGGTAAGCCGATCGAGCACACCAGCGTCAGGCTCTCTACGAAGGATGGACAAGAGGCGGAGACTGCGACGATTCCTTTTGATGGCGGCTTGAACTACCGTTTTACGGATTTAGGACAGACAACAGAGGTGGTGACCTATAAAGGAGAACATTGTGAGTCGGCGGTTAAACTGATCTATGCCAACGCGAAGGAGCGAATCAAGGTGGAGTACAAGGGCGGAAAACCCTATACCATTTATATGGCCGACGCGGATAAGGAGGCTATCGTGAAAACCTTTGATTTAGCCACGGTCTTAAGTGATATTCATGCGATGGAGACGCTCAAGGCCAAATCTGCGAAAAAGATGGATTATTTAAATCAGAAATTGGGCCATGCCACGGGTGAGTAGTAAGGCGCTTATCGGATGGTAACAAAAAAGAGGGTGGGAGACCACCCTCTTTTTCGTTTAGGATTCCTTGTAAACAGCGAACTGATAATCGTACTTGTCCCAGCTCGGTTTGCCCTCCTCAGAGGCCTCTTTGATGTAGTTGATCCGGAGGTTGAAACGATCAGAGCCTTTCTCAGCCTCTGTCTTGTTGACAGCGTCGATCACCTCTTTCAGGCGATAAGCCCGGATCTCATTGGTGGAGGTTGCTGCCGAACCCGTGCCATCAGCGATCTTCACGACACGTAAGAACAGGGTATAGGTAGGAATGCCTTCGCTGTTCTCTTCTGCCTCCTTGCTACGATCCCAGTAGAGCGTGAAGTTGTTCTTTTGCTCCTTCAGCTCGTTCAATGTCGCATTGAGGAACAGGTAGCCGTTCAGGTAGCCACCCACCTCACCGGTGAAACCTGCCACGTTGGTCACTACTTGCTCTTCTGCCATCATCGTCGTGGTATCGGGGACATTATAGAAGACCGTGTTGCCCTTGCTGACCTCATCAAACACCGTGATGGTTGCCGTGTAGTAATCCATGGTCTGGGTCTTGTTCTCAGGAGCGTTCAGATCCACCTCATACTGAACCGTGTAACAAGCGCCATCAACCACCTGCGACATCAGGTTGGCGGAATACATGGGGCCATAAGAGGTATATAACACCGTTTTGTAACTCTTCTCAGATACACCTGCTACCGCAAATCCTTGACGAGTGAAGCGGTTGTCTGACTCTCCTAAACAGGAGGTTAATAATGACACAGCTACTGCGAGCGTGCCCATCCACTTAAATACTTTCATTTTCTCTTGTTGTTTAATAATGATACTATTTTTATTGATTCATTTTTATGCTCTTAAAATCCCAACCTGAATCCCATGTTGAACCCGATTGTAAACGGCTTCTCTGAATGAATGGTCTCGATCGTGCTGCCATTGTCAAAATAATAGTTGGCACTGACCTCTCCGAAGGCACTCACAAACCGAATGATTGGATAGCTGACCCCCACTTTACCATTCACCGACCACAGCCATTCTTTCATGCGGATATGTTCCGTTTGTTTAACAATAGCGATCTCGTCGCTGAAAAGTTGTAACTGTTGTTTGCCTGCCACATTGACCTCAGCCATGCCTCCGGCAGAAGCATAGAACAGGAAACGGTTCCACTCGGCGATGCGATAGGCGATCGAGAGAGGCAATCCCAGGAAATGCAAACGTTGATCGGTCTCGGTGTGGTAGGTGCCATTGGTGGACCATTCCGAACGCAGATAGCTATAATTCAATCCCGTCTGTAAATAGAAGCGGTTGGAAAGCTGTCGGCTTACCGAAACTCCAAAGCTGATAGGCGTATGATGCTGGATATCCGTCTTGGGTGAGGCCTCTTTGATCGCACCCCATGTGTTCATGCTCATCAGGTTTTCACTGCGTAAAGCCGCGCTGTTGGTCACATAGTGCGGCACCAGTTGTGATGTCCCGACCGAAAGGTTGCCAGCTCCCATCCCAAAGCTCCATCTCCGTTGTTTAGCGGGTTGTAGGGGTGTGGGTGCTGCGGCATCAGCCGCTTTGGTGCGAGGTTGTTGGCTGACGACCGGCGTTTGAGGAGCCTCCTCTTCCTGTGGAGCCTCCTCACGCTGTAAGGGCTCAACCACGGCTATTTGGGCTGTTTCCTGAGCCGTGGCTTGCTCGACAGGTTGTTGCGCGGAGGCCCGAAGTGATCGGGAAGGATGGGCTTGGGCCACCCAGGAGGTGACCGAAGGTGTGGTAGCCGCTGAAATAGGCGGCACAGAAGGCGCAGCGGCAGGAGCGGCAGGAGTGTCTGTTCCCATGCCCCTTGTCTCATCGGCCAGACGAACTACCGCTGGATCTGGCTCGAACAGGTAGATACCGCCGCCTACAACGAGGGCTAAGACCGCGGCTGCGGCAGCTGACCAATAACGAAAGGCGACAGGCTGCCTTTCGGGCAGTCGGTTGGCTATCGCTGCCCAATCTTCTGGCATTGGCTCCACCTCGTGGTCGAACAGTTTGGCCTGAATGGCCTCATCCCATTTATCTCGTTCCTCGTTCATCATCTTCTTTCTCCATATAAGGCATTGACCTTTCGTTGCAACAGCTGCTTTGCCCGTGTGTATTGCGAACGGGAGGTGCTCTCCGTGATGTGCAATCGCTCGCTGATCTCCTTGTGCGAATACCCTTCGATAGCGAAGAGGTTGAAAATCGTTCGGAAACCAGCGGGAAGGCTTTGGACCAACTGCATGAGCTCTGCGGCCGAGATGTCCGATAGGGGTGAGCTGTCGGTCTGTGCCACTTCTGCCGTTTGGTCTAAGTCGGTCGATTCCCGCAGTACATCCGCGTGTCTTAAATACTCCAAAGCACTGTTGACAAAGATCTTCCGGATCCACCCCTCGAAGGAACCATTCCCGGTGTAGCTGTCGATGTGGGTAAAGACTTTTACGAAACCCTCTTGCAAGAGATCACGAGCTGTCTCCCAATCGCTCACGTAGCGAAGGCAAACGCTCATCATCTTGCGGGAAAAGGTCTCATACAGTGCCTTCTGCGCACGTCTATCGCCCTTCCGACAACCCTCTATCAGTTGTAGTTCGTCCATTCAATGTGCTATTGAACCCTTCTTTCGGGGAAGCTCTTCGATTGCACAGATGCAAGCTGTGACCGAAACGCTGCAAACCGCGTGAAAAAAATATCGTTTTTCTGCGCTTATTTTGCGTCGCAAAGATACAATCTAATTATGAATTATGAACTAAAATGCGATTGACTTGCTCATTTCACATACTTGGAAAGATAGTAATAGGTGGTGGGTGAGGGGGCACTTTCCACATGGTAGCGGGTCGAAGCGGAGACGGAGAAGGTGTAGCCTTGCTCCCGCAGGGTATCTACCGGCAGGTAAAGCCTCTCCCCATGTACCAGCGTGGCCAAGATGTTGTGGGCGGAGCGGCTGTCTATCGAGTCGTTCAAGGCATAATAGACCGTGTAGGTCAAATCCGCAGGCTCGTCGGCAGGCTTGTCCCAGGTCAGACATAACTCGTCGCCCTCCCTTGCCACACGGATCTCTTTGGGGGCGTTGGGCACGCGATCGTTGAGCCAGGTGAGGGGTGGCAGCTGGGCGGGATAGGGATAATAATGATCCCGCAGCTCTTGATACAGCCCCTTCTCGTTGTAGAGCACATTGCCGCAGCGGAAGAAGGCGCATCCCGCACCTCCAAAATAGCGGCTGTAATCGATCTGGTCGGTGATGTCGTTGACGGTCCAATCCGCCTCGCTCTTGTCCATCCGATAGGCTCCCAAGCCCGGGACGATCAGTCGTCCATTGCTCAGCGATACCCAGTTATCCACAAAGGGGAAGAAGTTCTTGTGCAGGTAATACATCATGGGGACAAGCATGTCTTGCTTGCCCGCCTCTAACCAGCGCTTGGGATCTTGATAGACACTCTCATAGGCTGTCCATCCGGCATTGGGCACCTGCTCGATCCGGCTGTATTTGCCTAAGGGCGAGCTGCTCACCTGTACCCAAGGTTTCACCTGCTTCACATAGTCGTAAAACCGATAGACCATTCGGTTGATGTTCTCCCTGCGCCAATCCGCCAACGGACGTTTTTTCCCTGATTGGTTGTATAATTTGCTATCCGGGAATGTCTTGGCCTCCTCGGGATAGCGGATATAGTCGAAATGAATGCCGTCAATATCATAGCCCTCCACGATCTCTTTCACCAAGGAGAGCAGGTAATCAGCTGTGCCGGGCACGCCAGGGTCGAGATACCACTCGCCGTTGTGTCGTTTGCAAAGTTTGGGATGCTTGCGAACCACCGATCGTTTACCCATCTCCTTGACATGCTTCTCGGTGCCCACCGGGAAGGTGACAAACCACGCATGGCACTCCATGCCTCGCTTGTGACATTCCTCTATGGCAAAGGCCAATGGGTCATATCCAGGTAGCTCTCCCAAACGTCCGCTGAATGTGGAACTTGCAGGCTCGATCTTCGAACGATAGATCACGTCCCCGCGAAGGCGCGTCTGCAAAAAGACCATGTTGAAATTGGCCGCTTGCAGACGGTCGAGTATCTCTGTCAGGGCTTGCTGTTGCGCCAGGCGACTGCGTGCGTCAGTGGCAGGTCTATGCGGCCAGTCGAGGCCATAAACAGTAGTCAGCCAAACCGCTCGGATCTCCCTTTTAGGTGGCACACCCGCCCAAAGTGTCCATCCACATAGCCAACCGATTAGCGCAAGTAAACAAGCCCCTCTACCCATGCTCACTCGTTCATGATTTGCAAGGCCTCCTCTGGCTGATTCGTCGTCAGGAAATCGACACCCATGTCGCGCATCTCACGCATCACGGCTGTGTCATCCACGGTCCAGACATTGCTCTTCAATCCCATGGCCTTGCACTGTTGAACCCATTCCGGATGCGTCCGCAATACTTTGTAGTGATAGTCCAGCCCGGCGAATCCCAACTCCTTCAGCTCTTTCGGGCTCAATTCGCCATTGAGGTAATACACGTCCGCCTTCGGTGCCTGACGAATCAGCTCCTTGCAAGCATCGAGGTTGAATGAGATGTATTCGGTGCGTTTCGCCAACTTCAGCTGGTTCACCATCTCCACGCATCGGCGAGCCGCTTCCTGGTTACGCTCAGGTGTCTGGTGCGGTTTCAACTCGAAGATCAAACGAACCTTGCGGTTTCCCTTCTCCTTGGCTTTCAACAAATATTGCTCCAGCGTGGGTATGCACTCCCCGTTGGGCAGCTTCAGGTCTTTCAACTCCGCATAGGTGGAAGTCTGGATAGGCTTGCCTTGAATGTCGTTATCGTGGTTGACAACCAACACGTTGTCTGCCGTCAAATGCACATCGAACTCTGAACCATAGACCTTCACTTCCGCGGCTTTCTCCAAGGCACGCAAGGAGTTTTGAGCAGATCCTTCTGTTTTCCAGTAACCTCTGTGGGCAATCACCTTCATTGGGCTTTTAGCGGCAACCCACGACGCGATCGCTAAACAAGCGATGCTCATCAAAAAAAATCTTCTGTTCATGCTTAAATACCTCTGTTTGTATCCATAAAACTCGAATATTACTTGCAATCCGCTCTCTGGATTGCGGGCATAAAGATAGCGATTCTTTCGGACTTATCCTACGATTGGCCCCTATTTTATCCGATCTATTTGTGCCTGTGGTCGGGATGCCTGTCATCCCTTCCTTTCTTTCAAGCAATTGTCGCAGCAATGACAGGGGGAGGAGGGCATTCCGAAGTAGTGGCTGATAAAAGCTTGTCGGCATTCGGTGGTTTCGAGGTAGGCGACGACCTGCTCAATGCGTGACCGGAAAGCGGCTAAGCGAATGTCATACGCTGAGGGGGTGATCCGTAAGCGAGAGATCGGTGTTCGTACCTGCAAGAAGGTGATACGTGGCTCTTTGCGGGCGGGCACATAGCAAAAGCCAACATTGCGCAGATAGCTCAACAGCTTGGTCACCAGCTCAGGTGGGATGCCGGTGCGTTTAGCCAAGAGATCGACCTGCACAAAGCAACCGTCGGAGAAGAGGCCGGCATAGAGGCGCAGCAGCTCCTCTGCCACCCGGGAGGCAGGCGTGTCACTGTGGAGGAAATCATTCAGTGTCCAGCGAGGAGCGTCATACCGCAAGTAGGGTTGCGTGTTGGGATAGGGCTCGAACTTGATGTAGCCGGACAGGGAGAGGATCTCTAAGGAGGTGCGTAGCCGGCCTTTATCGAGGTGCCAATCCCGCAAGAACGTCGGTTCGTCTAAATAGACAGACACCCCTTGACCATCGCCTTCTGCCAGCTGAAAACGGTTGCAGAGTGATTCATAGACCCGACAGATGTATTCGAGGGAGGGGAAAGCGTTGGATGGTCTTCGTTTGATCTGGCTGATCTCTTGTGGCTCCAACAGCGCGACGGCGTAGGCTCGTTTCCCGTCTCGTCCGGCACGTCCGGCCTCTTGGTAGTAGGCCTCTAAGGAGTCTGGGAAATCGGTGTGGATCACCACGCGCACATCGCCCTTGTCGATACCCATGCCAAAGGCGTTGGTCGCCACCAACACCCGTGTTTGCCCGTTTTGCCATTGCTGTTGCCGCTCATTTTTCAGTTGAGGATCCAATCCGGCATGGAAGTAGTCGGTAGCGATACCGGCCGCACGCAGTTTCTGGGCATAGCTCTCCACCCCTTGTCGCGTACGGCAGTAGATGATCGCCGATCCGGGGACTGCCTGAAGGATATGGCAGATCTCAGCCAATTTATTGTCGGTCTTGCGCACCACGAAGGTCAGGTTGGGACGCTCGAAGGCCGAATGAAACACCTGGTAGCCTTTGCGAAAATGCAGCTGCTCGCAAATGTCTGCTACCACCCCAGCGGTGGCTGACGCGGTCACGGCAATCACCGGCACATCGGGTATCACATCGCGAATATCGGCAATCAGGCGGTAGTCTCGCCGGAAATCATTTCCCCATTGCGAGATGCAGTGCGCCTCGTCCACCACCAAGAGATTGACCTTCTTTTTCAGTGCGGTCAGTTTGCTCTGGAAGAGGTCTGACGAGATACGCTCGGGGGAGATATAAAGAAACTTGTAGTCGCCTAAGATGCAGTTCTCTAATTGTTGCAGGATCTCGGCACGGGGCATCTCCGAGCTGATAAAGGAGGCCCGTATGCCTCTCCGTAGCAGGTGGCTGACCTGGTCTTTCATCAAGGCGACGAGTGGGCTGATGACGAGGCAAATGCCTGGACGTGCCAAGGCTGGCACTTGGAAGGTGATGGATTTTCCTCCGCCTGTCGGCATTAAGGCCAAAGTGTCCGCACCCGCGAGGACGCTGCGGATCACCTCCTCCTGACCGGGGCGGAATCCCTCATAACCCCAATAACGTTTGAGTATCTCAACCGGGCTGTCCAAAAGGCTTAGGGGATATGGATCAGTTTATGTGTTTGCAAGCTGAGCCGCCACTCCGGGTGTGTCAGGATATAGCGGACGACCTCGTCCGTATTCTGTCCGGAGCAGGGTTGCAAGAAATGGTGCTGGGCAGGAAGGGCGGCATAGGGGGCCAAGGGCTGTCCGACATAGACCACCTTCACCTCGTCGATATGGGTCAAGACGACCGGTGCGCCCTCTTTGGGTGAGCAGGTCACCCAGTCGATCCCGTTGGGCAGGGGATGCGTGCCGTTGGTCTCGATGCAGATATATTTCCCCGCTTGATGCAGCCGCTCAATGAGTGCCTCGTCAATCCAGAGCGAGGGCTCTCCACCGGTGAGGATCACCATGCGGCAGGGATAGGCGGCAAGGGCCTCTATCAGCTGCTCATCGCTCATCAACGTACCCTCCTCATGACGGGTGTCGCAGAAGGGGCAACGGAGGTTGCAGCCGGAAAAGCGAATGAATACGGCGGGGGTTCCGGTGTGGAACCCCTCACCTTGCAGGCTATAAAAAATCTCGTTAATCTTTCTCATAGATTGCTATGTTGCCTTCTGACTCCTGTACCTCCACCTTGAAACAACAGGGTATTTGCTCGCAGGCCCAACGGGCGATGTTCTCGGCTGTTGGGTTGAAAGGCAACACCTCATTCAAGACCTGATGATCCAATTTGGCTTTGATCGCCTGCTTGATGTGGCTGAAGTCAACGACCATTCCCTCGGCATTCAGCTCCTTGGAACGGCAATAGACGGTGATGACCCAATTGTGTCCATGCAGATGCTCACATTTGCTGCGGTAGGAGAGGTTAAGCCGATGTGCGGCAGAAATCTCCATTCGTTTGATGACGGTGTACATGCTTTTTCCCTTATTACGCTTTCAATGACGCGAAGATATTAAAAAAATAGCTTTGCGACTGAGTAATGCCATTTTTGATTAAGTTCGCGCTGAAAATTAAGTGAGCGAAATAAGGTGAGCATACGAAATATAGTTAAGAGGATCAAGGCGATTGGACGCTGCGTCGCTTGGTGGTTGTTACTCAGCATGGGGGTTGGTTGTCAGTCGGAGTTGCCGATGAGCTCGTCGATTACCGTGCATAAAGATCGGCAGGAGGTGGCTGTGAATCCAGACCTTTACGGCTTGACCTTGGAGGAGATCAATCATGGCATGGATGGTGGACTCTATGCCGAATTGATTCAGAACCGGAGTTTTGAGGATGGCATGCCTCCCCTGAACTGCCCGTATGATGCGACACGCAATGTGTTGATCACCCCGAATGGATGGACCATCCCGTTTCTCCGTAGTGATTCTTTGCCGGGTTGGCGTCGGTTGAACCCGGCTGTGACGCAACTTTATCCAGATACCCGTGAGCTGATCAATGAGCGGAACCGTCGCTCGCTGTTGGTGGCTGTCTCTGCCACGTCGGAGAGCGGTCCGGGAGGAGTAGTGGCGGAGGGCTATCGGGGGATTCCCCTTCGCCAAGGAAAGCGTTATCGCTGTTCTTTCTATGCTAAAGGTACGAGCTTGGTGCCCAGAAATATACGGGTTGGATTGGCTGATGAGCAGGTGACAACGGCGCTGAGTGAGGTCTATGAGGTCGCTCCCATCCCGGAGTGGCGTCGTTATGAACATACGTTCACGGCGACAGCCGATGTGCCGGATGCGGTCTTGGCGCTCACCTCCGATACGACGAATATGTTTTGGATAGACATGGTCTCCCTCTTTCCGGAAGAGACCTGGCAGGGGAGAGACAACGGGTTGCGGCCAGACTTGGTGGCCTTGATCGACTCTTTGGCGCCTCGCTTTATTCGCTTTCCCGGAGGAAGTTTCGTGGAGGGCTATACGGCGGGTACCTTCCCCACTTGGCGAGAGACGGTGGGCAATGTGGCTAATCGGAAAAGTTTCTGGAACGTCTGGGCCTATGGAACGACCAACGGCATGGGGTATCACGAGTATTTGCAGCTTTGTGAGGATCTGGGGGCAGAGCCGATCTATGTGATCAATAGTGGCGTGACGAGCCAGAGCCGTCGGCCCCGTTTTGAGGACATCACGGCGATGGACAAGCTGGTGGACGAGGCACTGGCCGCTATAGCCTATGCCAATGCGCCGGCAGACTCGGCCATGGGTGGCTTGCGGGCTGAGCATGGACATCCGGCCCCCTTCGGCTTGAAGTATGTGGAGATTGGCAGCGAGAATCAGGGCCCTGAGTATAAGCGCCGTTTTGTCTTGTTTGAGGCGGCCATTAAGGCGGCCTATCCAGAGGTCACGGTGATCAGTAGTGCCTCGGTGAGTGACCGGACCAATCGTTTGGAGTGGGTGGATGGCCACTTCTATGCGAATGCGCGTTTTTTCCTTTCCAACACGTCGCGATTTGATAACCCCAATTATCCACGTCGCAAGGCCCCTGCTTTCGTAGGGGAGATGGGTACAGCGGAGCGAGGGGTGGCAGGCACTTTGCGGGCGGCAATTGCGGAGGCTTGCTTTTTGATCGGTGCGGAGAACAACCCGGATCGTGTGCGTCGGTTGGCCTATTCGCCTGTCTTGGGGAATACCGGGTTTGCGCTTCAACGAGAGCCTTTGATCCGCTTTTTCCGGGACAGCGTAGCCCTGTCGCCCTCCTATCAGGTGTGGCAATTGTTTGCTACGCATCGAGGGGATAAGTTGTTGCAGAGCGAGGTGGAGACCTATAGGCGGCCAGGCGTACGAATGGGTCGTCCGGGGCTTTTTCTGTTCGACAACAGCTTCGAGTTTACAGATGTGCAGATCAATGGCCAACCTGTGAGTCGGTTGGAGGTGTTGAGTGGCGGATGGAAGCTGCCGGCTATAGGCCAACCCGTCGCGGAGGCGAATCGTTGGAATCGACTGTTGGTGGGGGATAGTGCGACGATCCATACCGTTTTCTCGTTGAAGCTACGTCGGACGAAAGGGAGCGGTACGGTGGAGGTTCGCTTCTGTGATAACGGTCGGACGGGGGATGAGGCGGACTATCTCTGCTTAACGTTAGGAGGTGGTCAAGCCGAGTTTTACCATCAGTCGGGCAGTGTGAAAGAGGCGCTGGCCCAATCAGCCCCCTCCGCCTTCGAGAGCAATCGCTGGTATGCGGTGCGGTTGGAGTGTGATGAGAATCGTATCGCTTGCTATGTGGATGGTCGCTTGTTGCAAGAGGTGGAGTGGCCTACGATTCCCGCATTGGCCTGCGTCGCCACGGTGGATGAGGCAAACCAGCAGCTGTTGCTGAAGGTGGTCAACACCACGCAGCATGAGGAGCGTACCGCTTTGCATTTTGACGGATTCACGGTATCTGGCACGGGTGAGGCGATTCAGATCAAGGGAGAGCCTGATGCACGCAACAGCTTTGCTGCGCCTCAGGCCGTGGTGCCGCAACACCTTTCCGTCTCTTTCCCGCTGGGGTCTCCCTATTATGTCTTTCCGCCCAACTCGGTCACGCTGTTGAAACTGCCATTGGAGTAGGCATGGTCTGCGGTTAGACATTACCAATGCCTAAGCCCGGTCATTAGTAATGACCAGTTCGAAAGATTGG
>CAMGEM010000004.1 GCA_946055095.1 uncultured Parabacteroides sp. | reverse complement strand
TACTACAATGCCCTGAACCAGCTGGTCGTGGAGGTGAGTCGCACGCAGGATCGGGAGGTGGAGCACAACTTTGAGCCGGGTCGTCCTGTCTGTTTTTTCACCGCCGACCTGAGCGGACGACTGCACTACCTCTCCTTCTCAGCCACCATCAGCTATGTGCAGGAGGATCGTATGGTGGTGGCACTCCCCTCTCCCGCAGCCTTAGTGGAGCTGGAAGGCAAAAGTCAGGAGGTGGGCGTGCAGCTCTATTTCGACGAGACCAGCTATCGAGCGATGTTCGCCGCCCTCGAACAAACCCTCACAGCCAAGAATAACCTGCTGGCTCACCTGCGTGAGACCCTGCTGGGCTCAGAGCCTCCACATCAACGTCAACTCTTCCCCATCCGTTTTCCTTGGCTCAACCCCTCACAAGAGCAGGCTGTCAACCAAGTGTTAGGGGCCAAGGAGGTCGCTATCGTGCATGGCCCTCCCGGAACAGGCAAGACTACCACATTGGTGGAGGCGATCTACGAGACCCTGCATCGAGAGACGCAGGTGTTGGTGTGCGCCCAGAGCAACACGGCTGTCGATTGGATCTCCGAGAAGTTGGTGGATCGAGGCATCCCCGTCCTGCGCATCGGGAATCCCACCCGAGTGAACGACAAGATGCTCTCCTTCACCTATGAGCGTCGTTTTGAGAGCCATCCGGATTACACGGAGTTATGGGGCATCCGCAAAGCGATTCGAGAGACACAGCAGGCTCTGCGCAAACGAAGCGGAGCAGAGCGGGAATCCCTGCGCAACCGCCTCTCCCGTTTGCGAGGAAGAGCCACGGAGCTGGAGATCCAGATTGATGCAGCCCTCTTCGACGAGGCCCGTGTGGTGGCCTGCACGCTGGTCGGAGCGGCCAATCGGATCTTGACCAACCACCATTTCACCACCCTCTTCATCGACGAGGCCGCACAAGCGTTGGAGGCCGCCTGCTGGATCGCTATCGGGAAGGCCGACCGGGTCATCCTGGCCGGAGACCACCAGCAACTGCCCCCTACTATCAAATGCATAGAGGCAGAGCGGGGTGGCTTAGGCCGAACGCTCCTACAAAAAGTGGCCGAACGGTGGCCCCAAACTGTCTCCCTGCTCACCATCCAATACCGGATGCACGAGGCCATCATGCGTTTCTCCTCCGATTGGTTCTACGAGGGTAAACTGAAAGCCGCTCCCGAGGTGAGCCATCGGGGCATCCTGCAATGGGATAGCCCGATCACTTGGATAGACACGGCCGAGCTGGAGGTTACCGAAGAGCTCAATACAGAGACGCAAAGCCGCATCAATCGCCCGGAAGCGGAGCTGTTGATCACCCAGCTGAAAGCCTACATCGAGAAGATCACGAAAGAGCGAATCTTGGAAGAGCGCATCGACTTCGGCATCATCTCCCCCTACAAGGCACAGGTCTATTACTTACGTTCGCTCGTCAAACGAGACCCCTTCTTCAAGCCCCTCCGCTCCCTCATCACCATCCATACGGTGGATGGCTTCCAAGGACAGGAGCGGGACGTGATTCTCATCAGCTTGGTACGTGCCAACGCAGAGGGGAAGATAGGCTTTCTCAACGACCTGCGTCGCATGAACGTAGCCATGACTCGTGCCCGCATGAAGCTGATCATCCTGGGGGATGCCTCCACCCTCTCTCACCATCCCTTTTATCGCAAGCTCTATACGTACGCAAAATGACAGATTTTTCCTACTTTTGCGCATAGATTCCATACGGAATCGGTAAGTAGCACGACTATTCATTTTAAATTATAACGATATGAAACGTATCATTGAGATTTGCGCCAACTCCGCATGGAGTTGCGTGGAGGCAGAGGCCGGTGGAGCGAGTCGAGTGGAGCTCTGCGCTGGCATTCCCGAGGGGGGAACGACTCCCAGCTATGGCGAGATCAAGACCGCACAAGCCTTGACCTCCCAGATTGATATCAATGTGATCATCCGTCCACGAGGTGGCGATTTCCTCTACACGGAGGCTGAGATCCAGTCCATGCTGCTCGACATCGAGCTGTGCAAGCAGTTAGGCGTACATGGGGTAGTGTTCGGTTGCTTGACGAAAGAGGGGGATATTGACGTGCCCTTGATGCGTCGGCTGATCGAAGCGGCCAAACCACTCTCCGTCACTTGTCACCGGGCATTCGATGTCTGCAGAGATCCGTTTGTCGCTTTGGAGCAATTGATCGAATTAGGGTGCGACCGTATCTTGACCTCCGGCCAGCAATCCACGGCAGAGAAAGGTATTCCCCTCTTAAAACAATTGGTAGAGCGTGCGGGAGAGCGCATCATCATCATGCCGGGATGTGGCGTACGAGAGAACAACATCGCCCGCATCGAGGCTGAGACCGGAGCCAAGGAGTTCCACACCTCTGCCCGAAGCGTGGTCTATAGCCAAATGGCCTACCGCAAGGAGGAGGTGCCGATGGGCAGTAGCGCCGTTACCTCCGAGTTCGAGACGGTGCAGACCGACCGGGAGAAGGTGAAACAATTTGTATAAATGTAGTAGAGACGTAGCGCGCTACGTCTCTACTACTACAAATGAATTAGTTTTTTCCCTCCAAATACAGGTTATCAATGATGCCATCCGCCAATCCGATCACGGGGACAAAGATACGGGTAGCCCCTATCACCTCCGCAATGCGCAAAAAGATCTGAGCAGCCGGCACGATCACATCCGCCCGATCCTGTTTCAAGGCATATTGCGCCATGCGCTCCTCCGGCGTGAGCGGTTTCAACTCCTCATAGAGCGACTGGAGGGCAGAGACCGTGAAGCATTGCCGTTTCCGATCCTTTTTTTCCGCCAAGCGATAGAGTTTATTGATGTTACCTCCTGAGCCGATAATGCTGATCTCCTTCATTCCTTGAGTCAGTGAGGCCAAATCGGCAGATAGCCGCTCCCAGACCTCCGGCTTGACCGCATCGTTCAGCAGGCGCACCGTGCCCAAGTTATAGGAGGCCGAGGCACACAACACACCGTCGGAAAGCAGGTTGATCTCCGTGCTTCCTCCACCCACATCCACATACATGTAGTTGCCCTTCCGATCCTGCATACACTCCAGATGATTCTCGTAGATCATGCGTGCCTCCTCCTGCCCGCTAATGATCTCGATGGAAATATCGGTCTCCTTCTTGACCGCCCGCAACACCTCTTGGCCATTCTTGGCATCTCGCATGGCTGAGGTCGCACAAGCTCGATAGGTCTCCACGTCGTAGATTTTCATCAGCTGCCGATAGGCCTTGAGCAGGCGCACCACCTGCTCCATCTTTTTCTTCGAGAGCTTGCCCTCCTTAAATACATCGAAGCCTAACCGGAGCGGCACACGCAAGAGCAACAGCTTCTTGAAATCACTCTTTTGGGTAGCGTTGCGGTCGATACGTTTAATCAACAAACGTGCGGCATTAGAACCAATGTCAATCGCCGCATACGTCTTTGCTTTCTCCATCTTTTCCCTCCTCTTTCACGGGTTGTTCTTGTTGCACATAGAAGTTGTAAAGCGCCTCTTGCGAACGGAAAGGCTCCTGTTCGCCACTCGATTGGATCACATTGCTGTCCGTGCCATCCACGATACGCCCTTGACGGGTGTCACGCAACCCGAAATCGACAATCCGACGCAACTCCTCCTTGACCACGGGATCATAAACAGGAGTCACCACCTCAATGCGGTTATCCAAGTTACGAGGCATCCAGTCGGCCGATCCCATGAAGATCTTCTCCGCCCCGTTGTTGCAGAAACAGAAGATGCGGGCATGTTCCAAGTAGCGGTCGATGATGCCCACGATACGGATCGGCTCCCCGGCTTGGCCACTGTTGACCAGTGCACAGTTGCCACGTACCAACAGCTCGATCTTCACACCTGCACGTGCGGCCTCATACAGCTTGTCCACCATCACGGGATCGGTGATATGGTTCACCTTCATCTTGATATAAGCGGGCAATCCGGCTCGCTGGTTCTTGATCTCTTGATTAATCAATCGGACAAACTTCTGTTTCATCTCGTTGGGCGATACTAACAACTCCTTGAAACGAACCGGAGCATAGGGGCGCTCGATGAAATTGAAGACAGCGGCCACCTCTTGCGTCAGTTTCGGGTTGGCCGTCATCAGGATGCAATCGGTGTACATCCGGGCATTCCCCTCATGGAAATTGCCGGTGCTCACGCAAGCGATGTCTTTTCCGGATCGCATCTGGATATGGGTGATCTTGGAGTGCACTTTCAATCCCTCCACACCAAAGATCACATGCACACCCGCATCTTGCAACTGCTTTGACCAGCCAATGTTGGAGGCCTCATCGAAACGAGCCAACAGCTCGATCACCACCGTCACCTTCTTGCCATTGCGGGCAGCGGCGATCAAGGCTTTCACCACCTTTGAGTCTTTCGCCAACCGATAGAGGGTGGTCTTGATGCTGCGCACCTCCTTGTTCAAGGCCGCCTCCTGCAACACCCGCAGATAGCCATCGAAATCGTGGTAGGGCACATGCAAGAAGCGATCCCGCTCCCGGATCTGCTCCAACAGACTTTCCGGGCCTGACAACTCCTGCTTGCGAATGGGTGTCCAACGGGGGTATTTCAGGTCTTTCCGGCCGCAGTCGGGGAAACGCATCAAATCCTTGTGATTGTGGTACCGCCCGCCTGCCTGCACGGTGTCTAACTTATCGAGATTCAACCGGTTCATCAAACGTTTCAACAGATCTTTGGGCATCTCCGCATCATAGATCACCCGTAAAGGCTCACCCCGTTTACGGCTCTTGACACCTTTGGAGATCTTCTGCAGAGTGCCGTTGCGCAGGTCGTTGTCGATCTCCATCTCCGCATCTTTCGTGAACTTGAAGGCGTAGGCCTCAAAACGGGTATAGGGCAAGCCCCGGAAGATGAGCGGCAAGCAAAGGCGGATCACGTCATCCAGATAGGTGATGTAGCATTGCCCCTCTTTGTCGGGCAAGCGCACAAAACGCCCGGCCAAGGCCACCGGCAACGCCAAGATGGCATAGGCCGCCTCCTTCTTGTTCTCTGCCCTCCGCATCTTGATCGCCAAATAAATATCCTCGTCCGTCTCGCTGTCGATCTGCTTGATCTCTGACAACCAGACCGGCTGCAGCTGTCCGTTCAGCTTTTCGTAGTAAAAGTCATGTACGAACCGCTGTTGCGCCTCATCCAGCTGCTCGTTATCAACTATGTGGATCTGCTCGTTACGCAACGCCTCGGTGACAGCTTGAATCGCCTCCTCATAACTTTTCGCATAACGAGTGTTCAGCTTGTTGATCTCTTTCAAGATCGCACGGGCCTCATCTCGCTCCGCCTTCGCGGATTTCTCCTCACTCTCCGCAATACGGCTCAACGTAGCCACACGCACCCGGAAAAACTCATCCAGATTGTTCGAGTAGATGCCCAGGAAACTCAACCGTTCCAACACCGGCACCTCCTCACGCATCGCCTCCTGCAAGATGCGCCGATTGAAATACATCCAACTGATGTCGCGCGGAAGGGTCTCCCCTTCCAGTACGGCTGTCTCAATTTTCTTTCGTGCCATATAAAACCTTACTATCTTAACTTATTAACTCCTTATATTCCTCATTCACCTTACACAAAAGCAGAGACGTAGCACGCTACGTCTCTACACACCATTTATGCCAATTGGATCTTTCGCCCACTACGCAACAGCTGACGCAAGACGCTCAACATCTCCTGCGACTCTTGCAACATATTCAGATACACATAAATCACTGTCAACTGCGCAGGATCATCCTCTTGGATCTGCCGGAAGAGTGCTTTGCAACGCTCGGAGATCACCGTTTTCATCTCCTCGCACTCGCTGCGCAACGCAATCGTCTCCTCATACGCCCCTTGCTCCCAAATCGCTGTGGCACGCTCAAAAAGCACCAAGATACGATCACGCAACGGCTTCAATTCCTCCGCATAACGAGCCGGCAACGGCATGAAATTGTTATCCACATGCTCCCGACAAATCTCCGCCATACGGCGCAGGTTATACATGATGCCTGTACAGCTATTGCAGCCCAAATGGAACCAAGTGTTGTTCTCGATGGCGATGTCCTTAGGCACACGACGCAAGCAAAGCGTCTCCTTCCGACGTACGTTCTTCAGCACGCTCTTCTCGTCGGTCAGCGAACGTTCCGCCTTACGCAGGGTGCGCAAATCCTCTTCCAAGAAGCCATTCGTGATCTGTTGATAGAGCGACATGGCATACTCCAAGAAGCGATGCTGCTCCTTGTTGATGTGCTGGCGAAGCATCGTCCAGACCTCCTCCTTGTTGTCACTCTCCAACATGGCGAAGAAGAGCTGATCTTTCTGCTCCTCCTGCTTCTTGCGGGCATAGCGGATATTGCTACGGATCAACAGGAAGACAGCCAACACGGCCATACAGAGAATCGCCAACTTGCCACCGAAATACATCACGGAAACCACCAATGCAGCCGCGATAAACGCCGCACCAGCCGTGATGAACCAACCACCGATCACACTCAGCACACCGGTGATACGGAAGACCGCCGTCTCACGACCCCAAGCCCGATCGGCCAATGAGGTACCCATCGCTACCATGAATGTCACGTAAGTGGTTGAGAGCGGAAGTTTCAACGAGGTACCCAACGCCACCAACAAACCGGCCAGCACCAGATTGATCGAGGCACGCACCAAGTCGAAGGCTGCGCCCTGCTCCATGATACTCTCCTCCGTGTTGAATCGGCTGTTCACCCATGTCCGTACAGGCGCAGGAGTCACCGTTACGACCCAGTTAGACACCAAGATGAAACGACGCACCAGCGAGCGCGCCACCCGTGAGGAACCAAACATCTCATCCCCTACATCCTGCCGCGCCAAATCGACCGAGGTTTTTACCACATTATACGCCTTCTTAGAAGTAGCCAACGAATAGACCATGATCGCACCCGCAGCTATGAGGAAAACGATCGGCGTACGTGCCGGCTCGTTCAACGAACCCATCAAGAAGTTATTCGGATCGCCGATGCCATTGGCCGCATAGTCTTGATAAGCGGAGAAACCGGCCAAAGGCACACCGATAAAGTTCACCAAGTCATTGCCAGCGAAAGCCATCGCCAAAGCGAAAGTGCCCAGCAACACCACAATCTTGAAGACATTCACCCGACACCAGTGGAGCAGCTGCATCAGCAAGGTGAAGCCCACCAAGCAACCCATGATGATCATCGGCGTATGCGCATTCACCCACGCCTTGTTATCCGGCGTCATGAACGCCAAATCTTTCACACCCTTGATCAAAAGGAAATAGATGATCGCCGTGGTAGCCACGCCACCGAAGATACCGATCTTCCAAGCCAATTTACGCCGATAGTCAAACGAGAAGAAGAGGCGAGTCAGGTATTGCACCAACGAACCGAAGAAAAAGGCGATACCCACCGAGAGGAAGATACCCAAGATCACAGACAATGCCTTCTCCGTGTTCAACAGGTCAAGGAAGGTCAACCCCGTAGTGTCTGCCGCCACTTTCCAGATGGCCAATGCAAAGCTGGCTCCCAACAGCTCGAACACCATCGAAACCGTGGTAGAGGTAGGCATACCCAATGAGTTAAACACATCGAGCAGCACAATGTCGGTGGTCATCACCGCCATGAAGATACAGATCAGCTCATAAAAATGAAAATACTCCGGTCGGAAGATACCGTGCCGTGCGATGTCCATCATGCCATTACTCATCGCCGCACCCATAAACACACCGATCGCCGCAATCGTGATGATCGTACGAAAGGAAGCGGCCTTGGCACCAATCGCCGAGTTCAAGAAGTTGACCGCGTCGTTACTCACCCCCACAGAGAGGTCGAAAATCGCTAACAAGAAGAGGAAGATGACTATCCCCAAGAAAACCATATCCATAAATTGAACCTTTTAATTTATACCGCGAATGAACGAAACGGATGTTACAAACCTGTTTCAACGCTATGACTTGTCTGTTACAGGGTATTTTGACTGCTGAAAACGGTCGCAAAACGTCCTATTTTCCTACAATCACAACCGACACTACACTCGATTGGCACATTGAACGGGCAAATTGGTCTAAACGTATTTTCTTGATAAATGTTCAAAACTTTTTGCCGTGGAAGCTGTTTTGGCAATAAAAACAACATAGAATGCACTAATATGGGAGAATTGAAAGGTTATGTATCACAGGTTATCGGACCGGTAGTGGATGTACGTTTTGACGGAGAACAGGATCAGTCAACCACACTGCCTCGCATTCATGACGCTATGGTCCTCGCACGACCAGACGGCAAACGGTTGATTGTGGAGGTACAACAGCATATCGGCGAGAACACGGTTCGCACGGTGGCGATGGACACCACCGACGGACTACGAAGAGGCATGGAGGCGATCGCTTTGGGATCGCCCATCAATATGCCTACCGGTGAGCAGGTGAAGGGACGATTGATGAATGTCACCGGAGATGCCATCGACGGCATTAGCCCGTTAAGCCGGGATGGCGCACTACCCATCCATCGGGAGCCCCCAAAATTTGAGGAACTGACCACCACGCAAGAGGTGCTCTACACCGGCATCAAGGTGATTGACCTCTTGGAGCCCTACGCCAAGGGTGGAAAGATCGGCCTCTTCGGCGGCGCAGGTGTAGGCAAAACGGTCTTGATCATGGAGTTAATCAACAATATCGCCAAGAAGAATCACGGCTTCTCGGTCTTCGCCGGCGTAGGTGAGCGTACCCGTGAGGGAAACGACCTGTTGCGAGAGATGATCCAGAGTGGCGTGATCCGCTATGGTGAGGCGTTCAAGCAGAGCATGGAAGCTGGCGGCTGGGACCTGACCCAAGTGGATGCGGCCGAGTTGGCCCAATCACAAGCCACCTTGATTTTCGGACAGATGAACGAGCCACCCGGCGCACGTGCCTCCGTGGCGCTCTCCGGATTGACGGTGGCGGAATCCTTTAGGGACAGCGCACCGGAGGGAGAACAGCGAGACATTCTTTTTTTCATTGATAATATCTTTCGCTTTACACAAGCCGGCTCGGAGGTGTCCGCCCTCTTGGGACGTATGCCCTCCGCCGTCGGCTATCAACCGACCTTGGCCTCGGAGATGGGCGCCATGCAAGAGCGCATCACCTCCACCCGCCGAGGTTCCATCACTTCCGTGCAGGCAGTCTATGTGCCTGCAGACGATTTGACCGACCCGGCCCCTGCCACCACCTTCACACACCTCGATGCCACCACGGTGTTGAGCCGAAAGATCACGGAGCTGGGCATCTATCCAGCGGTCGATCCGTTGGAATCAACCTCGCGCATCCTCGATCCGGCCATAGTAGGCCAAGCGCATTACGAGACAGCTCAACGGGTGAAACAGATCTTGCAACGCAACAAGGAGCTGCAAGACATTATCTCCATCCTCGGCATGGAGGAGCTTTCAGACGAAGACCGACTGACCGTGAACCGTGCCCGACGGGTGCAGCGATTCCTCTCGCAACCCTTCGCCGTGGCGGAGCAGTTCACTGGCGTGCCGGGTGTGATGGTCTCCATCGAGGACACAATCAAAGGATTTAATCTCATCTTAGACGGCGAGACCGACCAATTGCCGGAACAGGCCTTCCTCAACGTGGGTACGATCGAGGAGGTTTTCGAGAAGGCGAAACGGCTCTCTGCACAAGCACAATGAAAGGAGGCTACCTGATGAAACTGACAATTGTATCTCCAGAAGGAACATTGTATGAGGGCACAGCAGACGCCGTGTCATTCCCCGGTCTCTGTGGATCGTTTGACGTATGGCCCAACCACGCACCTTTTATCGCCGCACTGACCAACGGCACGATTCGCTTTCGCATAGGTGACACCTGGCAGGAGCAACCTATCAAAGGTGGATTCGTGACCGTCAGAGACGATAGCCTGCAAGTCTGTGCCGGATGAATAGACCTATTATATCATGTATAATCAGCAAAAGAATCAATTATGAGCAGAAGATTAAGAATGAGATTGCTGGGATTGATCACCTTTGTCAATGCGGTGATCGGCATCACGTTGGGCGGCCTGCTCTACACGATCTGGCCCAACCACTATTTCACGTGGTATCCCACGATTCCACTCTTCTATTGGTTGACCGCTTTGGCTATGCTCTTCTTTCTTGACCAGGTGAGACACCAGAAGGGTGACGTGACAATCACTACCTACATGTTGGTGCGCCTCTGTAAGTTCACGCTTGCGCTGATCTTCCTCTGGCTCTACGCCGCATTTGTCCGTGAGCATTTGCGATCTTTTGGATTCACATTGATGCTCTTCTATTTCATCTATCTCAGCATGGAGACCTACATGCTCTATCTGTATGAGAAGAAACGAATGAAACGAGAACGAGAAGAAAAGGAGAAACAGCATGAAGCGAAGAGGTTATAAATGGATGGGATGGCTCTTGGCCCTTTGTTGGCTATGCGCCTTCCCGACACAGGCACAGCACGAGGTGGATGTGCAGGAGATTGTCTTCACGCACATTCAAGATGCCTACTCCTGGCACATCACCGAGTGGCAAGGGAGGGAGATCAGCATTCCACTGCCTATCATCGTGCGCAACGAGGCAGGCGAATGGAGCCTCTTTTCCGCTGAGCGACTGGCGCATGGGAACACCTACGAAGGCTATCACATCGCACAAACGGGCGAGTATGCCGGGAAGGTGGTTGCACAGGATGTGACAGGGGCAGAGATACGCCCCTTGGATCTCTCGATCACCAAGAATGTCTGCGCCCTGTTTATCAGCTGCGGCCTGTTGGTTAGCCTGGTTTTAGGCATCGCGCATTGGTACAAACGACACCCGATGGAAGTGCCGAAAGGTTTTGTCGGCGTGATGGAGGTGCTGATCAGCTACATCCAAGAGGAGGTGATCAAGCCATCCGTAGGCAAGCATTACCACAGCTTCTCTGCCTACCTGTTGACGGTGTTCTTCTTCATCCTGCTCAACAACCTGCTTGGCATCCTCCCGATCTTTCCGGGTGGAGCGAACCTGACCGGCAACATCGCGATCACCGCCGTGTTAGCGATCGGCACGTTCATCGCGACGAACGCATTCGCCACGAAGCATTATTGGAAGGAGATTTTCTGGCCCCATACGCCGATCTATTTGAAAGTACCGCTTCCCATCATGCCTTTCGTGGAGTTCTTCGGCATTTTCACCAAGCCGATCGCCTTGATGATCCGTCTCTTCGCCAACATCATGGCGGGACATACCATCATCTTGGCACTTACCTGCTTGATCTTTATCACAGCGGCACAAGGCGTCTTGATTCACACGGGCATGACGGTCGTCTCGGTGTTCTTCTGTGTCTTCATGAACGGTTTGGAGATCTTGGTAGCTTGTTTGCAAGCCTATATATTCACCATCCTCTCCGCCAACTTTATCGGTATGGCCAAGGAGGAATAAAGGAATTTGTATAAAGGAAAAAGTTTAATCATTTAATTATTCAAGTTTATGTTATCTACGATTATGTTACAAGTAGCCGGAGCGGGCATCGCAAAGATTGGTGCCACGTTAGGCGCAGGAATCGCCGCTATTGGCGCGGGAATCGGAATTGGAATGATTGGAAAAGGTGCCGTTGAGTCGATTGGTCGGCAGCCTTCAGCGGCCAGCGAGATCCGTACCTCTATGGTCATCATGGGTGCGTTGATCGAGGGCGTGGCGCTGTTTGCGATCGTAGTATGCTTCTTGGCCCTGTTTCAATAACTAAAGAGGAGCTACTATGTCGTTATTAACACCAGACAGCGGGTTGCTTTTCTGGATGTTGCTATCCTTTGGCATCGTCTTGGTGATCCTCTCCAAGTTTGGCTTTCCGGTCATCGTGAAAGCCATCGAGGAGCGGAAGGCCTATATTGACCATTCCATCGAGTCGGCTCGCCAAGCCGAGGCACAATTAGCCCATATCCAAGCGGAGTGCGCCCAAAGGCTTGAGGAGGCCAAAGCCCAACAAAACGTCATCCTTCGGGAGGCATACGCCGAGAAGGAGCGCATCCTCGAAGCGGCTCGCCAAGAGGCTACTCACGAAGGGCAGAAGCTGATCGAGGAGGCTACCCGACGCATCCGAGAGGAGAAGGCACAAGCCATCCGGGAGATGCGTGGCGAACTGGCCGATCTCTCCCTCTCCATCGCGGAGAAGATCATGCGACAAAACTTGGGACGAGGCACCGCACAAGAGGAGGCGATCAATCGCCTATTGGATGAGGCGACAATTTCTAAATCTTGACGGTTATGGATATGGGTATTCTATCAGCACGTTATGCCAAGGCACTCTTCGCCCAAGCGCAAGAGGAGGGCTGCGAAAAGGAGCTCTATCACCACTTTCAACGGTTGGCGATACAGCTCCGCCAAGAGCCGGCCTTACAGATGGCTTTAAGCAATCCCGTGCTCTCGACAAAACAGAAGCTACACCTCTTGCTCATCGCTGGAGGAGAGCAAGTAGGCGACCTTTATCGCCGTTTCATGGAGGTAGTGATCGCCCATCATCGGGAAGCCCTCCTCCCCTTCATGGTGCAGAGCTACCTGATGCGCTATCGAAAGGCACAGCGACTCATGCACGTAGAGATGGAGAGTGCCACGCCGCTTAACGCCGCTACCCGACGACGGCTTATCGAACAGTTGACAGCGACAAGCGGCAATCAGATCGAGCTGCATGAGCAGGAAAACCCGGAACTGATTGGTGGTTTTCGCCTGCGCATGGAGGGGAAACGCATCGATGCCAGCTTCGCTCGCCAGTTAGCCGAGATCCGGGAACAGTGGCTCAACCCCTTGCACGCCTAACCAGTCGCAAAAGGAACAATGTGAACAGATTTAAATGAAGAAAGTATGACAGATCAGATAAAGATAAGTGAGGTATCCGCTATCCTCAAACAGGAGTTAGCCGGTCTGCAGGCCACCATCCACATGGAGGAGGTCGGTACCGTGTTGCAAGTGAGCGATGGTGTGGTACGCATCTATGGATTGGAGAATGCCGAAGCCAGCGAGCTTTTGCAGTTCGATAACGGCATGGAGGCCATTGTCATGAACCTGGAGGAAGACAATGTGGGTGCCGTGCTTTTAGGCCCGACCGATCGGGTAAAGGAAGGCGACACGGTGAAACGGACGGGACGTATCGCCTCCATCCAAGTCAGCGAGCAGATGCTGGGTCGTGTGATTGATCCCTTAGGCAATCCGATTGATGGTAAGGGTGAAATTGGCGGTGAGCGTTGCGAGATGCCTTTGGAGCGTAAAGCGCCTGGCGTTATCTACCGACAACCCGTCAACCAACCGCTGCAAACCGGCATCAAGGCCATCGATGCCATGATTCCGATCGGACGTGGACAACGTGAGCTGATCATCGGCGACCGTCAGACCGGCAAGACCTCCATCGCCATTGATGCGATCATCAACCAACGTGAGGGATATAAAACGGGGCATCCGGTCTATTGCATCTATGTGGCAATCGGACAAAAAGGATCAACCATCGCCGCCTTGGTCAACACCCTAAGGGAGCAAGGAGCGATGGATTACACCATCGTGGTCAGTGCCACCGCTTCCGATCCTGCCGCCATGCAGTATTTCGCTCCTTTTGCCGGCGCAGCTATCGGGGAGTATTTCCGCGATACCGGTCGGGATGCGCTGGTGGTTTATGACGACCTCTCCAAACAGGCCGTAGCCTATCGGGAGGTCTCTTTGATCTTGCGTCGTCCCTCCGGTCGAGAGGCCTACCCGGGTGATATTTTCTACCTGCACTCCCGATTGTTAGAGCGGGCCGCAAAGATCATCAACCAGCCAGAGGTAGCCCGACAGATGAACGATCTTCCAGAGAGTCTGCGCGACAAAGTGACCGGTGGTGGCTCACTGACCGCCCTTCCCATCATCGAGACACAGGCCGGAGATGTCTCTGCCTATATCCCGACTAACGTGATCTCCATCACCGATGGCCAGATCTTCTTGGAGACCGATCTCTTCAACCAAGGCAACCGCCCAGCGATCAATGTCGGTATCTCTGTCTCTCGTGTAGGTGGCAACGCTCAATTGAAGGCGATGAAGAAGGTAGCCGGCACCTTGAAGATGGATCAAGCGCAATATCGAGAGTTGGAATCATTCGCCAAGTTTGGTGGCGAGATGGATCCGGTAACGGCCTTTACCATCGACAAGGGACGTAAGAACACCCGCCTACTCATTCAGCCACAGCATAGCCCTATGCCCGTAGAGGAGCAGATCGCCATCCTTTATTGCGCCACGAAGGGATTGCTGAAAAACGTGCCGATCGAGCAGGTTCATGCGTTCGAGCGTCGCTTCTTAGAGACTTTGCGCACCACGCACGCACAAGATGTGCTCGCCCCACTCCGACAAGGGGTGATCAACGAGGAGATTCAGCGAACGATAGAGGAGGTAGCCGCTGCGCTCAATGAGGAATTAGATGTTAGGAGTTAGGAATTAAAAAGTCATCATTCAAAATTCAAAATTGGTATGTCTTCGCTCAAAGAGATAAAGAATCGGATCGTGTCGATCCAGAGCACCCAGAAAATCACCTCGGCCATGAAGCAGATCGCTTCGGCCAAGCTGCATCAGGCACAAAGCCACACAGGGCATACGGTGGCTTACGCCCAGCAGCTATCGGAGTTGTTGCGTGCCTTGATAGCTGCGACAACAAACAGCGCGTCGCCACTCACAGAAGAGCGCCCTGTCAAATGTGTAGCGATTGTGGCTTGCGCCTCCGACACCGGTCTATGCGGTAGCTTCAATGCCAACGTATGGAAACGAGTGGCCGCTCGAATCGAGGCTTATCAACAACAAGGTGTCGAGGTGCGGCTCTTCCCGATCGGCCGAAAACTCGTCAATGAATGGCAAAAGGCAGGCTATGCCACCGAGAGCGCAACGATAAGCACCGCTCCCACTTACGAGGAGGCGGCCTCTTTTGCAGAGCAACTCATTGCCCACTTCCTGGAGGGAAAAGTGGATCGGGTGGAATTGCTCTACCACCATTTCAAGAACAGCGCTTCGCAGCCACTGATGGAGCAGACTTTCCTGCCCCTCACGCTGCCTCCCGCAGCGGAAACCACGGGGCAAACACTCTTAGAGCCCTCTGCCGAGGAGTTGCTTACGCTACTCTTACCCCAATGGCTCAAGTTCTCTCTCTATGCGGCACTGCTTGATGCCTCTACCGCTGAACATGCCGCCCGCATGATCGCTATGCAGATCGCCAGCGACAATGCCAACGAACTGTTGCAGACATTGACGCATCAATACAACAAGAGTCGCCAGCAAGCCATTACCAATGAACTGTTGGATATTGTGCAAGGATAGGCGAAGGCATTTTCTTTCGCCGCTATCCCTGCACAAGGCGCGGGAATGTATGTAAATTCCTATTATCTTTGCCCCTCGAAAAAACATAAGGATTACAATTTGTATGCAAATTTCGTTTAAGCCAATTACGTTGGCAGACAAAGCGGCCATCACCGCTTTCACACTCCCCAGCGATTATAAGAATTGCGATTTCTCCTTCGCCAATATGTGTAGTTGGCGATTCCTCTACGATAGCTGCTATGCGGTGGTAGATGGTTTTCTATTGATTCGTTTCCTCATCGAAGACAAAAGTCGTTTTGCCTATATGATGCCCATAGGTTTGCCGGGCAAGACAGCTGCTGATCTGGCAGAGGCTATTCGTTGGTTAGAAGAGGATTCGCTTGCCAATGGCCATCCGCTCTGCATGCTGGGCATCACGCCGGAAAACCGTGCGTTGCTCGAAGCGACCCATCCCGATGGATTCTTCTATATCCCCGAACGGGATTATTTCGACTATATCTACCTGCGGGAGGATTTGGCTACGCTCAAGGGCAAGAAGTACCAACCCAAGCGCAACCACATCAATAATTTCAAGAAACGGTACACCTACGAATACCTCCCCATCACGCCGGAGATCGTACCGCAATGCTTAGAGCTGGAACGTCAATGGTTCAAGGCCAACAACGAAAGCGCGGAAGAGGAGGAGGAGTTGAGCGATGAGCGTCGCTCCCTGACCTACGCCCTGCATCACGCCGAGGAGCTGGACTTGACCGGTGGAGCAATCCGGGTGGAAGGAAAGATCATCGCCTTCTCGTTTGGCGCACCGATCAACCATGACACCTTCGGTGTGCACGTAGAAAAGGCAGACGTGAGCTATGAGGGGGCCTACACGGTGATCAACCAGGAGTTTGCCGCTCACCTCCCCGAACAATACATCTACGTCAATCGAGAGGAGGATCTGGGCATCCCTGGTTTACGGCAAGCCAAACTCTCCTATCAGCCTGCTATCTTGTTGGAAAAAAGCGCAGCCATCAAGAAGCTGCCCGAATTAACGCCGGAGTCATGAACAGCCGGAAAGAACAGGTCATCGACCTCTGGCGCACCTGCTTCGGAGATCCGGAGCCTTTCATCCAGCTCTTCTTCGAGCAGGTCTATCGAGACGAATATACATTGACATGGGAGCGGGAAGGGCGTGTCGTCTCCGCCCTGCAAATCCTCCCCTACACCCTCTGTTATTATGGCGAGATGATTCCGGTAGGTTATATCTGTGGGGTCTCCACGCTACCAGAAGAGCGGGGCAAGGGCTACATGAAGCAGCTCATGGCACAAGCGGAAGTGGAACTGAAACGCAGAGGTCTCGCCCTCGCCACGTTGATTCCTGCTGAGCCTTGGCTGTTTGACTACTATGCCCGCATGGGTTATACGACCGCCTTCGATTACGCATGGAAAAGCTATGAACTGGCGGAAAGGGCAGACAGCCCCACCGATCTTTTGCTGCAAGCGGAGCGACTTCCCGATGCGGATCTTCCGGCACTGCATACCTATTTGGATCGGAAACTGCGGGAACGCCCCATCTGCCTCCTCCACACAGCTGCTGATTTAAAGGTAAATCTCATCGACTTTTGGCAATCGGGCGGTGGTCTCTTCACGTTGCGAGACACAGCGAAACAAATCTTAGGAATGGCCTTCGTGCTTTTCGAGGCGGAGACCCACGAATTACTGATCAAGGAGTGGCTGACGGAAGATGAAGCCACAGCACACCACTTTGCGCAACTGCTGCTACGCCATTTTCAAGCGAAGCGGGTGCTCATCAAATCCCCAGCCACAACCGCTGCCGAGCGGCATCCTTTCGCCATGGCACATTTGGTAGATCCCGATGTGCTTTGCCGAGCTTGGCTGCGTCATCATCCCGGTTCCACCACTATGGAGGAGCTGCGAGCGATGCCGCCCCAGCTCCTCACCCAACTCGTTTTGGATTATCCGCAACGAGCGGCTTTCCTCAGCCTGATGCTGGATTGAAGGCAGCTAATCTTGTCAGCTTAAAGATCGATACAACTGATGCGAGGAAAACATTGCCCATAGGCTCAAAAAACGATGGGCAACGGCTGAAAAAACATTGCCCATGATTTTTCAAAACCACGGGCAACGTTTTCTAAAACGATGGGCAATGTTTTTCAAAACTACGGGCAATGAAATTTATCGCTACGGGATGTGTTGGATCAAGTCTATAACCGTAGGGGTAAGCAAAGCCGTGAGGATACCGTTGAGTGTAAGTCCGAGACTGGCGTATGCCCCAACAAACTGGTCCCGATCCATGGCCGCAGAGGTACCGATGGCATGAGAAGCAGCCCCCATAGATAGACCGAGCGCCATAGGATTGCTGACATGCCCCACGGAGAGCGTCTTGAATCCAATGATTGCTCCGATAAGTCCCGTTATCACTACGATAGCTGCTGTAAGCGAAGGGATTCCACCCAACACCTGCGTCACTTCCATAGCGATCGGAGTGGTTACGGATTTGCTTGCAAGCGACATTAACACTGTATCAGAGGCTCCCAGCACCTTGGCTATGATCACCACACTCACGATGCCGGCGATGCAACCCACCATTTGCGATGCCAATATGGGCAAAAACTGACGCTTAATGGAGGAGAGCTGAAGATAGAGCGGTACACCAAGGGCTACAACCGCTGGCTTCAACCAAAAATCGATCATCTTGGCACTCTCATGATAGGTGTCATAGGGAATATCCATCGAGAGAAGAAAGACGATGATGACTGCTATTGCCACAAGTATGGGATTGAAAAGTACCCAACCCAGACGACGCTGTATGATCTTAGCGGCATAGAACACGCCGAACGTGAAAGCGAGCATGAAATATTCGTTGCATAGGATTGTTTTCATATTGTCGTATGTTTGCTGATTTTGAATTTCCTATATCTGTTATTCCTGTTTCTTCGAATGTATTTTCTCAAGCACCTTGTTTTCTCCTTTGCTCACCACTTGATGTGTGTGGCCTGTGACGAGTAGCACAATGATGGTGCTCAAAAGCGTAGCCAAAGCTATGGGCAGGATTTCCATCTTTATTACGTCAAAATAGAGCATGAGTGCCACTCCAGGCGGTACGAAGAAGAACCCGAGATTGGCTATGAGAAAATCTGTCAGACCACGCACCCATTCCAGTTTAACGATTTTCAGTTTCAATAAAAGCGTGAGAGTGAGCATACCAATGATGCTTGCAGGCAATTTCACACCCGTTACTCTGACTATGAGTTCACCAAAAGCGAGGCAGCCGAATAAAATAAAACATTGTCTTACCATAATAAGAATAACCTAAATAAACTAAATCTAATCTTGCTTTCAAGGCGCGAAGGTAGAAAAATTTTCGCAGCCTATGAAAACAGCTTTTTCAATGTCAGGTAGAAGGTAGAATGGGTGAAACCGGAGAGCTGACCTCTACGGACATCAAGCGTATGCTCCAAAGCGCTGACCTCCTCCTCCGTGAGCACGCCCTGCTGGCCGAAACGCTCCACTTTCCGCTTCTCATCGCTGAGCAGGATACGGATGGCTATGTGTGTCACCGCATGGCGATAGGCCTTCGGGTAGCGCTTGATCACCCGTTCCCGCACGGCATCCATACGACTGATGTTCTCCTCGATCTCCTTATGGATCACCTTCTGCTGCTCCTTGCCCATTCGGCTCATCACGTTCGCCGAAAGTGACTGCTCCAGAAAATGCAAGCTACTCTGTTGCAACAGATAGAAGCCATATCCTAATTCATAAACAGCCGTGATCTGCCGACGATAGGCAAAACTGATCCATTCGAAAAGGTTGGGCAGGCGGAAACGATCGCCCAACACGAAAATACGGTCGCAATAGTGGAAGATGGAGGGACGCACATTCAGTGGATGGTTTCCGTCCGCATCATAGAGCTCGTCAAGCGAGTTCATCAACCGACGGAATACGGCCTTCGAGATAGCTCCCTCTTCATAGAGGTTATGCAGCTCCGATTTCTCTTGATCGAGGATGCGCAAGCGTATCTCGGCCAACAACTCTGGTTTCTGCAGGTAGCAACGGGGGCGCTCCGGCTTCTCCGGCAGATAGGCTTCCACCTGTGTCCAATCTGCCGCCTTTAGATCCTCACTCTGCTGCAAACGCTGCAAGGTGTTCTCTCCCTCGGTACGCAGATAGCCCCGGATGTTGAAGTTCATCAGGTTGCGGGCTGTGGAGGTGTTGATCAATCCCAAACGATTGAGCAGCCAGCGCATGGTGGTGGCATTTACACAGAGCGTCAGCGTCACGACACCGGCGGTCAGGAACAACACTTGGTCGCGAATCTCCTCCGGTATGCCCGGCGTATAGGAGACCATCAAGGCCAACGTCATACCCAACGCACCACGCAGTCCTCCCCAAGTCAAGACCACCGACTCCTTCCGGTTCAGTCCGTAGCCAATGCGCTTCATCAAGGGATAGAGCAGGGTAATCATGGCGTAACGAATCAGGTTGAGCGCCACATACACCAACAAGAGGATGCCAAAGGCAGTCCAGGTGAAATGAATCTTGCCGGCGATGATCACACCTACAATAATAAAGATAAGCGTATTGGCGGCATAGGTCAGCAAATCCCAAAAACGTCCCATGAAGTTATTCACCTCCGGACGCAATCGAGGCTTACCCACATAAGAGATGGTGAGGCCGAATGCCAACAGCGCGATCACGCCAGAAACATCCAAGCTATGCTGTGCCAAGATAAAGGTGAGGTAAGCGGAGAGAATGATCACGCTGTTCTGCACATTCTCCTCCGAGTTGATGCGTGTGATGAACCAGATCACCCCCTGTGCCATCACGAAACCCAACAACAGACTCATCACCATCACATAGCAAAACTCCAGAAGGGGGGCACCATACGATTCACCTGCCGTCAGGAAGGGGCCGATGAAAAGCATGAAGCAGACGATACCCGTACCATCGTTGAGGATAGACTCCGCATCGACCAAGGTAGAGAAACGCTTACTGGTCTTCAACTCATGCAACAGGGCGACCACCGCCACCGGGTCAGTCGCACTGATCAAGGCGCCAAACATCAAGGCAAAGGTCCATCCCCATCCGGCAAACTGGGGCACGACAGCTCCGATACCCACCATCAGCAAGCCGGTCAGCAACATCGAGATCACCAAGCCGGGTGCCGCCAACAAGACGGCATTGACCATGGTCTTCTTGAAAATATGCATGTTCAGCTCGTATGCCGCATCAAAGATCAAGATAGGCAGAAAGAGATAAAGGATCAGGTCCGGATGGATATTGACCACGGAGTCAATGCCCATTGATATAGCCGATTCCGCTCCGAAGAGCCCCATCCTATTGAGTGTGCCCACACCAAGGCCCACCGCAAACAGTCCCACCGTATAGGGTATTCTCGTCTGCCGAAGCAGGACACTCAACAACGCACCTACGACCAGCCCCATGATAGCCATGGACAACGGGATCAAAAAAGTATTTTCTTCCATACCTATATCTTTTTCGTGTATCTATTCCAAAAATCAGATAGCTATCTCTGTCAATTTACCTGTTACCGAGTCGATCACGAAGCCACGCACAGTGATGTCATGCGGCAGCAACGGGTGATTACGGATCTGCTCCACGGTCTCATGCACAGAGCCCTCAGAGGTATCAAAACCGGAGAGCCAGCTCTCGAAGTCGATACCGCAGTAACGGATCATGTCGATACTCTCTTGCTTGATGCCTCTCGCACGCATCTGGCGAATCATCTCCTCCGCATTCATGTGCTTCGCACCGCAATCGGTATGGCCGATCACCATGATCTCCTGCACACCTAACTCGTAGATCGCCACCATCAGGCTGCGGATCACACTACCAAAGGGGTGAGAGATGATCGCTCCCGCATTCTTGATAATCTTCACATCTCCATTCTTGATGCCTAACGCCGCCGGCAACAGCTTGGTCAAGCGGGTATCCATGCAAGAGAGAATGGCGATCTTCTTATCGGGATATTTATTGGTGATGTATTGCTCATACCCCTTGTTCTTCACAAACGTCTCGTTGAAACTTAATAACTCGTCTATCATCGTTCCTTCAAATTTATTCGACAACTATTCATTTACTCCTATAACACCAAAATGGCGCAAAGCGTTCATAATGCCATCCTCATCTACGGAAGTGGTGACCCAATCAGCAGAGGCTTTCACCTCATCGCTCGCATTGCCTAACGCTACGCCGATACCGGCATGACGCAACATGGGGATATCGTTCCCGCCATCACCGAAAGCCATCGTCTCCTCCAAGGCAATGCCGTAATGGGCAATGATATGGTCGATACCGATCGCCTTGCTGCTGCCTTTCGGCACCACATCAGCGAACAGCGGATTCCAACGGGTCGCCTCGCAATGCGGTAAAACCGACATGATCTCCTGCTCATTAGCGGCCTGAAAAAAGGCGATCAGCTGAAAGACCTCCTTGCCGTTGTTCTCCTCCAAGGGACGAACTGGTGGCAAGGGGAAATTAAGCAACCCATAGAGCGAGAGCGCATTCTCATCTATATAGTTCTGAAAGAGTCCATCCTCCTCTACCAACGCACAAGGGAAAGGCTTCTCCTGCTGGTAACGAATCAACGCCTGTATATCCTCTTGGGGAATGGAACGCTTATAAATCACTTCATCGCCCGCCAAGCAAAAGCCTCCGTTCAAGGTGACATAACCGTCAAACTGAAGCGAGCCCAGGTTGTTGATCGACCCCTTCTGCCTTCCGGTAGCGATAAACACCTTCACCCCCTTCGCCCGCAACGCAGCCAAAGCCTTCACGGTTGAGGCTGGTACCTCATGGGTCTTAAAGCTCACCAACGTCCCGTCGATGTCAAAAAAAACTGCTTTTATCATAGTCTCATTTGTTTTCATTGAAAAGCAAAGAGGGCGGTGGCACCCTGCAAAAGATGCACCGCCCTCCCCCTTATAAATCTGGAAAATTTGATTTACGCCTCAACATCCCAGCTCTGAGCGGCCATGCGCTTGTAGCTGCGCAAACGCCACTTCGCATTGTCCTCAGCTGCCTGGAACAACTCGGCAGCCTCAGCCGGATACTGCTTCATCACAGAAGCGAAGCGAACCTCGCCCTTCAGGTAATCTTGGAACTTGCTCCAATCCGGCTCCTTGCTATCGAGCGTGAACGGATTCTTGCCCTCTGCCTCCAAAGCAGGATTGTAACGCCACAGGTGCCAGTAACCGCACTCAACAGCAGCCTTCTCCTCAGCCTGAGACTTACCCATGCCCTTCTTCAAACCGTGGTTGATACAGGGAGCGTATGCGATTACCAATGACGGACCATCATAAGCCTCTGCCTCACGGATCGCCTTCAAGCACTGAGCCTGGTCAGCACCCATCGCAATCTGAGCCACATAAACATAGCCATAAGTCGTAGCGATCAAGCCCAGATCCTTCTTGCGGACACGCTTACCAGCAGCGGCGAACTTCGCGATCGCACCCACCGGCGTAGCCTTAGAAGACTGACCACCCGTGTTAGAATATACCTCGGTATCCAATACCAAGATGTTTACGTTCTTACCGGAAGCGATCACGTGATCCAAACCACCGTAACCAATATCGTAAGAAGCACCGTCACCACCGATGATCCACTGGCTTCTCTTTACGAGGAATTGTGTCAAGCCCTTCAGCTTACCACAGATCTCGCAACCCGAAGCGGCACCAGCCTCGATCAATGGAACTAACTTAGCGGCAGCGGCCTTGCTTGCCTCAGCATCCTTCTGACCTGCGATCCACTCCTCAGCAGCAGCCTTGAACTCAGCGGGAGCCTCAGACTCCAACGCAGCCTTCAACAGCGCCTCAATACGCTCGTGCATCTTCTCGTCTGCCAAGACCATACCCAAACCGAACTCGCAGAAGTCCTCGAACAAAGAGTTTGCCCAAGCCGGACCCTGACCCTTCTCGTTCGTCGTGTAAGGCGTTGAAGGTACAGAACCTGAGTAGATAGAAGAACAACCTGTTGCGTTAGCCACCATCTGACGGTCGCCGAAGAGCTGCGTCAACAGCTTCACATACGGAGTCTCACCACAACCGGAGCATGCACCAGAGAACTCAAACAACGGTGTAGCGAACTGAGAGTTCTTCACGTTAGACTTCACGTCCACCAAGTGCTGCTTAGAAGAAACCTTCTCTACGCAGTAGTCCCAGTTAGCGGCCTCAGGCAGCTGACCCTCCAACGGAACCATAGACAATGCCTTGTTGCCCTTGAAGCCCGGACATACATCCGCACAGTTGCCGCAACCCAAGCAGTCCATAACATCCACCTGCATACGGAACTTCATGCCCTTCATCGCAGCCGGAGCCTTCACGTCGATCATCGGGAAGTTTGCGCCAGCCTGCTCCGCATCGTTCAATACGAACGGACGGATAGATGCGTGAGGACATACATACGCACACTGGTTACACTGGATACAGTTCGCACTGTTCCAAACCGGTACGAAGGCAGCCACACCACGCTTCTCATACTTCGCCGTGCCCTGATACCAAGTACCATCCTCGATGCCCTTGAACGCAGAAACCTTCAACAGGTCACCATCCTGTGCGTTGATCGGACGAACCACCTCGTTGATGAAAGCCGGATCGTTGTTAGCCGCCTTCTCGTCAGCAGGCAGATTTGCCCATGCGGGATCCACGGTCAACTGAGCGTACTCACCACCACGATCTACGGCAGCGTAGTTCTTATTAACCACGTCCTCACCCTTCTTACCGTAAGACTTCACGATGAACTTCTTCATCTGCTCGATTGCCAAATCTACAGGGATAACGCCTGTGATACGGAAGAAAGCAGACTGCAGGATCGTGTTCGTACGGTTACCCAAACCGATCTCCTGCGCGATCTTCGTCGCATTGATATAGTAAACCGTGATGTTCTTCTCAGCGAAGTAACGCTTCACGTTGTTAGGCAAGTTCTTAGCCAGCTCCTCGCCCTCCCAGATGGTGTTCAACAGGAAGGTACCGTTCTGACGCAAACCACGAGTCACGTCATACATGTGGAGGTAAGCCTGTACGTGGCAAGCCACGAAGTTCGGTGTATTCACCAAGTAGGTAGAACGGATGGGGTGATCACCGAAGCGCAAGTGAGAGCAGGTGAAACCACCAGACTTCTTAGAGTCGTATGCGAAGTAAGCCTGGCAATATTTGTTAGTGTTGTCACCGATAATCTTCACGGAGTTCTTGTTCGCACCGACCGTACCGTCAGCACCCAAACCATAGAACTTCGCCTCGAACATACCGTCCGCATCCAAAGCGATCTCCTCTTTCTTAGGCAGAGAGGTGAAAGTCACGTCATCCTCGATACCCAGCGTGAACTGGTTCTTCGGCATCGGCAACGCCAAGTTCTCATAAACCGCTAAGATCTGTGCCGGAGTAGTGTCCTTAGAACCCAAACCATAACGACCGCCTACGATCAACGGGGCATTCTCCTTACCATAGAAGCACTCCTTAACGTCGAGATACAACGGCTCACCATTCGCACCCGGCTCCTTCGTACGATCCAACACAGCGATGCGTTTTGCCGTTGCCGGAACAGCCGCCAAGAAATGCTTAGCGGAGAAGGGACGATACAAGTGAACAGATACCAAACCAACCTTCTCACCCTTAGCAGCCAAGTAGTCGATCGTCTCACGGATAGCCTCCGTTACAGAGCCCATGGCGATGATCACACGCTCAGCGTCGGGCGCACCATAGTAGTCGAACAAACCGTGAGGACGACCCGTGATCTTGCTGATCTCGTTCATATACTCCTCAACGATAGCCGGCACAGCGTCATAGAAAGCGTTAGAAGACTCACGATGCTGGAAGAAGTGGTCGGGGTTCTCTGCCATACCACGTGCAACCGGGTGCTCCGGGTTCAACGCACGCGCACGGAACTCAGCCAATGCCTGTTGGTCGATCAGCGGAGCCAAATCGTCGTTCTCCAACTTCTCGATCTTCTGGATCTCATGAGAGGTACGGAAACCATCGAAGAAGTTCACGAACGGAACACGGCTCTTCAAGGTAGCCAAGTGAGCCACACCGGCCAAGTCCATCACCTCTTGCACAGAGCCCTCGCACAACATGGCGAAGCCTGTCTGACGACAAGACATCACATCCTGGTGGTCACCGAAGATACACAACGCATGAGAAGCCAACGTACGTGCAGATACATGGAAGACGCACGGCAGCAACTCACCAGCGATCTTATACATGTTCGGGATCATCAGCAACAGACCCTGAGAGGCGGTGTAAGTCGTAGTCAACGCACCAGCCTGCAAAGAGCCGTGAACAGCACCGGCAGCACCACCCTCAGATTGCATCTCCTGCACCTTGACGGTCTCGCCAAAAATGTTCTTACGCCCTGCGGCAGCCCACTCATCCACATGCTCAGCCATAGTAGATGACGGGGTGATGGGATAGATAGCGGCAACCTCGCTGAACATATACGAGATATGCGCAGCTGCCTCATTACCATCACAAGTGATAAATTTCTTTTCCTTTGTCATAGACTTTTAAACTATTAGTATTTAAAGATATTACTCTTTATTCTTATCGTATTCAATCAATACAAGAAACCGAACAGCCAAAGTGGGATCATGTTCCCCACTCCTACCTCGGCCTTATCAACCGCATAAAACAGCTCCGCGTTATTCCTGGCTTTTATGCTCTCCTCTACCCGAAACAGATAGCGGCCATTGACCAAGAAACGAGCGTTGCGTCCACCTTCATTCACCTTGTTGTCTTTCAACAACTGGTTAAAGAAGAACGTTTCTCTCACCGTCTGTACGTTCACCTCCATCGGGCGAACGGGGTACATCAGGTTAGAGTTATACAAATACACATTGGCTGGCTTCTTCGGGAAACATTCTCCCTCCGGATAAAGCATATTGACCAGCCGTGCGTCCGACAAATACTTGATGTAGTTCATCACCGTCGCTCTCGATGCGCCAATCGCCTTGCTCAACTGGCTTACGTTCGGAGAATTGGGAGCCGCCACCGCCAACAAATAAAGCAACCTCCGCAACTTAGGCAGATAGGTCTGCTCGATCTGTTTGATATAGAGCACGTCCACCTCAAGCATCATGTTCATGGTCTTCAACAGGTTTTCCGAGAAGTTCCGCTTTTCCAAGAAAAAGGGATAAAACCCATGGTGTAGATAGTCCTGAAAATAGTCTAACGGACTCACCTTCGCACAGATCTCCTTCGCGATCTCCTGATGACGACACATAATCTCCTCGAAAGGATAAGCCGGGAAAGCATTGCCTGACATCAAATTGAGAAACTCCCTAAACGAGAAGCCTCTCAAGTTATAAGAGACCACCTTACCCGCAAGATCCGGATTCTCCTCCTTCAAGCGCATCACCGATGAGCCAGAGAAAACAATCCGCAGATCCTCAAACGTATCATAGAGGTAACGCAACTCCCTCGACCAATTCGCGTACTTAAACACTTGATCGATCAGCAGCACACGTCCACCTTTTGCCCTAAACGCCGTGGCGAAATCCACCAACGTACGCTCCGTGAAATAGAAATGATTCAGATTGATATAAAGACAAGCCCTGTTATCCGCCCCAAAGCGCTCCCTCGCATAATCAAGCAAGAAAGTCGTTTTGCCGACACCCCGGGAGCCTTTGATACCAATCAAGCGATCTTCCCAGTTAATCTCGTCCATCAACCCTCTCCGCACCGGAGCGTAGAGATGATCCACCAAGTATTTATGTGTCCTAAAAAATGCCTCCACTTTACTTACTTTACGGCTCACCTTCCCTTTCGGGACTATGCAGGCGCAAAGATACACATTTTATCGAATTTGCAATGCGGAGTTTACAATTTGAATGGATTTTTAGGTGCGCAGCCCCTATCCTAATTCGATAATCTCCAAATCGTCGGGCACATGGATAGCGCCTGAGAAAACCGTGGCAGCCTCCTCCGTATAACGTGCTCTTCGTTGCGCAAGTGTATCCTCCTCGGTATGATAGAGGATCAAGTTACGCACCTGCAAACGCTCTGCCTCACGGGCGGCATCCAAGGCTGTGCTATGATTTTTCTCATAAGGTTTATACCGCTCCCGGTCGGCATAGAGGCAAAATGCCTCGCTCATCAGCCAGTCGGCTCCCTCCGCATAGTGCGCATTGATCGCATTATAAGGCTCATCTCCCAAACAGGTGAGGCGAATACCACCCGGCAATTCAGCCGTGAAGCCAAACTGCTTCTCCTTAGTCGAATGGATGTCGAAACATTGCAGCCGCATGTCGCCCACCTCAAAACAATCACCATCCTGCAATTCCTTTAGTTCGATACGATCAGGCATCTTGTCGATCAATTTCTGAGGCAGAAGCATCCGGCAAAAAGAGGTCAGCACATCCAACACCCGTCGATGGCTAAAGATACGCAACACGGCAGGTGTCTTCCTTTGCAAAGTCAAACGGATCAGCCAGATAGCACCTAACACATGATCTGTATGCGCATGGGTGATGTAAAGATCGGAAATCGCACCCCGATCGATACCTGCACGCTCCAACTGGCTCAGTATGCCATTGCCTCCTCCGGTATCTACCAACAAATGTTTGCCACTGCTGCTTGTCAAGACAAAACAGGTATTAAAGCACTTCGTGACCAGCGCACTACCGGTCCCTAACATCGTGATTTTATTCTTCATCATTTGTAGCTGTCAATCTAAATCTAAAAAAGAGATGCACAAACATAGTGATTTTGTGGCAATCTCACGCAAGGATCAAGTCGGAAAACGGAGCCAGGCATCCATCGACTGAAAATTCATCGAACGAAATAGGGGTATTCGTCGAAAAACGGGTTCAAATTAAACGATAAGGCACACGAGATAATCCATAATTGATTACCTTCGTCCCCGTAATCAAATCCATAAAAAACAAACAAAAATGAAGAAAATCGTATTTTTTTGCATGATGTGCATGCTGATGGCGGCCAGCACATTTACGGCTCACGCACAAGAAGAATCTAAAGACTATTTCGTCGGTAAATGGTTGGTGAAAATCCAAGATCTGCCCGTCGATATCGAGGAGATGACGGTGGATATAGCTCGTGTGGATGGAAAACTGAAAGTGAATCTCTCCGCAGATGGACAGCAAATCGAGGTACAACAGGTGAACGAGAAGGAGACATCGATCACGTTCTACTTCAATGGTAACGGCTTTGATGTTGACATGACACTCGTGAAGAAAAGTCAGAACGAAGTGACAGGCGACATGCTCAGCCAGTTCGACTTGACAGGCAAACGGGTCACCAAATCACCTCAAACTCGCTGATTGTACCCGCTGGCCAAGACGGAGATGAAGCCGTTTTGCACCTCCTTGTTTGGGAAATCAAGCCAGTAGGTATTTCGCCGGGGATCGAATGCCCTTCTTCTTGCCGAAATCTGCCGATACGTTAGCGACTTCACTGATGTAAAAACCGATTTATCCAGTTTGTCTTTGAGTGGATTTCGGACATTTCATTGAACAGCAGAGAAATGAAAAAGGGGATGTGGCATTCATTTCAGCGTATTTGTCCACCTTACAGAGGTGGAGGATTCGAAAATCTCTTTTACCTTTGTGGCCATCTAAAAATGGTATGCCATGAGAGTATTTTTCTATACATTCCTTTTCGGGTCGCTGCTAAGCGGCTTGGTGGCTTGCGGCGGAGCGAGGGAGAATCGTCAGGAGATGGTGGAGACTGTCCTTCCGGACGAGGAGGTCGCAGTGACGGTTATTCCTTTGGTGGAAACGGATTTTCAGCATGAATTGATAAGTAATGGTAAGTTGGCGGCAAAGCGTAGGGTGGACTTGCGCTTTGAATCACAGGAATTGATCGCACATATCTATGTAAAGAATGGCGACCGAGTACGAAAAGGGATGAAGTTGGCGGAGTTGGATGGCTTTAAGTTGAAGAACCAGGTAGATCAAGCGTTGGATGCTTTGGAGAAGGCGAAGTTAGAGGTGCAGGATGTACTGATTGGTCAGGGCTACATGTTGGCTGACTCAGCAAAGGTGCCAGCGGCCACTTTAAAGTTGGCTCGACTGAAGAGCGGTTATGACCAGGCGTTGGCAAACTATGAATTGGCTGTACGTTCGTTGGAGATGGGTACGTTGGTGGCTCCGTTCGACGGGGTGATCGCTAATCTGTTTACCCATCAGGGCAATCCGGCTTCAGCTTCAGAGGCCTTTTGCACGGTGATTGACCCACAGAGCTTGGAGGCTGACTTCACGGTATTAGAAAATGAGTTGCCTCTGATTCATGTGGGAGATCAGGTGGCCGTCAGTCCCTTTGCGACTCCAGACCTATTGACACAAGGGCGTGTCGTGGAGATCAATCCATTGGTGGAAGAGTCGGGCATGGTGCGTGTGAAGGCATCAGTTGCCGCTGAAAAGCGACTTTTCGAGGGCATGAATGTACGAGTCAGCGTGCAACGGTCGTTGGGTAAGCAATTGGTGGTGCCGAAGTCGGCTGTGGTGTTGCGTTCAGGCAAGCAGGTGGTCTTCACGTTAGTGAATGGCAAAGCCCATTGGAACTATGTGCGCACAGGCTTGGAAAATGCCGATAGCTATACGATCGTGGAGGGTTTGAAGGCCGGCGATCGAGTCATTACGACGGGAAACCTTAATTTAGCGCATGAGGCTTCCGTGACAGTGGTCGATTAGTGTTTGGAGCTGAGGAGGAATACGTTATGCAGAAAGATCATCATATCAGAAAATGGTTAGGGAAGGCCATTGGTCTCCTGTTGGGATGCTTGGTGATGACCACCTTGGCGGCACAAAATGCGATCGTGCTTTCGTTGGACAGGACGATCTCATTGGCATCAGACAGTTCGTTGGCAGCTTTCCGGGCCAGAAATGTCTATTTGTCGGGCTATTGGGAGTTTCGCAACTACCAAGCCGAGCGATTACCCAGCTTGACCTTGAGCTTGACACCAGCGGAGTATTATCGCGACATCACGAAGCGTTATAACTCGGAGTTGGATATTGACGAGTATCGCAAGCAGCAGTCTTTCTATGCCGGTGGTAAACTACAAATGAAACAAAATTTCGACCCGTTAGGTGGTAGTTTCTATTTGGACACCGACTTGGAGTATATGCGCTATTTTGGGGCAAGCACCTACAACCAGTTTACCTCCGTACCTGTTCGGGTGGGCTATACGCAGGAATTAGTCGGCTATAATCCTTTTTATTGGGCAAAGAAAATCGAGCCATTGAAATATGAGAAGGTCAAGAAAGAGCTACTGTATAACTTGGAGGAGATCAGCGAGCAAGCGACTACCTATTTCTTCACCTTGGCGATGGCACAGATGGAGTATGACATGGCGAAAGAGCAGTTGGCTACGGCCGACACCCTCTATCGCACAGGCGAGGAACGCTTGAAGATCGCCTCCATCAGCAAAGCGGATCTCTTGACCTTGCGTCTGGATGCGGTGAACGCTCGTAACACATTAGAGAATGCGGAGATTGACCTGAAACGGGCGATGTTCAGCTTGGCCTCCTATTTGAACTTGGATAAAGATGTGCAGATTATGCTTCGTCTGCCCTCCCGTCCCTCTAACCTGAACGTGCAGGTGGATGAGGCGTTGGCCTTGGCACGGGATAACAACCCGGAGTTTCTGAGCATGAAGCAATCGGTGTTAGAGGCTGAGCAATCGGTGGACAAGGCACATAAGGAGACATTGTTCAATGCCTCGTTCAATGCCAGTGTTGGTTTTAACCAAGTGGCCTCAAAATTCAAGGATGTGTATAGGCATCCGTTGCAGCAAGACTTAGTCTCAATCTCGGTCTCGATCCCATTAGTAGATTGGGGTGTACGGAAAGGTAAGTACAACATCGCCAAAAGTAACTTGAAGGTGGCGGAGACCAGTGCCCAGCAACAAGCCCTGACCTTGGAAGAGGATGTGACCATGACGATCAGCGATTTCAATGTGCAACAGCGTTTGATCAACAGTGCAGAGGAGGCTCTCGACATTGCGCTGATGGCCTATGAGGAGACTAAGCAACGCTTCATGATTGGCAAAGCGGATATCAACAGCTTGACACTCTCACTGAATCGCCAACAGGAAGCACGCCGCAATTACATCCGTGCGTTGCAAAACTATTGGCTGAGTTACTATAAGATCCGTAAATTGACGCTGCACGACTTCAGCACGGGTATTTCCTTAGAACAAGAAATGGACTTTAAGTATGGTTTTTAAGTCCAGAGTAGGAGGAGCATGAGCCCAGAGTTATCCTTGGGCCGCAACCAACTCCTCCAGTTCCATCTGTCGCTCTGTCCACTCATCCATCGCATCGGAGAGAGCCTGCTTGCGGGCCGCATAGTCGGTATAGAGCGAGGTATCAGCAGCACCCTCCGGTGTAGCTAAACGAGACTCGATGTCAGCGATCTCCTTTTCCAAAGCGGCTATGCGAGCTTCAGCGTCGCTCACGGCTTTTTCGGCTTTCTTGATCGCCTTGCTTTGCTCCTTGCGAGCTTCGTAAGAGAGTTTGTTTTGGGAGGTGGGTGCTTCGACTACAGCAGATGAAGGGGTAGTTGGTTTGGTGCTCCGTTCCAACTCCGCTAAGCTCTCCATCTTTTTACGCTCCAAGAAGTCATAGATACCACCTAAATGCTCAACGACCCGTTGATTGCCGAACTCATACACCTTATCCACCAAGCCATCCAGGAACTCGCGGTCGTGCGACACCAAGATCACGGTACCATCGAAGGCCTTGATCGCATCTTTCAAGACATCTTTCGAGCGCATATCCAGGTGATTAGTTGGCTCATCGAGGATCAGCAGATTGACCGGCTCCAACAACAGGCGAATCATCGCCAAACGGGTACGCTCACCGCCGGAGAGCACCTTCACCTTCTTGTCGGAGGCTTCGCCACCAAACATGAAGGCACCGAGCAGATCCCTGATCTTCAAACGCATATCACCTTGAGCCACATAGTCGATCGTCTCGAACACGGTCAGATTCTCATTGAGCAATTGCGCCTGGTTCTGGGCAAAGTAGCCAATCTTGACGTTATGCCCCAATTGCAATTTACCGGTGTAGTCGTTGATCTCGCCCATGATACATTTCACGAGGGTAGATTTACCTTCACCATTCTTGCCGACGAAAGCCACCTTATCGCCGCGATGGATCGTGAAGGTCACATGGTCAAAGATCAGGTGATCACCGTAACGCTTCGCCACCTCCTCACAGATCACGGGATAGGAGCCAGAACGGGGAGCAGGGGGGAACTTCAGGTTGAGCATGGCGGTATCGACCTCATCCACCTCAATGCGCTCCACCTTTTCCAACTGTTTGATGCGAGACTGTACCTGCACAGCCTTGGTCGCCTTGTAGCGGAAGCGCTCGATGAACGCCTCCGTGTCCGCTAACTTCTTCTGTTGGTTCTCGTAGGCACGGAGCTGCTGCTCACGCCGCTCTTTGCGTAACTGCACATACTCGTTGTATTTAACTTTGTAGTCGTAGATCTTGCCTAACTCGATCTCGATCGTGCGGAAGGTGGTGTTGTTGATGAAAGCCCGGTCGTGCGAGACAAGGATGACAGCATTCGCCCGCGTAGCGATGAAATTCTCTAACCATTGGATAGACTCGATGTCAAGGTGGTTGGTTGGCTCGTCGAGCAGCAGTACATCTGGTTGTTGCAGCAATAATTTCGCCAATTCGATACGCATACGCCAACCCCCACTGAACTCCGCCGTAGGGCGATCGAAGTCTGAGCGTTGGAAACCCAATCCCACCAAGGTGCGCTCCAATTCAGCTTGATAGTTGTTGCCACCCATCATCTGAAAATGTTCAGTAAGATGGGTCATGCGATCGATCAGCTTTTGATAACCCTCCGACTCGTAGTCAGTACGTTCCGCCAACTGGTTGTTGAGCCGTTCGATCTCAGCGGTCATCTCATGGATATGGGCGAAGGCCAACTCTGCCTCTTCCCGCACGGTGTGATGATCAACGAGCTGCATTTGCTGGGGCAAGTAGCCGATGGTCACCTCCTTGGGGATGCTGATGCTACCGCTTGTGGGTGATTGCAGTCCAGCAAAGATCTTCAACATCGTCGATTTGCCGGCACCATTCTTGCCGACCAAAGCGATGCGGTCTTTCTTGTTTACTACAAATGAAATGTCATCAAACAGGGTAAACCCTCCAAACTCGACAGTCAATCCTTCTACTGAAATCATACGCTACAATTTGCTTTTCTTACAGGGCGCAAAGGTACAATAAAAAAGGAGAAATCATCTCGACCTCTCCTTCCCAACAATCTAACTCAATTTAAAAATAACTTGCCCCTTTTTGTAGTGCCACAAAGGTAAGGCTATTTTTTAGAAAACAAACAAATTTGGACCAAATATTTAAGGAAATACCCTTATTTCTTTCTGAAATAGGAAAATTTGAGGAATAATATTACCTTCGTTGCTCAATTTAACACGAAAACAAGATCAGATGAAGATGAACAGAATCAAGCGAATGATCCTCGCTGGAGCGCTATGTGGGCTCTGCGCAGGAGGAATGAGGGCGCAAATACCAAATGTACCCTCTTCGCTGCCTTACTGGCAGGATGTGCAGGTGGTGGCTGTAAACAAGGAGCAACCTCGTAGCTCCTTCATGACCTATGCGGATCGAGAAACGGCACGCACCAATCGCTACGAGCAAAGTCCCTATTACCGGTTGCTGAATGGCACTTGGCGTTTCCGTTTTGTGGAGGCATACAAGGAGTTGCCTGCCGATTGCACGGCGGTGGATGCGGATCTGTCCGACTGGGGAGAGATTCAGGTGCCAGGCAACTGGGAGATGCAAGGACATGGCGTAGCGATCTATACGAATCATGGTTATGAGTTCCAACCACGTAACCCTAAGCCGCCTCAATTGCCAGAGGCGAATCCCGTAGGTGTCTATCGGCGAGAGATCGAGGTGCCGGCGGATTGGGAGGGACGTGACATCTATCTCCACATCGCCGGAGCGAAAAGCGGACTCTATGTCTATCTGAACGGTCAAGAGGTGGGTTATAGCGAGGATTCCAAGAACCCGGCGGAGTTCTTGATCAATCGCTATCTGAAGCCAGGTAAGAATGTATTGACCTTAAAGATCTTCCGTTGGAGCACGGGCTCCTACCTGGAGTGTCAAGACTTTTGGCGGATCAGCGGTATCGAGCGGGATGTCTTTCTTTGGGCGCAACCCAAGGCAGGCATCCAAGATTTTCAGGTGGTCTCTACCTTGGATGACAGCTACCAAGAGGGACAATTCCACTTGGCGATCGACCTGAAGAACCATACGGCAGAGAGCCGAAATTTGCGAGTAGCCTATGAGCTGTTGGACGCATCGGGGCAATGTGTCGCTTCCGATGAGCAAGCTGTATGGGTGAGCCCTACCACTCCACAGCGTGCATCGTTTGCCGCAAACCTGCCGAATGTGGCAAAATGGAGTGCCGAGCATCCGAACCTTTATCAGTTGTTAATGCGTGTCGAAGAGGAGGGAAAGACCTTAGAGGTCGTACCTGCCCGTGTAGGTTTCCGTCGGTTGGAGATCAAGTCGATCGACCAGATCGCAGGGAACGGCAAGCCTTACACCGTCCTGCTCTTCAACGGACAGCCCGTCAAGTTCAAAGGTGTGAATATCCACGAGCATAACCCAGAGACGGGGCACTACGTCACCGAGGAGCTGATGCGCAAGGATTTCGAGCTGATGAAGCGCAACAACCTCAATGCGGTGCGCCTCTGCCACTATCCGCAGGATCGGAAGTTCTATGAGCTGTGCGACGAGTATGGCCTTTATGTCTATGACGAGGCGAACATCGAGTCGCACGGTATGTATTATAATTTGAGTAAAGGAGGTACGTTAGGCAACAACCCGGAATGGCTCTTGCCGCACATGGATCGTACGATAAACATGTATGAGCGCAACAAGAATCATCCCTCAGTCACCTTCTGGTCGCTCGGCAACGAGGCAGGCAATGGCTACAACTTCTATCAGACCTACCTATATATAAAGCATCGGGAGGCGAACGGCATGAACCGCCCCGTCAACTACGAGCGGGCCCTCTGGGAGTGGAACACCGATATGTATGTGCCGCAATACCCCAGTGCGGAGTGGTTAGAAGAGATCGGTCGGAAAGGTAGCGACCGCCCCATTGCCCCCTCTGAGTATGCCCATGCGATGGGAAACTCCACCGGTAACCTCTGGGATCAGTGGCAGGCCATCTATAAATACCCCAACCTGCAGGGTGGATTCATCTGGGATTGGGTGGATCAAGGACTCTTGCAGACCGATAAGAAGAATGGTCGCCCCTTCTATGCCTATGGCGGTGACTTTGGCGTGAATGCACCGAGCGATGGTAACTTCTTGTGCAACGGATTGGTAGGGCCTGATCGCACCCCGCATCCCGGTATGGCGGAGGTGAAGTATGCCCACCAAAACATCGGCTTTGAGGCGGTGGATCTGGCGAAGGGTGATTTCCGCATCACCAACCGTTTCTACTTCACCAACTTGAAGGACTATACGCTGCACTACACAGTGACGGCTAACGACCGGGTGCTCCGCAGCGGAAAGACAGTCCTGACGGTGGAGCCGCAGCAGAGCCAGACCTATACGGTGCATGTAGAGGGCTTGAAGCCACAGGCAGACACCGAGTATTTCGTCAACTTCCGAGTGACCACCAACGTAGCTACCGCCTTAGTGCCAGCCGGCTATGAGGTGGCTGCCGATCAGTTCCGCCTGCCTATTGAGACCCCGAAGGCGGCTATCTCCACGAAGGGTCCGAAATTAACGGCCACTTCGGAGGGCGATAACCTATCGGTAAGCTCCTCGAAAGTGCGGTTTGTCTTCCACAAACCGAGCGGTTTGGTGACCTCTTATCAGGTGAATGGCGTGGAATACTTCGCCGAAGGCTTTGGCTTGCAACCCAACTTCTGGCGTGCGCCCAATGACAACGACTATGGCAACGGTATGCCTAAACGCCTGCAGGTGTGGAAGCAGAGCAGCCGAGCGTTCAACGTGACCGATGCCAACGTAGCGATGGAGGGCGAGGATGCCGTGCTGCACATCAGCTACCTGCTACCTGCCGGTAACCTCTATTTGGTGGACTATCGGATTCATCCGAGTGGCGTGGTCAAGGTAGATGCCCGTTTCACCTCTACAGAGATGAGCGCAGCAGAGACCGAGATCTCCGAGGCAACCCGCACCGCCACCTTTACGCCGGGACGGGATGCCGCCCGCAAGGAGGCCTCTAAGCTCAACGTACCTCGCATCGGTGTCCGCTTCCGCCTGCCGCAGACAATGGATCGACTCACCTATTTCGGTCGTGGCCCAGAGGAGAACTATTGGGATCGCAAGGCGGGAACGCCTGTCGGCCGTTATCAATCCACCGCCGAGCAGCAATACTTCCCCTATGTCCGTCCGCAAGAGAATGGCCATCACACCGATACTCGTTGGTTGACGCTCAGCGATGCCAAGGGCAGAGGCCTGCGCATCGTGGCGGATAGCTTGATCGAGTTCAACGCCCTACGTAATGCCATTGAGGATTTCGATGCTGAGGAGCAACGGGAGCTGCCGCGTCAATGGGGCAACCTGACCCCTGAGCAGGTGGCGAACCACAATGAGGCCGAGGCGGTGAACGTCTTGCGTCGCCAGCACCACATCAGCGACATCACACCTCGCCACTTCGTGGAGGTCTGCCTCGACCTGAAGCAGCAGGGTGTAGCCGGTTATGACAGCTGGGGTGCACGTCCTGAGCCGGCCTATACGCTTCCAGCGAACCGCGATTATCAGTGGGGCTTCACGCTGATTCCTCTGAAATAGACACTGATCCGCCATTTAAAACAAGAGGTGCATCTATCCCTACCATGGGGAGATGCACCTCTTCTTTATCCTATTTGAATAGGTGACGTATGCAGCAAAGATGGCTATTGCGCCAACAGGAAACGCTTGAAGCCCTCAAAATCCTTTGACAATTCGATGCTTTGCTTCTGACCAGCCATGAACGCACGAAGTTTCGCCGGGATCTCAATGTCCGCTCCCAAGATCTGATCGACTGTGCCCTTGAACTTAGCCGGATGGGCTGTTTCCAAGAAGACACCTGTCTCACCAGGACGTAACGCCGCCTTCAAAGCCTGATAGCCACAAGCACCGTGCGGATCCAACAGGTAGCCCGTCTCCGCATGACAGCGACGGATAGCCTCGGCGATCTGCTCATCTGTGTAGCGATAGCCACTGATCAACGCACAAATCTGCTCATAACTATAAAGGTCGATGATGCGGGCGAAGTTGCTCGGGTTACCCACATCCATCGCATTGGCCAAAGTGGCCACCGAAGGACGTGGCGTATAGACACCCGTTTGTAAATACTCCAAGAAGACATCATTGCGGTTGTTCGCTGCCACGAAACGTTTGATAGGCAATCCCATGCGATGAGCGAACAATCCAGCGGTGATGTTGCCGAAGTTACCACTCGGTACACAAACCACCAGCTCATCGGCCTTTCCTTGACGGGCCAACTGCGCCCACGCATTGAAATAATAGAAAGACTGCGGCAAGAAACGAGCCACATTGATAGAGTTGGCAGAGGTCAACTTCATGTGGGCATTGAGTGCCTCATCCATGAACGCCGCCTTCACCAACGCCTGGCAATCATCAAACGTACCGTCAATCTCCAATGCGGTGATGTTCTGCCCCAACGTCGTGAACTGACACTCCTGAATCGGGCTCACCTTGCCCTTTGGATAGAGCACATAGACATGAATGCCCGGCACACCGAGGAAGCCATTCGCCACGGCACTACCGGTATCACCCGAGGTAGCCACCAACACATTCACCTCCTTCAATCCCTCCTTCCGGATGAAATAGCCCAACAGACGGGCCATGAAGCGGCCACCTACATCCTTGAAAGCCAACGTCGGGCCGTGGAACAACTCCAAGCTATAAATGGGATCCTTCACCTCCACCACAGGAGTCTCAAACGCCAAGGTGTCGCAAACAATTTGATCTAACGTCTCCGGCTCTACATCCTCTCCGAAGAAGGCACGTGCCACTGTGCAGGCAATCTCATGGAAGGATTGCTCCTTCATCTGTTCAATCACTTGCGGGTCTAACCGTACGATGCGCTCCGGCATGTACAGACCTTTGTCTCCCGCTAATCCCTTGACCACCGCCTCTTCCAATGTGGCGATCGGTGCTTGTTTGTTGGTACTATAATAGTTCATGCTAAAAATTCCTTTATAAATTGATCCTTCTCTAACACGCCATACTTGCCTTCGGCTACGGCGAACTCATCAAAGCGGGTCACCCCATCCGGTGTCTCTCCAGGTTTCCAAATCAAGAAAGGTACCGGCTGATTCGTATGGGTACGCACCGCGCAAGGGGTCGGGTGATCGGGCAAGACAGCAATCGCCACTGGCTCTTTCCACTGCTTCACCGCCTCATAGATCGGACCTACCGCCCGACGATCCAAGTTCTCAATCGTCTTTACCTTCAAGGCCACATCGCCTTCATGACCAGCCTCATCGCTTGCCTCTATATGCAGATAGACAAAATCATTCTCTTTCAAAGCCTCCAAAGCAGCTTGCGCCTTGCCTTCATAATTGGTGTCGTAGAGCCCTGTCGCTCCCTCCACATGCAACACTTTCAGCCCGGCATATACCCCAATGCCACGAATCAGATCGACCGCAGAGATCACCGCTCCCCGTTCAATGCCATACATCTCCTTCATAGTACGCATGGCCGGACGATATCCGGGCGACCAAGGCCAGATGCTATTGGCCATATCTTTGCCCTCCGCTTGCCGACGCAGATTAACCGGATGGTTCTTCAGCAACTCCTGCGAGCGCAAGATCAACTCGTTCAGCAAATCGGCCGTGGCTTGCGCCTCTGGCACCTCTGCCTTCACCAAAAGGGGACGAAAAGGATGGAGCGGCACATCATGCGGGGGTGTGCAAGCCACCCGCTTATCACCGCCCTTGATCACCAAGAGGTGACGGTAAGAGACTCCTGTATAGAAATGAACCTGCTCTGAGCCTAACTGCTCATTCAGATAGTGAATCAATTCATCAGCCTCCTCCGTGGTAATATGTCCGGCGGAGTGGTTCTTCAGGATCTCCTCCTCCACACAGATCAAGTTGCAACGCATCGCCATATCACCGGGTTGTAGTTCCACCCCGATGCTGGCTGCCTCCAAAACACCACGTCCCTCATACACGGTAGGCAGGTCATAACCCAATACGGCCATGTTGGCCACCTCACTACCGGGATGGAATCCATCCGCCACCGTTTTCATGCGACCCGTCACTCCCTGACGAGCCAACTCATCCATATAGGGTGTCTTCGCATACTGCAAAGGTGTTAAGCCACCTAATGACCCTATCGGCTCATCCGCCATGCCGTCGCCTAAAATGATGATATGTTTCATATTCCTAAATATTTGCGATAGAAATAATATCCGCAAAGACACCCGCTGCAGTCACATCCGCACCTGCACCATATCCCTTGATAATCATTGGATACTCATGATAACGCTCTGTAGAGATCATGATGATGTTATTGCTTCCCTCCAAGTCGAAGAAGGGATGGTGACTATCCACTGCCTGCAAACCGACCTCACAAGCCCCGTTCTCCATACGGGCCACGAAGCGGAAATGCTTACCCTCCGCCTCCAATTGCTGACGCTGCTGCTCGAAATGGCTATCCAAGGTTTGTACCTGACGCCAGAAATCCTCCAAGGTACCCTCGAAGAAAGACTCTGGAATAAACAAGTTACGTTTCACGTCACTCTGCTCAACCCGATAACCAGCCTCACGCGCCAAAATCACCAACTTGCGAATGACATCCTTTCCACACAGGTCGATACGGGGATCCGGCTCCGAATAGCCCGCCTCCTTCGCCATCTGGATGGCTTTACTAAAGGGAACGTCCGCACTGATCGTATTGAAGATATAATTCAAGGTACCTGAAAGCACCGCCTCTAACTTCAAGATATGATCACCACTGTTGATCAAATCGTTCATCGTATTGATGATAGGCAACCCCGCCCCCACATTCGTCTCGAAGAGGAACTTGATGTCACGATGACGAGCTGTCTCCTTCAACTTGATATAATTCTCATAGGGGGATGAGGCAGCCTCCTTATTGGCAGCCACGACAGACACATTGTTGTTCATCAACGTGCCATACAAAGCGGCGACATCCGGACTGGCCGTGCAATCGACGAACACAGAGTTAAAGATATTCATCTTCAAGATCTCGTCGCAGAGATGTTGCGGATTACTATCCTCGCCATGCAAGCGCAATTCCTCGCGGTAATTATCCAAATCAATGCCCTCACGCAAGAAACGTGCCTTCTTGGAATTGGAGATACCGACCACATTCAACTTCAACCCATTTTGCTCCATCAGTTTCGGACGCTGGATACGAATCTGCTCCAACAGGTTACCACCCACCGTACCGATACCGGTCACGAACAGGTTCAGCACTTTGTATTCAGAAAGGAAGAAAGAATCATGAATAGAGTTCAGTGCCTTACGCAGGTATTTCAACTTGATCACAAACGAGATATTGGTCTCAGACGCACCTTGCGCACAAGCGATCACACTGATACCGGCACGCCCCAACGTACCGAACAGCTTACCAGCGATACCTGGTGTACGCTTCATGTTCTCGCCCACGATCGCTACCGTAGCCAAATCCTTCTCGGCCACTGTGTCGTTCATATCACCTTGCGCACGCTCCAACGCAAACTCCTCATTCAAGACCTGCACGGCCAGATCGGCATCGGCATTCTTCACCGCAAACGTGGTGTTGTTCTCTGAGCTGGCTTGCGACACCATGAACACGCTGATACCATTCTTAGCCAACGTCTTAA
>CAMGEM010000003.1 GCA_946055095.1 uncultured Parabacteroides sp. | reverse complement strand
CGGGTCTCTCCTCGTCGAAGAACCGCTTCACGGCATACGGGTCGGTAAGGTCGAGCTCCTTATGGGTTCGACCGACCAGATTGGTGTAACCTCTCCGCATCAGGTTGTTCCAGATGGCGGAGCCTACAAGCCCTCGATGGCCTGCGACGTATATTCTCGAATTTCTGTTTAGCATATACTTATGTAATTCTATTTGCTACTGTGGATGGGCTATAAATAGGTTTTTCAACGAAGCCGCCTTCATAGCCCGATGAAAGCGCTATCATAGGCCATCGAAAGCGCTTGCGTGAGCACTTGAAAGCGCTTTCATTTTTTCGGGGTCAAGCATCAGCAAGCGTTAACTGTTAACGCAAAAGTTGTTCTTTTATGTTCACTTCAACAACTGAATAAACTCAGATTCCACTTGAATGGCTGCGGAGAGATTGCACTCCTGAAGGTCGATGAGCAAGCGTTTGTATTTACTGCCGCGTTTGCTCATCAGACGGCCTTCAAAGCCGTTGAGACAACCACCGATGATGCGGATCTGTTTGCCATAAAGCCGGGGAGAGACCTCCTCATAACTGAAATACTCCACATTGTCGGTCTGCTCGACGGCACGCCGAAAGACTTCAAAGTCCTTGTGGCGCACACTCATTGCCTCATCCCGCTTGCCACCACGCACATAGCGGTACTGCAACAGTGGCATCCGACGAACGATAGGGTCGAGCTCTTCCTTAGACTTATGCACGAAGATGAGGTCGCGCATATAGGGGACGAAGCGCACCACACACCTACCGAAAGCCCTGAAAACCTGCTGCTTGAGCGGCACGAACACGCAGCCATTCAGTTCAGTCATCGCTTGCAGTTGCTTGTAAGCGGGTTTCTTGGCGTTAGGACGTGCCAAATCGCGCAACACATACCAGCAATCTTCCATAATCCTGTGTGAGTTGAGTGTTGAGTGTTTAGGGGTGAGCGTTTGTAGATGAAGACATACCTCTTAGTCCTGCTTTTTTTCTCTTTCTTTCTGAGATACAAGCAGTTACAAAGATTGAATATGGAAGTTGACTACATTCAACAATCCTGTTTTCACCTCTGATTCATTCATCTCTTGGTAAGAGATGGATATAATCATCGGCAAAAGTATAAAGAAGATTTTAAACCACCTAAAAATAACCGAATTATCTTTGAAAAGCAGGCAATAGGGTTAAGTCAGGTTGAGCTGTTTCCCCGAAACCATTCCGTTTAATCCAGTCCGTTTTTGATCTTGGCGTTCAGCTCATCGACCAGATCCTTGTATTGATAGCGATTGCCCATGAAACGCATGTCTGTCAAGGGATCACTATCCAAGATGTGCTCCATCAACTCAGAGGGGGCTGGTGTAGCGGGCAAAGCGGCATATTCTTCGTAAGTATAAGTCAGGAAAGCCACATAGCGGGAAATACCCCGGTTATCCAACCACCACCCTTTGAGCAAAGCGGTTGGATAAGTAAACTGTCCGCCTATTTGAATATCGCTGATCGCAGGATAAGCCACAAGCCTTTTCCGATCGGCACTCAACGTAACCGGCACATGGCGACTGTAATCTTTGCGCATCTTATAGATAATTACCTTCGGTGTAGCCGCTACGATTTGTTGGGAATTTTGCGTCATTGGTGCTTGTATAGCCGCTCGCTGGGCACTCTCCCGGCTGCTACTGCATCCTGCCACGATTCCGGCAGACACTAACATCAAGGTTATAATGCTTTGTTTCATCTTTCTGGGTTGTTTGTTGCGGCAAATGTAACGAAAACGATGTATTCGCAGTCTATTACGATCAAAAAAAAGACGCCACAAATCCGTGACGTCTTTCTCTGTTCATACGTATGCTCCGTTTTATTTCAACTCCTTGATACGGATATTACGGAACTTCACAGGCGAACCATGCCCTAAGAAGCCAATGTGTCCCTTCTTATTGAAAAGACCCGGATGCTCCTTATGATCCGCCGTACCGTTCTTCGTCGCCTCACGGATATTGCCCTCCAAGATGACCTGTCCATTGACTGTTACCTTGATGTTGTCGCCATCGGCGATGATCTCCTCGGTGTTCCACTCTCCCGCAGGCTTGAAAGCACTGTGGTGATCCGTTTTTGCCGGGATAATGCCATAGACCGAACCGTGGTGCTGCAAAGGTGTGATGTCCTTATAGATGGGATGCTCACAATCCAACACCTGGATCTCCATACCCACATAGGCCGCATCACCCTCCATCGGTGTACGAATGCCAATACCGTTGTTGGCACCCGGTGTCAACTGGAAGTCAAACCGATAGATAAAGTTAGCATACTCATCCTTTGTGTAGAGGTTGCCACCGAAGCTCTTGGTCGGCACGCAAGCGATGCACCCATCCTGCAAGATGTAATCCACCGTGTTGCCTGTCCATTCGTGCATGTTCGTACCGTCAAACAGCACCTTGAAGCCCTCCTTCTTCTCCTGCTCAGAAAGCTGGAACGGCTCCTGTTTCGGCAATTCCTTCACGTAAATATCACGGAAGAAGCAACGGCTGCCATGTGCCTGCAACTCGATCTGCTCGATCGGGAGAATCGGTTGGCTACGATCCCAATAGTTCTCCATGATGACATTATCAACCACCAACTCTCCGTTGAGCTTGACAGTCACACGATCGCCCACCATCTTGATATAGAAACTGTTCCACTCTCCCAACTTATTATCAGCCACCTTCAACGGGATGCGCTCGTTCTTTGCGTTGTTGTAGAGTCCGCCTGAACCGACCTGCGCACCCACATTGACACGAGAAGTGTCCCAGATCTGTACCTGCGGTGTCGCACGAAGGTAAATACCGGCATCCGGCTCCTTACCGTTCGGATCAAGCATCCAATCCACATACATCTCGAAATCACCATATTGTTTCTCCGTACAGAGGTTGTCATAGCCACTGCCCTCAAAGACAATCAGGCCGTTTTTCACGAACCAGTCTTTGCGCATCCGCTCATCAGCCGCCTTCTGCTCCTTCTCCAACTGGGCCGGTGTCATCTTATAACGTTTGTAAGGATTGCCATCGCCATCCTTGCCAACCATACCCTTCCAGCCTGTCAGATCCTTGCCGTTGAAAAGCGATACGAAACCCTCCTCGTCGCCTAACTTCTCTAAGTGCTGCTTCAAGGCGTCAATGTCATAACGGGCATCCTCACCATCGAACATACCCAGCACACGAGTCAAGATCGCCTTCACGTTCTTGCCTGAGTACTCGGGATGACTACGGGCGATGTTCCAAACGGCATAGGTAGCCGCAGAGCGTACCTCCGCATTGCTATCATCGAGGAATTGCGAAGCATACATCAAGCCAATGAAAGTGCCCGTCTGTTGCACCTGTTGCAAGATCTGCACCTTTTGCTTGTTATCCTTTGCGATCTCCATCGCCTGACGCAGACGGATCAATCGGTTCTCACCCGTCATCTTCGGGTTGGAAGCGAGCTGCACATAGCGAGTCAACGCCTTGTTGCGTACCTGCTCATCGGTAGTGTTCTTCGCGATCACATACAACGGATCAGCGGCCTCATCACCCTTCCAAACCAACAAAGCCTCCAAAGCGGCCTCCTTCGCCGCGCCTTTACCCTCCATGAATCCTGACACGATCATCTTCAACGCATCAGCCTCACCGGTAGCGGAGAGTACCTTATAATACAGATGTTTCTTGCTATCGCCCGCTTGCACCATCCGACGGTTTACGTTCTGCACCATCGTCTTAGGAGTCTGCTTGGCGATGGCCGCAATGAGGGCATCCTGTATAGGAGCAATCGCATCCGCATCAGCCGTCTCCAACATGCCACACAGCAACGTGAAGTCCTTCTCGGCCACCACATCCTTCAAAGCGGTATAAGCAGCCGTCTTCACCGCAGGCGTACCGCTCTTGATCTGATCCAAGACCGTATTCAAGTTTGCGTCAGCCTTGCGATTGGCCAACAGCTCCAATCCGGCAATCTTTCCAGCCTCACCTGCTGCGGGGATCACCTTCGCTACGGCCTGGTCTATATCACCCGCAAAAGCGAACAAAGCATCCTGTCCCAACAAGACCACCTGCTTATCATCGCTCTTCAAAAGATCCGCTAACGCAGGGATCACGCTCTTGTCACCTATCTTCACCAATGCCCAGACAGCGGCCTGACAAACATCGAAATTGGTATCGGTCAGCTGATTCAAGATCACCTGCTTCGCCGGTAAGTCGAAACGTACCTCCAAATTCTTGATCACGTCATGCTGGTTCGGACGCTTACTCTCCCGGCCAATCCAGTTGAGCACATCCACCTTCACCTCCGGTTTCGCCTTCATCACGGTCTTCATCAACTCCACATAGAGCGCTTGATCCGCATAAGCAGAAGCGAAGTTCAGGGCCGCATTGCGATAATCCTTATTGGCATCTTTCAACGCTGTCTGCAACAATTTGTTGGTGTTAGCCGGCTGTAGCGCGAAAAGCACCTCCAAGGCAGCCTCACGCGTCTGGGTAGCCCCAGCTTTCGTAGCCTTCTTGAGCAAGTCATTCGCCGCTTTCTCAGCCTCTTTCGCAGCACCATTCGCCGCAATACGTTTGATCAAAGCGATATAAGCCTCATTCGCACCCGTACGCTCCATGGTGTAATTCACCGCCGCTGCCGCATTGGCCAAATCCTTCAGTGAAGCGACTGAACCGCATTGACTCAACGCATACAACACCTCTTTCTGCATATCCGGATCCTCATTGCCTAACAGGGCCTGCAACAAGGGCTCAGCCTCGGCCATGTGCACGTCGGCAATAGCACGGATCGCGTCTTTCTGGGTCTTTGGTGTCCCCATCCGGCGCTTCAAGGAGGAGAGCAACGCCTGCTTAGCCTGCTCAGAGCCAATAGCGGAAAGTGCCCGTGCGGCAGGACCGCTCAAGCTCTCCTCGCTCAAGTAACCAGCCAACGCATCCACCGACTCATTGGCTCCCATGATCTGCAACTGGCGAATGATAAAGGCCTTTGTCTCACGCTCTGTCACTTGATTCAATGCGTTCACATACGCTTTTGCCACGGTCTGACGTGCCTGCTCGTTGCCTTTTGCCATCACGAAATGGCTTAAGCCGCTCAACGCATAATCCACATTGGCATTGCTGCCTTTACCCGGTGCGTTGATCTTACGGATCAACTGCTCGACACCCGCCTCACCAGTTGTCGCCAAATCATTGATCAACTTATTGTATTCTGCCTGTTGCTGTGCCGGCATCTGCGCCAACACATCCGCCACCACCGTCTGGGCGGTACGATTAGCCGGACTCTGCGCCAACATCACATTACCCAAGAGCAACAAGCTCGCTATGGAAATATATACCTTCTTCATATTGATAAATTGCGTGTAAGATTAGATATTCCAAGGCGCACGCATCGGCTGGTCAAGCAAACGGTTAGCGGCCTCATCATTGATAAACTCCAATTTCACCGGATCGAAATGCAAGGTCCGGTTCAAACGCAACGCTACGGCTCCCATATTGACAATCGTCGCCGAACGGAATCCATTGCGCTCATTCAACGCAAACGGTTGACGGGTCTTCACGCACTGGATAAAGTCTGTGACTTGAGGCTCCGGCTCCGGATACTCCGCCAACTTCTTCTCCCAGTCGGGAATGTCGCATACAAAGTTCTTATAGACATTTCCCTTCGGACCAGCGATGTAAGGCGTATTGGGATCGCCATAATCACCACCCCACAGCACGATCTGGCAACCATCCTCATACGTATAGGTGATGGATCGCCAAGTGCCAACCGCATCCGGATGCTGTTGGGGCGCATCCACCTCCACCTTCACCGGACTGGTCTCATCCTTACCCAAGAAATACTGCACGGGGTCGATGTAGTGCTGACCCATATCGCCCAAGCCACCGCCATCATAATCCCAATAACCACGGAAAGTCTGATGCACACGGTGCGCGTTATAGGGTTTATAAGGAGCCGGGCCGAGCCACATATCATAATCCAACTCCGCAGGAACCGGTTGCGGCTCCAAGTATTCCTTTCCTACCCAATAGAACTTCCAGTCAAAGCCGGTATGCTTGCTGATCGTCACCTTCAAAGGCCAACCTAACAAACCACTTTGAACCAACTTCTTCAACGGCTTAACTGGCGTGCCCAAGCCATAGAAAGGATCGGCGAAGCGGAACCAAGTGTTCAGACGGAACATGCGGCCATACTGCTTCACGGCCTCCATCACTCGCTTGCCCTCGCCAATCGTACGGGTCATCGGCTTCTCACACCAAATATCCTTCCCCGCTTTCGCTGCCTCCACAGACATGATGCCATGCCAATGGGGAGGAGTGGCGATATGTACAATATCTACGTTCGGATCCAAGATCAAATCACGGAAATCGTGATAGGCGGCGATCTTCTCCTTCACTAATTGCTTGCCTAATTCCAGATGGTTCTTATCCACATCGCAGACGGCGACCAGACGGGTGCCGGCATAGTTCACATGGCCACGACCCATACCACCTGTACCAATGATACCCTTGGTCAATTGATCACTCGGGGCGATAAATCCCTTACCCAACACGTGGCGCGGCACGATCGTAAAGGCCGCGATACCACCCAAGGTTTTCAGGAAGTCTCTTCTGTTTGTCTTCATAGTACACTTATTAGAATATGAAATTGAATAGATTAATTACGCATTATAAGGCGAATGCCGGCTGACGATGAATCCAATGACCACGTGTAAAGTCGGGGAAATCCACCAACGCACCTCCACGGGCAATCGACATCTCCGACAAGGCTGAGATCGCACTCCAAGCCGCCGCATCGTAGCAATCCATCGGAGCGGGACGCTTATCATGGATCGCCTGAATGAAATCATACATCATGATATAGTCCATGCCACCATGTCCAGCCTCCGCAGCCGCATCACCATGAGTAGCCCACAGTTTATGGTCGTATTGCTTGAACCAAGGCTCGGAATCGTCCCAACGGTGCGGTTTCGACTTACCCTGCACATAAACATGATCGCCATCGTTCATCCAAAGACCTTCCGTTCCTTGAATGCGGAAACCCAAAGAATAGGGACGTGGCGAGTTGGTATCGTGCGTCACGATCACGGTCTGCCCATTGGCACACTTGATCATGGTCGTCACGATGTCGCCCAAGTTAAAACGCACGTTAGCCAACGGATGATGCTCACCACCATTATCGACGATGAACTTATGCAAACCCCGACTCTGTGTCGCCATCGAAGAGAGTGCGACAAAGCGATTGCCTCGGTTGATGTCCAAGCAGTTCGCTACCGGACCGATGCCATGCGTCGGGTAGATGTCGCCATTGCGATGCACGGAATGGTTCGTACGCCACTGCGCCTCAGCGTAAGCGGTCGGTCCCATACGCAACTCACCACCCGGTTGATAGGTATAGTGCGTACCATCGTTAAACTTCACATCGCGCAGGTCATGCTCATAGCCACAAGTAGCATGCAGCAACTCGCCGAACAACCCCTGCCGCACCATATTGAGGGCGGCCATGCAGTCCCGACGATAGCATACATTCTCCATGATGTTCAAATGGCTGCCTGTCGCCTCCGACACGTTCACCAAATCCCAGCACTCCTCTAATGAATTGGCAGCCGAGACCTCCACACCCACATAGGGTACACCCGCCTTCATGGCCGCTATCGACATTGGCACGTGCCACTCCCACGGGCTGGCAATGATCACACAATCAAACTCCTCATTATTCAACATGTGCTCAAACTCTCGCTCACCCCCTTTATAAACCTTCGGTGCAGGCACGTTGAACTTGGCGATATGCTTCAACGTACTGTCGATCGGCCCCTGCTGAATATCGCAGATCGCTACGATCTTATTACCAGGAATCGCCAACACATTGTTGATGTGCTCCTGACAACGAGAGCCAGTGCCAATGAAGCCAAAACGCAGTTTGCCATCATCTTTACCAGCTGTTTTCTTCTTCTGTGGCACTTCGGCCACCGATGTTGCCGCATTGGCTGAACCAGCCATTGCTAACCCTGCTGCCCCCAATCCGGCAGCAGAAACCTTTTTCAGGAAAGAACGACGCGTGTTTTCCATATATGCTTTTTAATTAGTTTATGATATTTACCGCCACAAATTTAAATCTATTTTCTAACATTCGGAAATAATCGCGTACTTTTGCTCCGTCTAAGTGAAGAAATAGAAGTATGCGTATAGATATTCTGACCGTTTTGCCCGAGATGATCGAAGGCATGATCAATTGCTCTATCGTGGGGCGAGCACAAGATAAAGGATTGGCCGAAATCCATTTACACAACCTCCGTGATTACACCACCAACAAGTGGCGTCGGGTAGATGACTATCCCTTTGGCGGCGAAGCTGGCATGGTGATGCAAATCGAGCCGATTGATCGGGCGATCACAGCCCTTAAAAGCGAGCGAGACTACGATGAGGTGATCTATACCTCCCCTGATGGTGAGACCTTCAACCAACCCATGGCCAACCAAATGTCGCTCCTCAATAACCTGATCATTCTCTGCGGACATTATAAGGGCATAGACTATCGCATCCGCGAGCACCTGATCACCAAAGAGATTTCCGTGGGCGATTATGTGCTGACCGGTGGCGAACTGGCCGCGGCGATCATCACCGATGCCGTAGTCCGGATCATTCCCGGTGTCATTGGCGACGAGCAGAGTGCCCTCTCCGACTCTTTCCAAGATAACCTATTGGCCCCTCCGGTCTATACCCGCCCAGCGGAATACAAAGGGTGGCGAGTGCCCGACGTACTCCTTTCCGGCCACCAACGCAAGATTGAAGAGTGGCGCCTGCAACAAGCCCAAGAGCGAACCGCTCGCCTCCGGCCAGATCTATTGAGGTAAGGTCGTCAATTGTTTTTTCCAGAACAAACGAGGGAAAAGACTTGGGGAATGCGTGGAGAATCGTTATTTTTGCTCGCTCAATCCATCATACGACTCTCCAACGATCAGGAAGCCGTCCGTGGATCACTCACTTTAAAATCGGATCGCTATGCAGTGCAAATTATTAGTCTTAGACGTAGATGGTACATTACTCAATGACCAAAAGGAAATTACACAGCGTACCCATGCCGCCTTATTGAAGGCACAACAAATGGGCGTACATATCGTATTGGCTTCCGGACGCCCCACCAAAGGGGTACAACCCTTGGCGGAAGCCCTGGAGCTGAATCATTATGGGGGATTCATTCTCTCCTACAATGGTGGACAAATCATCAATGCCCAGACGGGGGAGCTGCTGTTTGAGAAGCGGATCAATCCGGAAATGATCCCTTATCTCTACCGGAAAGCGAACGAGAATGGCTTTACCATTTTCACCTATCACCAAGATTTCATTTTGACGAACGATCCACATAACCCACATGTTCAGGAGGAGGCGGCATTGAACAAGATGCGCATTATCGGGACGGACAAGTTCATCGAGGCGGTCGATTTCTCACCTTGCAAGTGCATCTTGACCAGCGATGACGGCGAGGCCCTGCGTGGTTTGGAGAACCATTGGAAACGGCGGTTAGATGGTGTGCTGGAGGCTTTCCTGACGGAGGATTACTTCCTGGAGGTAGCGCCCCATTTCATCAATAAGGGCAACACGTTGGCCGTCTTGATGGAGATGCTGAAGGTATCGACTGAGGAGGTGGTAGCCATTGGCGATGGTGTGGCGGATGTCTCGATGCTGCAATTGGCCGGGACAGGCGTGGCGATGGGCAACGCACGAGATTCCGTGAAGGCCTGCGCCGATCTCACCACCTTGCCAAACACGATGGATGGCGTGGCGGTAGCGATCGAGAAGGCGATCTTAGCCTCGATCCGCCCCGCAGATGTACCCTTGGATCAGCTGAATGCCCGTTCTAAGCATGCCTTGATGGGCAATCTGGGCATTCAATACACCTACGCTTCCGAAGACCGAGTCGAGGCCACGATGCCGGTGGATGAGCGAACCCGGCAGCCCTTCGGCATTCTGCATGGTGGTGCTACCTTGGCTTTGGCAGAGACGGTAGCCGGTATGGGCTCTATGATCTTAGCCAAGCCAGACGAGATCGTGGTGGGCATGCAGGTAAGCGGCAACCATGTCTCCTCGGCCCATGAGGGCGATACCGTGCGTGCGGTAGGTACCATTATCCATAAGGGACGCTCCTCGCACGTGTGGAATGTAGATGTGTTCACTTCGACCGACAAACTGGTCTCCAGTGTGCGTGTCGTGAACAGCATTTTGAAAAAGAAATAATGGATCCTATAGACCAAACAATCGACAATTACATCGCCGCGGGCTACGCTTTCGCCGCTTGGATTGGGCCAGGTGAACAACAGATTCATTACGCTATCCAGCGGCAAGGTCACCCGCGAGAGTTACCTGCTATCGCCGAGCTAAAGGGGGTGCGAGGCTTCGTGATGGCACCTTTCCAGCTGAGCGAAGCGCATCCCATCGTGGTGTTAGAGCCAGAAGAACTTGGGGAATGGGCGGTTCCTGCGCCAAGTGCAGCAGCCGATAAGGAGGCATCTGTCCTGGAGCACACCTTCCCTGTGCCAGAGGTAGATTATGCCCAGCGGTTTGCCAACTTCACACAGCCGTTGCTCCACCACCCGGATCGTAAATTAGTTCTCTCGCGCAAGCAATTGATACCGAGACAGGAGGGATTCTCTATCGGAAAGAGTTTCCTTGCGGCTGTGACCCGTTATATCCGTTCGTTTGTCTATCTCTGCCACACGCCACAGACGGGTACTTGGATGGGCAGTACACCCGAGATCCTGCTTTCCGGCAAACAGTGCGATTGGCATACCGTGGCCTTAGCCGGGACTCAGCCCCTAAGCAATGGGAAAGTTGAGGAGCAATGGAATCCCAAAAACCGACATGAGCAACGGTTGGTCGCGCAATATATCCATGATCAGCTGCAAACCCTGGGTATCGAGGGAAAAGAGCAGGGTCCCTATCCTGTCCGTGCGGGAGAGGTCTGCCACCTCAAAAGCGACTTCTATTTCTCCCTGCCAGATCCCGCGCTGGTCGGTGAGCTGTTGGAGCGACTACATCCCACACCGGCTGTCTGCGGCTTGCCCAAAGCGTGGGCACTGCGTTTCATCCAAGCGGCAGAGGGATATGATCGCACCTACTATTCCGGCTTTATTGGCTGGCTCGACCCCAAAGGGCATAGTGATCTTTACGTCAATCTGCGTTGTATGCAAATCAAGCCTACCCATTTCGAGCTGTATGCCGGAGGGGGCCTCTTGGGAGCCTCCCAGCTGACAGAGGAGTGGCAAGAGACAGAGATCAAGTTAAACACGATGCGCAGACTGATTCGTCAAACATGTTAAACTTTGAAATTCAGAAACAGGTGTTTAGTGATAAAAAGAATATTCTCCAATTAGTGGCGCTCTTGAAAGCGCACGGCGTACGCAACATCGTTTGCTGTCCGGGTAGCCGCAACACACCCCTCTTACAAACGTTGCATGCGGAGGGATCTTTTCAATGCCATGCGGTCACCGACGAAAGAAGTGGTGCCTTCTTCGCTTTGGGATTGGCCCTGCATGGAGGTAAACCGGCCGCTATCTGTTGTACCTCTGGATCGGCCTTGCTGAATATCCATCCCGCGGTGGCGGAAGCCTTCTACCAACAGGTTCCTTTAGTGGTTATCTCCGCTGACCGCCCCGCCGCATGGATCGGACAGATGGATGGACAAACCCTGCCACAACCAGGCGTGTTCGGCTCGTTGGTCAAATGCTCCGTACAACTGCCGGAGATCCATACAGCGGAAGAGGAATGGCATTGCAACCGATTGATCAACGAGGCTTTGCTCGCTTCGCATCACCACGGGAAAGGTCCGGTACACATCAACGTACCCATCGCTGAGCCACTCTTCCAGTTCACTACCGAGAAGCTACCTGAGGTGCGTGTGATCACCCGCTATCAGGGGTTGAACGTCTATGACCGTCAATATGACGAGTTGATCGCTCGCTTGAACAGTTATAGCAAACGAATGGTCATTGCCGGACAGATGAGCTTGATCTACCTGTTCGAGAAGAAGATCTGTAAACTGCTCTACAAGCATTTCACTTGGCTGACGGAGCACATCGGCAACCGCATCGTGCCAGGACTGCCTATCAAGAATTTCGATGCCTTGTTGTATGCGCTTCCCGAAGCGGAGCAAGAGCAGCTGAAGCCCGAATTGGTGATCACCTACGGCGGACATATTGTCTCCAAACGATTAAAGACCTATTTACGGAATCATCCACCCAAGGAGCATTGGCATGTCTCACTCGATGGAGAGGTGGTCGATACCTTCGGTTGCCTGACGACCGTCATCGAGATGGATCCCTTCGAGTTTTTAGAGAAGATCGCCTACCTTTTGGAGAATCGTCAGGTAGAGTACCCGAAAGGCTGGGAGTATCGTTCCAAACGGATTCCCGAGCCCCAGTTTGACTACTCCGAGATGGCAGCTGTCGGCGCATTGCTCCATGCGCTACCCGCTGAATCGGCCCTGCACTTAGCCAACAGTTCGGCGGTACGCTATGCACAGCTCTACACCCTCCCCGACAGTGTGGAGGTTTGCTGTAACCGAGGCGTAAACGGCATCGAAGGATCACTCTCTACCGCTATGGGATATGCGTTGGCCTCTGCTCGCCTCAACTTCGTGGTAATTGGCGATCTCAGTTTCTTCTACGACATGAATGCCCTGTGGAATCGTAACCTACGATCGAATTTACGCATTCTGTTACTGAACAACGGCGGTGGCGAGATTTTCCAATCCCTACCGGGATTACAGCTCTCCGAGACCGCGCATCAGCTCGTGACAGGCCAACACCAAACCTCCGCCAAGGGATGGGCAGAAGAACGAGGCTTCCACTACCAAGCGGTACACAACGCAGAGGAGTTGGCCGTCGCACTGCCTCCGTTCACCCAGACAGAGACTGCCTCTACTCAGCCCATGCTGATCGAGGTATTCACGGATGCCGCCCATGACATGGCCTTATTGAAAGCTTATTATCATCAACTTAAAAATAGTTTCGCACAATGAATACACATAGAGAATGGACCCCCATTAAATCATACGAAGAGATCTTATTCGATTTCTACAAGGGCATTGCCCGCATCACGATCAATCGTGAGCGGTATCGCAACGCCTTCACTCCTACTACCACCACCGAGATGAGTGACGCACTGTACATCTGCCGTGAACGCCCAGACATCAATATCGTTGTCTTGACGGGTGCCGGAGACACCGCCTTTTGTGCAGGTGGTGATATGCACGTCAAGGGACGTGGCGGCTATGTCGGTAAGGATGGCGTTCCCCGTCTCAATGTGCTCGACGTGCAAAAGCAGATCCGCTCACTTCCCAAGCCGGTCATCGCAGCCGTGAACGGTTTCGCCATCGGTGGCGGCCATGTGCTGCATGTGGTCTGTGACCTGACCATCGCTTCGGAGAATGCGATCTTCGGGCAGACAGGTCCCCGTGTGGGTAGCTTTGATGCCGGATTCGGTTCTTCCTATTTGGCACGTATCGTAGGCCAGAAGAAAGCACGTGAGATCTGGTTCCTCTGCCGGAAATACAACGCCCAAGAGGCACTCCAGATGGGTATGGTCAATAAGGTCGTACCCTTGGAGCAATTGGAGGATGAATATGTGGCCTGGGCGGAAGAGATGATGCTGCTCAGTCCCTTGGCGCTTCGCATGATCAAGGCCGGATTGAATGCCGAACTGGATGGACAAGCCGGCATCCAAGAGCTGGCAGGTGACGCTACCATGCTTTACTACATGACCGATGAGGCGCAAGAGGGCGGCAAAGCCTTTTTGGAAAAACGTCGTCCACGTTTTGAAGATTACCCTAAATTCCCTTGATCGATGCAGGTATTAAACATTAAAATCATCCCCCGGACGCTTCATTTCAAGCGTCCGGCTGGTACCTCAAGGGGTGTGCTCTTGCAACGAAAAGTGTGGTATCTGCTCTTCCGTTCGCCCCTACTGCCCGGACAGTTTGGCATTGGTGAATGTGCGCCACTTCCCGGCTTAAGCCCAGAGCTGACCTCCACGTTTGAAAATGAGCTGCTGAAAGCCACGCAAAAACTGGAGACCATTGAGAGCTTTCGGCAGATCCGGTTGCAAGAGATCACGCACCACTCCTCCCTCCTCTTCGCTTTCGAGACCGGATTGAGACAGCTTCAGCGGCAAAGTGCCTGGCATGAAAACAGCCTGTTTGGCCATGGCAAAGTTGGCATCTCCATCAATGGATTGATCTGGATGGGCAACTATCCCTTCATGCTCAAACAGGTCGAGGAAAAGTTAGCGGCAGGCTTCCGGTGTATCAAGATCAAGATCGGAAATATCGACTTTGAGCAGGAACTCACCCTGCTTAAACGCATCCGCCGAGCGTTCTCCTATCAAGACATCGAACTGCGTGTGGATGCGAATGGAGCTTTCTCACCCAACGAGGCTTTGGAGAAACTCAAACGTCTCTCAGAATGGAACATCCATTCGATCGAACAACCTATTGCCGCCGGCCAATGGGATCGAATGGCCTATTTAGTGCATGAGAGTCCGATTCCCATCGCCTTGGATGAGGAATTGATCGGCATCCACACCCCAGAAGAGAAGCAGATCCTCTTACAAACCATCAAACCACACTATATCATCTTAAAGCCCTCGCTCCACGGCGGTATCAGTGGTTGTGCAGAATGGATCCGTTTGATGCAACTGCTCAATAACGAGCAGAAAGAGGAGCGTTGGTGGGTCACTTCCGCACTGGAAAGCAATATCGGCCTCAATGCGATCGCGCAGTGGACCGCGCAGATGAAGCCAACACTGCCCCAAGGGTTGGGAACAGGTATGCTTTATACGGACAACATCGACATGCCCCTTCAGATCCGGCAAGAGAGTCTTTGGTTCAATCCCAACGGCACCTTCCCGAACATAGAAACTTTCACCCGATGAACCCAACCTATCAACTTGATCGTTCTCAACAACGGATCACGGTGGAGGGAGTGACCTACACGGCAGCGGAGATCGGCCGTATCTCCGTGCCTGAAAGCACGCCGGAGATGGAGCATTTCGTGGAGGAGCTGAAGAGCTTCCTGCAAGAATGGTTTGATCCCTCTCCTACGTTGACCGTCCACACCTCCGGATCAACGGGCATTCCCAAAGCCCTCTGCGTACGAAAAGCACAGATGATGCAGAGCGCACAGATGACCTGCCGCTTTTTAGGCTTGCGAGCGGGTGACAGCGCACTGCTTTGTATGCCCTTGCGTTACATCGCCGGAAAGATGGTTGTCGTACGGGCATTGGTCGCCCAGTTAGACCTATGCTTAGCGGTACCCTCCGGCCATCCGTTGGCCCGCATCGCACGTACCCCCACATTTGCAGCCATGGTTCCCCTGCAAATCTACAACAGCATCCAGCGCAAGGAAGAACAGATCAAGCTAATGGGCATCAAACAGTTGCTGATTGGCGGTGGTGCTATCGACACCGCATTGGAACAGGCCATTCGCACCCTTCCCGGTGCCATCTATTCCACCTATGGCATGACGGAAACACTCTCTCATATTGCTTTACGACGTTTGAACGGCAAGCAAGCCTCCCCTCACTACACCCCACTCGAAGGTGTACATGTTGCGTTATCGGAAGCGGGGACGCTATGTATCGAGGCTCCGTTGGTGTGCGACCAACCGTTAATCACCAACGATATAGCTCGCCTCTATCCCGATGGGAGTTTTACCATCTTAGGCCGAAAAGATAACGTCATCAACACCGGAGGCATCAAGATTCAGATTGAGGAGGTGGAGCAAGCCCTCAAGTCCATCCTCAGCCAACCGTTCGCCATCACCTCCCTACCCGATCCTAAATTGGGCGAACGGATTGTCCTCTTATACACCGGTAAAGCCTTGGCGCCCGACAAACTGGACATCCTACCCAAATATCAACGTCCAAAGGCTATTTTATATACCCAAGAGATCCCCCTGACTGAAACAGGAAAGATCAATCGCCCCGCCTGTCGCAGCTTAGCCGCCCAATTGCAATGAGTGGGATTGTACGGGAATGAGATAGGCTGCGACGTACTAAAATTGGAAGTAGATAAAGGGTTGCACCCCTGCGCTCTTTAACTGCACGACAAGATAGATCGCGACAGCTAAGAAAAAGGCCTGTACAAGCACCGGAGAATCGGATACCATTTGGCGTAACCGATTCTCCCAGCCTCGTGGCAGGAAATGGATGATATACCCGATCAACATCAAGCTGAATACGCCCTTATACCCCCAAACAAACTGTGGGAATACCTCCGGGTGAAACTGTGTCACAATTTGCGAAAGCATCTCACCTACGTGCTGCATCGAGGTAGCTCGAAACAGAATCCAGCCGAAGCAAACCACATGAAAGGTCAAGCAGATGCCGATGATCCGTCTCCAAACTGGCATTTCCGCTCCAGTAGCCTTACAACTCGGTATAAGCCCCATCACCCACTTATGGATGGCTAAAGCGACACCATGCAACGCTCCCCACAAAATAAAACGCATTGAGGCTCCATGCCATAAACCGCCTAAGAGCATCGTGATCAGCAGATTGATATAGGTACGCACCTTCCCTCGGCGATTACCTCCTAACGAGATATACAAATAGTCTTTTAACCAGGAGGAGAGTGAGATATGCCAACGCCGCCAAAACTCCGTGATCGTAGCCGACTGGTAGGGCGAATCAAAGTTAATATTGAATCGGAATCCCAGAAGTAGGGCAATACCAATCGCCATATCGGAATAACCCGAGAAATCGCAATAAATCTGTAACGTATAGCCATAGACACCCAACAGATTCTCCACTCCGGTATAGAGCAAAGGGGCATCAAACACCCGATCGACAAAGTTCAGGCTGATGTAATCCGAAATGACACACTTCTTGAACAGCCCACATATCACCAAGAAAAGACCCTCGCCAAACTCCGACTGGCTGACCCTGGGCGAGCGGTAGATTTGCGGAATAAAATCCCGCGCCCGCACGATCGGACCGGCAACTAACTGCGGGAAAAAAGAGACATAGAAGAGGTAATCGATCCAACGATTGAGCGGCTCGATACGCCCCCTATACACATCAATCACGTAACTCAGGCTCTGGAAGGTAAAGAAAGAGATACCGACTGGCAAGAATATATCCAACTTCTCCCATTCGCCACCCAGCAGTTGAGTGATGGTCTCCCCCAGGAAGTTGAAGTATTTGAAATAGGCCAACAGCCCTAAATTCACACAAAGGCTGAGTGTCACCCAGGCTTTGCGACGGGCGACTTGCGTAGTCTCCCGCATCGCCCGTGCGATATAGTAATCCGACGAGGCGGTGAACAAGAGCAGGACAAACCACAATCCGCTACTCTTATAATAGAAATAGAGCGAGAACAGTGTCACATACGCCAGACGTGCCAAGGTGCACCTCCGCAGTAACACATAGATGGAAAGAAAGCCGAAAAAGAGAAAAAAGAACAATCCGCTACTAAACAGCATCGGAGCCTCTGGATGATAAGCCAGCAGGTCGATCAGCCTCTCCCAGGAGAAGTGATGTGCCTCTAACCACTGTGTACCTATTGCTATGATCTCCATATTGTATTATTCAAACTGATTATAAGCCTGCATGAGTGCTCTGAAAAGCAACAGACCTTGCTCATGATAGCCCTCACGCGTAAAATGGATACGATCTCTCCCCAACAGATGCTGGTTGAGCCAACGCTTACAGGATTGTTTACCGCCCGTTGTCTGAAACAGATCCCAACAAGCGACACCCTCTTCCTTCGCCACCTTGCGAAGTGTCGCTGCCACTAACTCGGTCTGCGTATTGCGTGTAAACTGCCGCTTTTTATTGACCCAGATACGCTTGTAGCACTCTGGAGGTGTGGTCAATAATACGGCCGTCTCTGGCAGAAAGCGCTTCACCATCGCCAAGAACTGTTTAACCTGTCCCTCAAACTCAGCCGACTGGAAACGACGACCAAAACTCTCATTGGTACCCAAGGAAATAATCAGGAGAGAGGGTTGCAAAAGCGCTAACTGCTTCACATAAGCGGTATCGGTATAATGGGTAAACATCGCCCCATTGACACCGATGCCGTGATACAAGATTCCGGATGAGTCATTGGTCAATGACAATCCGTAATAGAGGTTCTTAAAGGTGGAAGCGGGTAGTAAGGCCCCACTCTCCGGATCACGTCGGCTGCTCTGTAAGAACAGCGTATCGACCAAGTGGGCACAATAGAGGGTATCTGCCTTCACGCCGGCGGCACAAAGCGAATCCGCCTTGGCCAAACGCACCTCGGCCTTTGAACGTCCCGTCGGCACAAAAGGCATCGCCTTATCTCCTCGATACAGAATCGCTCGATTGAACGCATAGCCAGCACCATTGACTGGCGTAATAATCACATCCCATTGGATAGAGGAAGCCAACGAACGAATGCCAATGCCTCCGATCCCGATGGGTGTTTTCCGCTCGTGCTGTATGCACTTGCCACATATCCAATCTTTTACATTCGACTTGATGAAATAATCATCTGGTTCGTTACTCTTACCTAATTTAAAGGGAGCGATCCATCCACGGCCAGCATTGCCGAAGACACGGTGAAACTCACGCATCACCTGCCCACTGAAATGCCCCGCCTGAATATGCGAATCACCTAACTGCACAATACTGATCACCGTGTCTTTGCCCGCACGCAACGCATCCAGTTCTCCGAAAAAACGGTGCCATGCCACAGCTGTATCGGGCCACATCAACGTGTCCGCTCCTACACGCATGGAATAGTGCAACGACGGCAAAGCAACAGTGTCTCGCCCTGCCTGTACCACCGAATCAGACACTACCGTTTCAGAGACTGAAGTCTGCGCCGCCAGCGGAAGCCAAGCAAGCATCACTAACTGCCACAGGCCCAAAAGTGCTCCCCTATTCCATCTTTTTCTCCATCTCTTCATAAAAATCCTTTTCGGCCGCCAAAGCCTCCAACAAGGCGTTAGCCACCTCCCGGCCTCCCCGGAAACCTAAATGTGTATAATCTTTACTTGCCCAATTATTCTCCACATAACGCACCATACTGTTCTCTCCACCCATCGCTCCAAACAGATTCCAAAAGGGGATACCCGCTCGTTTGGCTACCTTACGTTGCGCATGAAGCAAGGCCAATACGGCCGGCATCGTCTCAAACCCCTGTTCACCCTGCCGACTGCGATCCGACACACTCAGCAGGAGAAGGTCTGCCTCTGGGAAACAACGTTTGACCTGCGCAATGGCTTTTAACATGCGGTGTGCATACCAATCATAGTTCATCACGCTATCTTGCGCCACATTCAATCCATATTGCAAGATGATCAGATCATAGGGGCGAATCTGACGAAAAGCCGCACAAGAGGCAGAATCCAACCGTTCCAAGCTTAATCCGGAATGACCTCGCAACGAATAGTTATCCACCACAACGCCTACGGAATCCTCCATCGCAATGCCCAATGCCTGAAAGCCTTTCGCATGCGTGAAGCGAATATCCACTTCATTGAATGCCCCCTGCCACTCCATCTGTGTGATTTGATCCGTAGCCGGAAGAGGCAACGTCAACGTATCTGTCTGTGTATTTGTCGATAAGTGCATAATAGTCTGCTGATTCTGCGCATAGATCACCTTCAGCGTAGAGGCCTCCTGCAATTCCGGATAACGATCGCTCATCTTCGCATGTATCGAGGCCTCCTCCTCGACCCCATTAAACAACATACCCGGCAAGGTATAAGCCTTTTGGTGGTCATTCAAAATAGACCATGTCTCCCAACCCTCCGCTTCTTCCGACACCGTAGGTCGATATTGAGCCGCTACAGCATGGACAGGCACGAAGCCAACACCGCGCCCGCCGTATTGCCGCTGCAAACCGCTACGGAGATCGCCAACCATAATATCTCCCTCGATAAAGGAATCGCCCAAGACCGCTATGCGCACAGGGCGTTGTGTGGCCTCATGCGTCAATGCCGCTAAAAAACGACTCAAACCGATATGTCCGATGGAATAATCCTCTATGCGACTTCCTAAACTATCCGCTCCCTCAATGGCATACATCGCCCTATATAAGGAATCCCGCTGTGCCAACGCCGTGGAATCAATCCCAACAGATGGGAACTGCTCACCCTCCATCACCACGGAATCAACCTCTACAGCATCCATCTCCATCGTCAATTGTTGACGAAGGGAGTCCATCAACGCGGTTGTGCGCTGTGTATCGCTGAAATCAGACAGCAAATCCAAACGCTTCAACGCATGACCAGCGATCCGCTCCGGTAAGAAATAGGCACCTAAACAAAACAGCAAGGTGAAAAGCATCAACACCCACACCCTGCCTAATTGATTCTCATCTTTTCTCATCTCACTTCGCTATGCAAGGCGACAAAAGTACAGAAATTTTGGATTCCTTCATGCACAGATGTCCCCTTGTGGACAAAAAAAATCAGAGACACACATCAATGCGCACCCCTGATTAAAACAACTATTTGATATGAATTGTACGCAGGATGAGACTTGAACTCACACGCCGTAAACCGGCACTACCCCCTCAAAGTAGCGTGTCTACCAATTCCACCACCTACGCATCTTTGTGTGCCCAGAACAGGACTCGAACCTGCACGATCGCAAAACCACTCGCACCTGAAACGAGCGCGTCTACCAATTCCGCCACCTGGGCATTCCATCATGTGAAGAGCGGAAGACGGGACTCGAACCCGCGACCCTAACCTTGGCAAGGTTATGCTCTACCAACTGAGCTACTTCCGCATTGCTGATCAATCTCTCTCGATTGCGGTTGCAAAGGTAGTGATTTTTGAGAAACCACCAAACCTTTGCACCACTTTTTTACTACATTTTTTTGATCATTTCCGTAAATAGCTGATTCATAATGGCTGCTGCTTTATTCGCCGCTTTGATCACATCTGCCCCATCATTCACGAAATCATCCGCAAAATGGTAACCTTCGTTGGTGATCACCGACATACCAAAGACACGCATACCCGCATGACGTGCCACGATCACCTCTGGCACCGTACTCATGCCTATCGCATCTCCTCCTGCCTTACCATAAAAAGCATACTCCGCTGGCGTCTCAAACGAAGGACCGGTCAATCCCACATAGACCCCTTTCTTCACGGGGATAGACAACCGCGCCGCAACCTCCTCCATCAATCGGATCCATTCCCGGTCGTAAGCCCTTGTCATATCAGGGAAACGAGTACCGAAATCGGCATTGTTAGGGCCGATCAAGGGATTGGGTAACATATTGATATGGTCACGGATAATCATCAGATCGCCCAACTTAAACGAGGGATTGATACCTCCCGCCGCATTCGAGACCAACAGGTTTTGCACGCCCAACAGCTTCATCACCCGCACCGGGAAAGTAACCTGTTGCATCGTATAGCCCTCATAATAGTGGAACCGTCCCTGCATCGCCAAGACTTCCTTGCCACCCAATCGCCCACAGATAAAATTACCTTTGTGCCCCACTGCTGTGGAGCGCACAAAATGCGGAATCTCCGCATAAGGCACCACGATCGGATCCTCGATCTGATCCGCCAAAGCCCCCAAACCACTACCTAATATAATAGCGATCCGCGGCTGGCCCTTGATTCGGGTAGCCAAATAGGCAGCCGCCTCTTGATACTGTTGTGTAGGTATCATCTCCATTTCCTTTCCTCCTTTTTATCGTTTCACCAAATCATACGCCATCGCAGCGGCACGTTCCATGATCTCCTCCTCACCTGGCACATGCCGATGCTCCATCAATACTTTCCCATCACAAATGACGGTATCCACACAACTGCCATTCGCCGCATAGACCAAATTGGAGACAAAGTCAAAATTGGGCGTAAAGGCGGGCTGACGCAGGTCGATCAAGCAGAGATCCGCCAAATAGCCCTCCGCAATCTTCCCCGCTTTCAGGCCTAATAGTGAGGCACCAATCTCCGTAGCCGAGGCGAACATCTCCCCGCATGTCAACGCCTCCGGATCCTTTCGCCATACCTTACCTAATAGCGAAGCCAACTTCATCGCCTCTATCATGTCCAAATTATTGGATGAGGCACAACCGTCCGTTCCAATTCCCACCGGAATACCCAAAGCGCGCATCTCTTGGTATTTGAATCGATAGCCAGAAGCCAACTTCATGTTAGACGCTGGATTATGGATCACCTTCACCCCATGGTCAGCCAGCAGTCTCAGCTCCTCCTCATCCACATAAACCCCATGCGCAATCACCAGGCGAGGCGACAACACACCCAACTTATGCAAATAACGAACCGGGGTAAGCCCGAAACGGCGCACGGAATCGGCCACCTCTCCCTCCGTCTCCGCCAAATGCAGATGGATCAACAAAGCATGCTCCTTCGCAAACGCATCGCACCATTGCAACAACGGACCTGAGACCGTATAAATCGCATGAGGGCCCAAAGCCAACTGAATCCGGGAGCCATACCGCCCGACCGTTTGCAGCAGACGCTCATTCGACCGCTTACAACGCTCCGACAGTTCCGGATCGAAATGGTCGAAACAGGCACCCGACAAGACAGCTCGCAAGCCCATCTCCTCCGTCGCCTCCGCCACGGCACCGAAGTGCATATACATATCCAAGAAGGTGGTTGTCCCACTCTTGATCATCTCTAAGCAGGCCAACTTCACGCCCCAATAGACATCCTCGTGCGTCAGCTTCGCCTCATTGGGCCAAATCTTCTCCTCTAACCAAGGCTTGAGAGGCATATCATCGCCAAATCCTCGAAACAGGGTCATAGCCGCATGGGTATGCCCATTCACAAAACCCGGAATCACCGCCTTATGGGTAGCGTCTATCTGGCGATCGGCAGAGCAAGGCAAAGAAGACCCCACTCGACGGATCTCATTGCCCTCGATATAAATATCCGTCGCCTCACCCGCCAACCATGCGTTTTTAATCAATAGGCTCATCCTGACCTACGCTTATTTATAAATCCGATAGAACTCAGCCACAGACTCGATACCCTTGAAGAAAATATCCAACTCTTGACTCTCGTTGGGCGAGTGAATCGCATTCTGTTCCAAACCGAAGCCCATCAAAACGGTCTTGATGCCCAACACCTGCTCAAAAGTGGAGATAATCGGAATACTACCACCTCGACGTACCGCCAACGGCTTCTGCCCAAAAGCGATACCTACCGCCTCTTCCGCTGCTTGGTAAGCGGGCAAATCAATCGGACAAACATAGCCCAAACCGCCATGACTGGGTGTCACCTTCACCCGCACGTAAGGAGGTGTGACACGAGCGATATAATCCATGAAAAGCTGGTTGATCTTTGCCGGATCCTGATGCGGCACCAAACGGGCCGACACCTTGGCGTAGGCTTTCGAGGGAAGCACCGTCTTGCTGCCCTCACCGATATAGCCGCCCCAAATGCCACAAATATCGAACGAAGGACGGCAACTGTTCCGCTCCAACGTCGAATAGCCCTTCTCACCAAACAGGGCATCCACATCAATGGCACGCTTGTATTTCTCCTCATCGAAAGGAATACGGGCGATCATCTCCCGCTCAGCCGGAGAGACCTCCTCCACGTCATCATAGAAACCCGGAATTGTGATGCGGCCATCCGCATCGGTGATGTCAGCCATCATCTTGCAGAGCACATTGATCGGGTTGGCCACCGCACCACCAAAATGGCCAGAATGCAGGTCTCGGTTAGGGCCCGTCACCTCTAACTCCCAGTAAGCCAAACCACGCAGACCCGTCGTCAACGAAGGTGTCTCTTTGCTCACCATGCTGGTATCAGACACCAAAATCACATCGGCCTTCAGCAGCTCCTTGTTGGCCTGGCAGAATGCCTCCAAACTGGGAGAACCGATCTCCTCCTCACCCTCGAAGATGAACTTGACATTGCAATGGAGCAATCCCTCATGAATGGCCGTCTCAAATCCCTTCACCTGGATCATGCCCTGCCCCTTGTCATCGTCGGCACCTCGGGCCCAGATACGGCCTTCACGTATTTCCGGTTCAAAAGGCTGGCTTTTCCATAACTCCAAAGGTTCAGCAGGTTGCACATCATAGTGGGCATAAATCAGTACCGTAGGCGCAACGGGGTCAACCATTTTCTCCGCATAAACGACGGGGAAGCCCTCCGTCGGCATCACCTCCGCCCGGTCAGCACCCGATGCGCACAATAATTCAGCCCACCGCTGGGCACAAGCCCACATATCGGATTGATGCTCCTGTTTTGCGCTAATAGAAGGAATACGGATGAGCGAAAAGAGCTCCTCCACAAAACGATCCTTATTGGATTCGATATACGATTTTACAGACATAGCTTACTCGTTTTTATGTTCAATGATAATGATAGCGCAAACTTACGAAAAAATTCGGCAATACACCATCCCTTGAACTTAATCCAGCAGCTATTCTACAGCCTCTGCCAACGCACGCCACAAGGGATCATCGGGCACAGGAGCCTCTATAACCAATGATTGTTTAGATACGGGGTGAATGAACGCCGCGCTGCGTGCGTGCAGACTGATCCCACCATCCCGGTTAGAACGTTCAAAGCCATATTTCAAGTCGCCCTTAATGGGACAACCCATGTGCGCCAACTGGCAACGGATCTGGTGGTGACGCCCTGTCTTCAAGTCTATCTCCAACAGGTAGTAACGATCAGAGCTGGCAATCAACCGATAATGCAAGATCGCCTGCTTAGCCCCAGGACGTTCCGTGTCATAGGCATAGCTTTTGTTTTGCTTCTCATTGCGCACCAGCCAATTCACTAACTCCCCCTCTTCCTGTTTAGGCTTGTTCTTCACGATGGCCCAATAGGTCTTCTTCACCTGTCCCAAGCGAAACATCTCGTTCAAACGAGCCAACGCCTTGCTGGTCTTGGCGAAAAGCACCACACCGCTGACCGGCCGATCCAGCCGATGCGTGACTCCCACGAAGACATTGCCTGGCTTCTGATACTTCTCTTTCAACCAAGCCTTCAATTGCTCAGAAAGAGGGGTATCACCGGTCTTGTCTCCTTGGACGATCTCTCGACAGGTCTTATCAACCGCGATGAGATGGTTATCTTCGTAAATTACCTCCATGATACAATCCGATATAAATTTTGGATCTTGCGTGCTTTATGCCTACACAAGATCCAAAACTCAAAATTACCCTAATTACATATTCATGCCACCGTCAACCTGGATCACCTGACCAGAGACATAAGAAGACATATCAGAAGCCAAGAACGTCGCGATGTTAGCCACATCCTCTACCGTACCTCCACGGCGCAAAGGAATCTTCTTGCACCACTCAGCCTTCACATCCTCAGGCAACTTAGCGGTCATATCCGTGATGATGAAGCCCGGAGCGATCGCATTGGCACGAATACCACGAGAGCCCAACTCCTGTGCGATAGACTTAGCCAAACCGATCATACCCGCCTTTGATGCGGAATAGTTGCATTGACCAGCGTTGCCATGCACGCCCACCACAGAAGACATGTTGATGATGCTACCCGCACGTTGCTTCATCATGATCGGAGAAACGGCATGGATAAAGTTGAACGCAGACTTCAGGTTGACATTCAACACAGCGTCCCATTGACCCTCGCTCATGCGCATCATCAAACCATCTTTCGTGATACCGGCATTGTTCACCAACACATCTACCCGACCGAAATCCTTCACGATCTCAGCCACTACATTGTGCGTATCCTCGAAATTAGCTGCGTTTGAAGCGTAGCCTTTCGCCTTCACGCCCAATGCCTCGATCTCAGCCTGTGTAGCCAAGCCGTTCTCGTCGATGACCAAATCCGTAAACGCAATGTTCGCACCCTCAGCGGCGAACTTCAAGGCAATGGCCTTGCCAATGCCACGGGCAGCACCCGTAATGATTGCTACCTTACCTTCCAATAACTTCATAGAACCTTGTTTATTAAATGAAAATACTATCGTTGTTTGATCAAGCAGGCTCCCGTAGAATAGCCACCACCAAAGACAGTGAGTGCCACCAAATCGCCTGGCTTGAACTGATTCACATGTTGCGCATAGACCAAAGCGGAGCTAACCGAGCCGGTGTTGCCCAACTCCTCGATGTTATGCAAGAACTTCTCTTCCGGCAGTTTAAGCTGTTTCGCGATGTTCGCCATGATGCGCATGTTGGCTTGATGACCAATGAAATAAGAGAGATCATCCAAGGTATAACCATGGTTAGCCAACAGGTTAAGCACATTCTTTGGCATGTAGGTACAAGCCTGCATGAAGACATCTCTACCCTCCGGCATAGCGATACCGCCCTCTTTCGGGAACAAATGCACCGCCTCCATCGCCTTGGGCAAATCGCCCAAGCCACAAGTATAAATCTCCAAGATCTCTGCATCGGTCTCACAGACAGGCTCCTTCGAGAGGAAAAAGGCCGCTGCCGCATCTCCCCAAAGATGTCCCGCCTTCGGATCTGTCTCATTATAATAGGCCGAGTTCTTATCCGCAGAGAGCAGCAACGCCTTCTTGGCTTTGCCGGAAGCGAAATAGCCCTCCACCACCTCCAAGGCATTCATAAATGAGGAGCAAGCCGACGAAAGATAAAGCGCCTTGGCTCCAGCGATCTGATACACATGCTGCACGGTATGCGCTGCCGTCGCCACCGTGTCATGCGGCGAATAGGAAGCGGAAACGATCAGATCCACCTCCTTGATATCATACGGTAAATGAGGAAGCGCATCCCGCACTGCCTCTAAACTCATCGTATTCACGTTCTCTTCCGGCTTAGCCTTTGAGCGAGTCAAGATACCTGTTCGCTGCTCGATCCACTCGCTCGTCAATCCATTCAACTCCCGGAAATGCTCATTATCTACCCGATCCGCGGGCACATAATAGCCAGTCGCATTAATAAACATTTTTGCCTTTACTTAAATTAATCCTTTTTCAAACTCTATCTTTATATTTCTCTATCTATTTCACCCTTATTCCATTAAATATCAAGTTAATCACGTTCTCTCTTCGTTTGATGCGCTGATTGATATTATCGCCCATCACCCCACGAATATAGGGCACCTCCAACCCCTTCAAAGCATGGTGAAGCACCAAAGCCGTGATGTCGGTATCGGGCATCTGAAAGACTCCTGTCCGAACACCCTCGTCCAATATACCTTGCAACATCTCTATCTCACGCAAGTCAAAACTCTTACGCACCTTCTCCACCCGCCAAATATCGCGGAAAAAAGTAGCACGCAACGTGCCATTCCGAAAAACAATCGCCTTTACCGCATCCAAGCGGGCGTAGATAAAAGCCACCAACTTCTCATCGGCAGGAATATTGCGGGAAGTCACCTCCAGCAAAACCTTGTAAAGCTGATCCAACTCCGACTCTACTACAGCCAAGAAGATCTCGTTTTTGCTTTTAAAATAGGTATAAAGCGTTCGTCTGCCCTTGCGAGATGCCTGCGCGATGTCGTTCATCGTTGTATTGTCCACTCCCATGCGGGCAAACAACTGTCTGGCCACATCCACTAACATATCGCGTGTCTTTGAAACTGTCGTCGGCATGAATTGCACATTTTATTGAATAATGTGCGCAAAGTACTCAAAAAAGATTGGTTCTACCAAGCATATCAAAAAAAAAGTGCTCCAAATTTGTTTTTCTAAAAATAATGCCTACCTTTGCACTCGCAATCGGGTAACTGATCGCAATGACATCGCGGAGTGGAGCAGTGGTAGCTCGTTGGGCTCATAACCCAAAGGTCGTAAGTTCGAGTCTTGCCTCCGCAACTGATAAAGGCTGTTTCTGATTGGGAGACAGCCTTTTTTATTGTCGCCCACACACGCCAATCTCGGCTCCAACTGGAGAAATATTTTTCGCTAACTGGGGAAAAAGTGGGGACTAACAGGAACACTATTTGGGGCGAATCAGGCAGACTTGGTCAAGCGGCAGGCAATGCCTTCCAAAATGATGGGCAACGGACAAAAAAATATTGCCCATGATTTTCCAAAACCACGGGCAACGTTTTCTAAAACGATCGGCAATGTTTTTTAAAACGATGGGCAACGTTTTCCCAAACTACGGGCAACGTTTTTTGCGGCCATCGCCTACTTCACTAAATCCATCTCTTTCAGCAAGTAACCCGCATTGGCATACTTGTCGATCACGAAGAGGACATAGCGAATATCCACGATAATGCTACGCTGGTAATCAGGTAGATACTGAATGTCGCCACCAACACCCTCCCAGTTACGGTCGAAGTTGATACCGATCAAGGCTCCATCCGCATTCATCACGGGACTACCGGAGTTGCCGCCCGTGGTGTGCGTCGTCGCACAAAAAGCGACCGGCATCTTTCCTGCTGCCGTCTGATAAGGGCCGAAGTCTTTCGTTCGATACAGCTCTTTCAAGCGATCAGGCACGACAAACTCCCAGTTGTTGGGATCCTCCTTCTCCATCACACCCTCTAAAGTGGTCTGATAACCATAGTAGTCGCAATCCTTCGGGCTATACCCTTTCACCTGTCCATAGGCAAGGCGCAAGGTGGAATTTGCGTCGGGGAAGTTGGCCCGGTCACCATACATCTCCAACAGACCTTTCACATAGGTGCGATGCGCCAAGGCATAGCCGGTGTCGAACCCTGCCAACGCCTTATCTAATGCCTTCTTCTCCGCCTGAATAGACAACGCAAAACGGATCATCGGATCCTCACGCAAGGCTTTCACCGTAGGCTTCTGGAGGAAACGGGTAAACTGCTGGTCACTGCCGAAGATAGAGGTGGCAAACAGGTCATCCACAAAGGCCGCCACATCGCCTTTGAAACGGCTGTCGATCTCAGCGAGATAACTCGGTTGTGGCTCCTCGCCCATCCATTCCCGATAGGCAGTCAGCATCGCTTTCGCCACCTTCCGATCCACCTCCACGGCATAATCCTTGTTGGCAAACGCATGGTAAGCCTTCTCTAACACGGCCAAGTGGCGCTTTGTCGCCTCCGCATCCTTGCCCTCCAAGGCTAAACACAACGAGTCGATGGCCGTAGGTACTTTCGAGCATTCGATGCCTCGCAGCAACGCCTCGTCGAGCATCCAACTGCGGAAACGCAATGACCTACGAGCCGTCACCATCTGCTCGATCTCCGACAACGCTTGCGCATAGGTATGACCGCCCCGTGCACGTTCCCAATCCAGCAACCGATTCTGCTCCTCTGCCTTTACCTGCTCAAAATCACGCTTATTGATCGCCCAGTTGCTACCTATGGCGTTCTTATAGGCATTGGTTGAGGAGGAATATTTGCTGGCATACTGGATACGCACAGCCGGATCGGCCAACATCTCCTCCAACATGGCTTGCTGACGCACCTCGCGCATACCGATACGCACCCGGTTGTCGATGTCTCGCCGCTCGGCTACCTCCCAGGAGGTATAATACTTATTGGTCCGACCAGGGAAACCCATGATCATGGCGAAGTCGTTCTCTTGCACGCCTTGCAGAGAGAGCTTCAACCAACGCTTGGGATGCAACGGCACATTACTCTCAGCATAGGGAGCCGGCTCACCATTGGCATCCGCATATACACGGAACAACGAGAAGTCACCTGTATGGCGTGGCCACATCCAGTTGTCGGTATCAGCGCCAAACTTACCGATCGACGAAGGAGGCGCTCCCACCAAACGCACGTCGCTATACACCTTCTTGGTGAACATATAATACTTGTTACCGCCATAGAAAGCCTTGATCTCCACCTCCGTACCGGGATGGTTGTTCAGGTAAGCCTCTCCCACCTTTTGCTTCGCCAACTTATTCAGATAGGAAGCATTGAGGAAATCCATGCTCTTTGGCTCTCCCCGCTTGGCCCACTCCGCCAAAACATAATCGGTCACATCGTCGATACGATCAATAAAGGTGACGGTCAAGCCAGGATTGGGCAGCTCTTCGGCTTTCGACATAGCCCAGAAGCCATCCGTCAGGTAGTCATGCTCCAACGAGCTGTGTTTCTGAATACTGCCATAACCACAGTGGTGATTGGTCAGCACCAAACCATCCGACGAGATGATCTCACCCGTACAACCACCCCCGAAACGCACCACGGCATCCTTCAACGAGGGTCCCTCAGCGTTATATACCTCCGTATCCGCCAACCGCAAGCCCAACGCCTGCATGTCGGCATACTTTTGTTGTTTCATCAGCGGCAACAGCCACATGCCCTCATCCGCCATCGTCGGAAGAGCCAGCAAGGCCGCTGCCACTGTAAGCATGAATCGTTTCATGTTGATTGTTTTATGTCTGTTTATGCTTTATCCCGGCAAATGGAACACCTCCTTGATCTCATCCATTTGTGCCTGCGTCATGCCGTCAGGCTCAAAGCCCATGTTCTTTGAGGCGATATAGATCAAAGCAGCCTTGTTCATCACATCCACCTGATCGAAAGCGGAGATGATGTCCGTATCGATCGCAAAGACACCATGCTTCTCCCACATCGCCACATCCTGCTTCTCCAACGCTTGAATGGTCGCTTCCGCTAAATCCACAGAACCCGGCAACTTATAAGGAATCATGCCTAAGCCACGGGGACAGAAGGCACGTGACTCCGGCAACATACTCCACAATACCCTTGTCGCTTCGTCAGCCTGCAAGAAACGAGGGCTATGTGTCATGGCGATCAACTCAATCGGATGGGTGTGCAACGAGGCACGGTATGGGGATCCTTTCTCGATTAAACGATTATGCACGGCCAAGTGAGAGGGCAACTCCGAGGTTGGTTTCACCGGCGCATCAGCAATGATCTCATAATGCGCACAATCATCCAAGATACGGATGACCGAACCATTCTCCATCGGCCAACGAGCCAAGTCGCGCATACGACGATTGGTACCCTTGCAAAAGAAATAGCATCCTTTCAGGTAGGGGAGTTGCGAGCCAATGGGTGTCGGGGCGGTCAAAGCCGGCATAGCCTTGATCTCCTCATCCACATACTCTGTAATGTTCACGGTAATGTTGCCGCCATTCCGTTCTGCCCAACCCTTCTGCCAGAGGTAGCCTGCCACCTCTGCCACATCATTCACCGCCTTTGCTAAGGCCGGTCTATTTGTCAAAATTGATTTCATTTTATTACTACTCTATCAAAAACACTAATTACTCATACCAAACCGGTCCCGGCTCAGCACCCATCTCCAACTCCAACGTTGCACCGCTCATGATCTGCTCATGCGTGATGTAGCTCTTGTTGTAAGGAGCACCGTTCAATTTAACCGACTGCACATAGATGCGCTCAGCACTGGCTCCCGGAGCCTTCACCGTAAAGCTCTTTCCATTCGCCAACTGCATCTTCACCTCCTCAAAGAGGGGCGTGCCAATCTCATACAGGCCACTGATCGGATCCACGGGATAGAAGCCCATCGCACTGAACACCAACCAAGCGGACATCTGTCCGCAATCCTCGTTGCCACACAAGCCCGCCGGTGTGTTCAGATACAGCTCACGCATCACCTTCGAAGCATATTGCTGCGTCTTCCACGGCTGACCTACTTTATTGAAGAGATAGATCACATGGTGACCCGGCTCATTGCCGTGGGCATACTGGCCAATCATTCCGGTACTGAAAATCGGTAGCTCTTCGTCGGAAGCAGGCGTATAGGTGAACATGCTGTCTAACTTCTCCGTGAAACGAGCCTTGCCGCCCACCAATTGGATCAAGCCATCAATGTCTTGCTGCACCGACCACATATATTGCCAGCCATTGCTTTCGCAAATGTCCTCGGTATATTCGTCAGGATTGAACTTCGGATTGAAGCGACCCTGCTCGTCCCGCGGTTGGAAGAAGCTCGTTGCCGGGTTATAGACGTTGCGATAATTCTGCGAACGCGCATAAAACTCTTTGGCAATCTCAGCCTTACCCATCTTCTCGGCCATACGGGCAATGCAGTAGTCATCGTATGCATACTCCATCGTCTTCGAGAGTGACCAGCTCTCCCAACGCTTCTGATCGCTATAAGCCGGCACATAGCCTAATCGCTTATAGTCACCAATGCCTCGGTAATCATCGCGATTCGCAGAAGCGACGCAAGCCTCCAATGCCTTCTCCGCATCGAAATCGCCAATTCCCTTCAAATAAGCATCCACGATGACGGGTACGGCATGATAACCGATCATCATGTCGGTCTCCCAACCATAGAGATTCCACAACGGCAAAGCCCCATGTTGCTCATAGAACTTCAAGAAGCCCTTGATCATATCGTTGGCCCGTTGAGGTTGCGTGTAGGTAAACAACGGATGAGCCGCCCGGTAGGTATCCCACAACGAGAAGGTGGAGTAGTTTGTCCAGCCCTCGCCCGCATGGGTCTGCCCGTCAGGCCCAAAGTAAGCACCATCCACATCGCTATAGATCGTAGGAGCGATCATGGAGTGATAGAGTGCCGTGTAGAAATTCACCCGGTCATCCGACGTACCACCCTTCACCGCTATCTTGGCTAACTCTTGGTTCCAAACCTCCGTAGCCCGTTGGCGATACCCCTCAAAATTCATGTCGGGTGCCTCCGCTACGAGGTTCTTATGGGCTCCCTCAGCACTGACACCGGAGAGGGCTGTCACCACCACAATCTGTTCATCCTTAGCCGTCTTAAAATCAAAACGAGCGACAGAAGCGGTACCGATGCGGCCTCGGCTCTTCGTAGCGATCGCTGTCGTATCTAATTGCATGGCCTCGAAAGGCTTAGAGAAGCGTGTCTCAAAGAAGACATGCTGCTTCGGGCTCCATCCTTGCGAGAAGCGATAGCCTCGGATCGTCACCGAATCCACCACCTCGATGTGCGAATCGAGCGTATAGTCCCAGTTCATGGCCTTCTTCAGGTTCAAGAAGATAGAAGCATCAGCCTCGGGGAAGGTATAACGCTGTACGCCACAACGCTCGGTGGCAGTCAGCTCCGCCACGATGTCGTAATCTTTTAAACGCACCCGATAGTAACCCGCCGAAGCACTCTCCTCATCGTGCGAGAACCCAGAATAGATGCCTAAGGGTCCCTCCGCCTCTTTGTAGGGGCGAGTGACAGGCATAAAAAGTATATCATAGAGATCGCCCGCGCCTGTACCGGAGAGGTGGGTATGGCTGAATCCAGCTATCGTGGAGTCCGGATAGAAATAACCGGAGATGCGATCCCAGCCTGGCAGTCCATTATCGGGACTCAACTGCACCATACCGAAAGGCACCTGCGCACCCGGATATGTATTTCCTGTGAAGTCAGTACCGATCATCGGATTTACCACTCCCGCCAGATCGGCTGTTTCCTGTTGCGTTGTCTGGTTAGGGGCACAAGACAGTAACAGTCCCAAGCAACAACCCCCTAAAAGCATGTGTTTCATGTCGTCAACAATCAATTATTAGTTTGGAATCTTATAAAATAAGGTAGAGTTTTGAGTTTTAAGCCCAAGGTAGTGTAGCAAATAAGCTCCATATACCTCCCAAACGCTTAAAACTCAAAACTCAAAATGGGATATAAAGTCAGGCTTCAGCCTCTTCCTCCTCTTCCACGGGCGCTCGCTTCACGAAGAAGGCACTCAACTCATAGAGGCCATAAAGCGGGAAGAAGACGACGCTCAGCGTGAATGGATCACCACTCGGCGTAATAAACGCAGCGGCAACTAACAAGCCTACCACCGCATGCCTTCTGTACTTATGGAAGAAAGAACGGTTCAGCAACCCTAACTGTGAGAGTAGCCACGAGAGCAAAGGCATCTCAAACACCACTCCCATCACGAAGATCAACATCAAGAAGTTATCCATGTAGGAATCCAGCGATACCTGCTCCGTGATCATGGCACTCAACTCGTAAGTAGCCAAGAAACGCAGCGTCATCGGGAAAACCAGGAAATAACCCACGGCACATCCTACAAAGAACATCAGCGTGCCAAAAAGGAATACCCAACGGACGTTCTTCTTCTCGTTCTCATAGAGCGCCGGACTGATGAACTTCCATACCTCCCACATCAAATAGGGGAAAGTCAGCAGTAACGCCAACCAGAACGAGCTGGTCATGTGTGTGAAAAACTGGGACGCCAACTTAATGTTGACAATATCCACATGGTAATCATCATTACAGAAATCGGGCAGGAAAGGCAAATGCTCGCTGATCTTGCACAACTCCCTGTAAAGGATGAAATCGGAAGAGCAAGGCGCCATGATCACATGGTCGAACAGCCAAGGCATCACCGAGAAGCCCGCAATCGCAAAGACGAAAAGGGCTAAAATAGATCGGAATAACGTCCAGCGCAGCTCTTCCAGGTGGTCCCAGAAAGACATCTCATCTTGTTGCATCTTCCGCCTTACTTCTTATCAGTGTCCGTATCGTCGATCTTAATGTCGTCTTCTAATCCTTTCACACCGTCCTTGAAGTTCTTCACGCCCTTACCAATTCCCTTCATCAACTCAGGGATCTTCTTGCCACCGAAGAGCAACAGCACGATGATCGCAATAATAATAATCTCACCTGTTCCTAAATTTCCAATAAACAGTAATTCATTCATGACAATTATACTTTAATACTTTATTTAAAATGTTAATAGTTCCTCTTTGAACGGGGACAAAGATACAATTTGTTATGAAAAGTCGCCCTGTAAACGCAATTTTATTACCTTTGCGCGGTATTAAAAATCTGAAATTAGAAAATTATTAGAAAGATGAAAGCTTATGTGTTTCCTGGCCAAGGAGCGCAATTCGTAGGTATGGGAAAGGCCCTCTACGATGAGAATCCCCTTGCCAAAGAACTATTTGAGAAAGCGAATGAGATCTTAGGATTTCGAATCACAGACTTGATGTTTGCCGGTACGGATGAGGATCTTAAACAGACAAAAGTGACACAGCCAGCCGTTTTCCTCCATTCTGTGATTTTAGCGAAAACCCTTGGTGACGCTTTCCAGCCCGATATGACAGCTGGTCACTCCCTCGGTGAGTTCTCCGCCCTTGTAGCCGCAGGTGCCCTCTCTTTTGAGGATGGTTTGGTATTGGTTTCCAAACGTGCGCAGGCCATGCAGAAGGCTTGCGAGGCAACGCCCTCTACCATGGCCGCAGTGTTGGCCCTTCCAGACGAGAAAGTGGAAGAGGTTTGCGCCAGCATAGAGAATGAGGTTGTGGTTTGCGCCAATTATAACTGCCCCGGCCAGTTGGTTATCTCTGGCACTATCCCTGGCATTGATGCCGCTTGTGAGAAGCTGTTGGCAGCGGGTGCGAAACGTGCGTTGAAGTTGAAGGTGGGTGGCGCTTTCCACTCTCCGTTGATGGAGCCCGCACGTGCTGAGTTGGCAGCCGCCATCGAAAGCACGGTTTTCAATGCGCCCAAGTGCCCTGTTTATCAAAACGTAAGCACGAAAGGTGAGACAGATCCTGAGGTGATCAAGGCAAACTTGATCGCACAGCTGACAGCTCCTGTCCGTTGGACACAGAGCGTACAGCACATGATCGCTGATGGGGCAACGCACTTCATCGAGTTAGGTCCGGGTAAAGTGCTTCAAGGCCTCGTCGCTAAGATCGACAAAAGCATGACCATAGAAGGTTTGCAATAAACAAGTCTTGTACTGAGCAAAAAAGGTGGCCTTTCAGCCACCTTTTTTTGTTATCCCCCTTCCTCCTCTCTCTGTCGCAAAGAAAGAGTAGATGGGTGGATCATCCATGAAAAAGGGGTGTGCAGCCGGGACAAATCCCAACGGCACACCCTTCTACCAAAATATAGGATGATGATTATGAGCGCTTAGCTTATACCAAGAAAGTACCTACCAAGGCCAAGATCGCATAGAACTCCGGCAGAGCGGCATAGATCATGGTGTTGGTCTGCACATCGTGACCTTGAGCCATACCTGCGATACCATTCGCACACAACTGACCCTGACGGATAGCGGAGATCAAGAAGACCAAACCGACACTGACACCCATACCGAACTTCAACAATGCGTTCTCGGGAGTGATCGCACCTGCTGTCATGAAGGCAACGAAACCATACAAACCCTGAGAAGCGGGCATGGCTGAAAGGATCATGTAACCTGCAGACTTGGAGGGATCTTTCTTCAAAGCACCTTCTGCCGCATTCGCTGCAATAGTTGTTCCATAGCAGCTACCGATACCTGCAAGGGCTAACATCAAGCCCAGTCCTAAATAACCTAATAAAAGAGTTAAGTCCATAATGATTATAATTTTAAATTGTTATTAATATTCTGATTTAATTTGTTTGATTGATCTGAGTTCATTTATTCCTCTGCGTTAGTGGTGGAGAAGGGCTTGTAGGCAACACCTCTGCCATCATAACCAGAGTTCTTGAAATATTCGACAAATGTCAAACGGATAGAGTGGACATAACCGCTCAAACAAGAGAGGGCAATGTTCAAACCATGACCGAAGACGAAGATGAGGGCGAAACAGATCCAGCCCGGAATGCCGAAGAGCACCCCGTCGAGACTGTCACGCAACTGCATACCCAACGTGTTGAAAACACCTCCCAACATACCGCCAGCCAAGCCAAGCGCATAGAGACGGAGGTAGGAAAGCAAGTCTCCCATCAAGCCAGTCGCCATATTATAGGTAGCCCATAAGCCAGCACCCACATTGATGAGGACATTCCGTTTCAGGTTGTTGAGTAAATAGATACCGATTGCAGACACACCACTGATCGCAATGAAAGCTGTCTTGGCAAGATCCATAGAGAGGACATCCAAGTAGTTGAGTGTAGCAATAGCTACCGTACCACCGACAAAGAGCCACCAGCCCCATTCGGAGAGGGCATTCTTGAAGCCAAAACGGGCAGTCGCACAAATAGCCTTCACCGTCATCGCAAAAATCAAGTGGAACATACCCACGATCAAGGCGAAAATCATCGTCTTATCGTAAGCCGTATCACCGAACTTGCCGACAATCATGCTTTGCTTGATCCATTCCGGCAGGTCAAGACTAACCAGCTCTACGCCCATGAAGGTACCCACCAAAGCACCCACAATCGTCGTTGCCAGACCCAGCGTGATCAACAGATTCATCATACCGGCCATCGAACGGCTCACCTTCCGTTTAAGATAGAGTCCTAACAAGACCAGCAAAAGGCCATAACCCGCATCGCCGACACAGAGACCAAAGAAGAGCGCATAGAAGGGCGCCAACATCGGAGTCGGGTCGAACTCTGCGTAATCAGGCATTCCATACATCTTCGTGAGCACCTCAAAGAGACGTGTCACCGCATTATTCTTCAGCTTGATCGGTGCGTTCTCCTCCTTCTCAGCAGGACGCATCTCGTAGTAAACGCCACTCGATTCTAACATCTGACGGACAGCCGCACCATTCTCTTCGGGCACCCAGCCCTCCAACAACACCAAAGCACCATCAGCCATGCGCTCACCACCCAATGTCACCTTCAAGAGATCGATCTCACTCTGCAAGACACGCATAGCGGCCTCCACAATGGGGACATGTGTCACGCAATAGGCAGACAGGTCGCGCTTGGAGGCTGCAATCTCCTCACTCAAGACCTCTCGACGGCTCTTGAGCTCCGAAAGGCGATGATGAGGCAGGCGAACCGTCTCGGCCTCCAACTCCACTGGCTCCCGGTTAACGGTCACGAAATAGGCCTGTCCACCCTTCACGCTGATCACCGTCGCATGGCAGCTATCCCGCCATGCCTCGTCGAACGCTTTCTCAGGGCAGCAGAAGAACTGCATCACCCAACCGTTAGCCTTCAGGCTGTCGATCGTTTGCCAATCGAACTCTCCCCAAGGCTCCAGCATCGCTATCTCACGATCCAACGCCGGAAGCTGCGCCATCAACTGCTGTTGCCTACCTTGCATAGCCTCGAAATCACGCAGGGTAGCCTCTATCGTGGCATCTCCCTCCAGATGACCCGGTGCCGCATTGGACGTGAACGCCGACATCTCCTTGAGAACCGTCTTATAGGCGGCATACTGCTGCAAGAGGGCTTGCAATTTCTCGTCGCTCTCTCCTTGTTGCTTCAGCTCGACATGCACGACACCCAGCGTTCGCAACTCCGTCAAGAAGCGCTCATATTCCTTATGATAGATAAGGAAGGTCAGTTTCTCCATTTTAGCGATCATACGGCAACCTCCTCCTCTTCTTTCGCTTTGCGCTTTTCTTGATTAGACCTCATGATCTTCTGCGAAGACTTGGAGAGGCTCTCCTCGTCTTCCATGAATCGTTTCACTTTACGGATCGCATCCTTATAGCCAGGGATCTGCACCTTCTCAAAAAGGTTGACCTTTTGCGTGGTCTTCTTCCTGGCGTGCTCCAGCAACTCCAGCTTCATGCCCGCGAACTCCGCCTCTATGCCTGTACGTGCCAGCTTCTTCAGCAGGTCTATACCATCGGCATACCAAGCGGGGGCACTAAAGAGACTGTAATGTCCGATCTCGAATTTAATCTCATCCAACAACGGAACGACCACACCCGCGATCTTCTTCGTCGAGAGGGAGACATCCTTCACGCCGATCAACTCGGGATTGAACTCGTTCCACAGCGCCACCATATTCTCGTAGCTCTGTATCTCTTGCTCCAGCTGAAGTTCCAATTTACTCACCTCATCCTTGGTGCGCTTCACCTCGATACGCAGGGCACTCTCCTTGCTCTTGATCGTAGGCAGGGAGCGCTCACGCATCTTCAGCTGCTTCTCCAATTGCTGAAGCGATGTCTTATTATATTGAAACTTAATAGCCATGTGTGAATGTTACTATGCGTTAGTTCTTCCAATACTTATCCACGAATACCTGCTTGATATTCACCTCGGCAGGATTGAAGTACTTAGCGAACAAGCCCCATGCCACGTCGAGCATCTCGGTGGTATCGAGGTTAACATCGATCGCCAACAGCTTCGATGAATAATCCTTCGCGAAAGCGAGGGCACGGTTGTCGTAGTCGGTCAAGTCGAAACCATTCTCCATCTTGGTCTTCGCATTGGCCGCATCGGCATAGAGTCGTACCGCCGCGTTCATTACCTGCGGGTGATCCTCGCGGGTCTTCTTACCCGTTACCAACTGTTTCAAACGAGAGAGGCTTCGGAACGGATCGACGATAACCTTACCCACATCGCTATCTCGACGCAAGTAGAGCTGACCCTCCGTGATGTAACCCGTGTTATCAGGCACCGCATGGGTAATATCACCTCCCGAAAGGGTCGTCACAGCGATAATCGTGATAGATCCACCTGCGGGGAACTGCACCGCCTTCTCGTAAATCTTCGCCAAATCGGAGTAAAGAGAACCCGGCATAGAGTCCTTGGATGGAATCTGATCCATACGGTTGGAGACAATCGCCAAGGCATCGGCGTAGTTGGTCATATCGGTCAACAAGACGAGCACCTTCTCGTTCTTCTCCACAGCGAAATACTCTGCGGCTGTCAAGGCCATATCCGGAATCAAGATACGCTCCACAGAGGGATCCTCTGTCGTATTGATGAAGCTGACGATACGATCCAAGGCACCCGCGTTGCTGAAGGTATTCTTGAAGAAGAGGTAATCGTCATTGGTCATACCCATACCACCTAAGATAATCTTATCTGACTGCGCACGAAGGGCTACCATCGCCATTACCTGATTGAAAGGCTGGTCAGGATCCGCGAAGAAGGGAATCTTCTGTCCTGTCACCAACGTGTTGTTCAAGTCGATACCGGCAATACCTGTCGCGATCAACTCAGAAGGCTGTTTACGACGCACGGGGTTCACAGAGGGACCACCGATCTCCACCTCACGTCCTTCAGGAATAGGTCCGCCATCAATCGGCTCACCATAGGCATTGAAGAAACGTCCTGCCAGCTGGTCGCCCACCTTCAAAGAGGGAGCCTTGCCCATGAACACCACCTCGGCGTTGGTGCGGATGCCCTCCGTTCCGGAGAAAACCTGCAACGTCACCTCGTCGCCGACAATCTTAACCACCTGAGCCAGCTTGCCATCGACAGAGGCCAACTCATCATACCCTACGCCTGTCGCTTTCAACGAGCAGGTCGCTTTCGTGATCTGGGTAATCTTCGTATATATCTTTTGAAATGCTTTTGTTGCCATACGTCACGTTTATTTTACGATTCTCTCCTTTAACAACTCATCCAACTCCGCATTGTGCTGCTTGAATGCCTCGCTCTGGTACTCAGAGTAGTTCATCTGCTTGCAGATATTGATCATCTTCTTGAAATAATCCATCACATCCAAGAAAGTGTCAAACTGGAATTCGGCACGGCAAATATTCACTACCCGATCCAACATAAACTCCTGACGAGCCAACGGAGTGACGGCATCAATCGCGTCGAAGGCATCTTGTTGGAGGATGACGAAGTCAATCAACTCAGACTTCCAGAAAGTGACGTGATAAGCCACGGGCACACCGTCGTCACCCAAGATATTGATCTGCTCGGCGATCTCCTTACCACGCAACATACGGGTCTTGATCTCATTCACCTTCTCGATCCAATTGGGAGAGATATGCTTAGAAATGTACTCCTGAAACTCAGGATACTCCAAATACTTGGAATAGCTATCAATCGGGTTGACAGCCGGGTAGCGCTTACGGTCGGCACGCTCTTGCTCCAACGCATAGAAACAACGAGCCACCTTCTTCGTGTTCTCCGTCACAGGCTCCTTCAAGTTACCACCAGCAGGAGATACGGTTCCGATGAAGGTAACTGATCCGGTTGCCCCATTCTTCAAATGCACGAATCCGGCACGGGCATAGAAGTTAGCCACGATCGCAGACAAGTCCATCGGGAAGGCATCCGGTCCAGGCAACTCCTCCAAACGGTTTGACATCTCACGCAACGCCTGTGCCCAACGAGAAGTAGAATCGGCCATCAACAACACCTTCAAGCCCATGCCTCGGTAATACTCGGCAATGGTCATTGCGGTATATACGGAAGCCTCACGGGCTGCCACCGGCATGTTAGACGTATTGGCGATGATGATGGTACGCTCCATCAACTTACGCCCTGTATGGGGGTCGATCAACTCAGGGAACTCCGTGAAGACCTCCACCACCTCATTCGCACGCTCACCGCAGGCCGCGATGATCACGATGTCGGCTTCAGCCTGCTTAGAGATCGCATGTTGCAACACCGTCTTTCCTGTACCGAAGGGACCAGGGATAAAGCCTGTACCACCCTCAACGATGGGGTTCACCGTATCAATCGTGCGGACACCTGTCTCCAGCAACTTGAAGGGACGGGGTTTCTCACGGTAGCAGGTGATCGCCCGCTTCACCGGCCATTTCTGCACCATGGTCACCTTCACCTCCGCACCATTCGCATCAGTCAAGACAGCCATCGTGTCATTAATGGTATATGCGCCCTCGGCAGCCACCTCCTTCACGGTGTAGGTGCCTTGGAACGTAAAGGGTACCATGATCTTATGCGGTTGGGAATTCTCATCCACCTCACCTAACCAGTCACCAGCGCCTACCCTATCGCCCACTTTAGCCAAGGGTTTAAACGCCCACTTCTTCTCACTATCCAACGGGAACGTATATTCACCTCGCTTCAAGAAGACACCCTGCATCTTGTCCAAGTCATTCTGCAGACCATCGTAATTGCGAGAGAGCATACCCGGGCCCAACGTCACCTCCAACATGTGCCCTTGGAACTCGGCCTCATCGCCGACACGCATACCACGCGTGCTCTCGAACACCTGTACAAAGGCATTCTTACCTATAACCTTAATCACCTCCGCCATCAGCTTAACGCCTCCAACGGAAATGTAACAGATCTCATTCTGGGAAACCGGACCGTCAACCTCCACGGTTACCAGATTGGATACGATTCCTTTTACAATACCTTTCGTAGCCATAATTATTTTATATTGTTTCTTTTAAATTCTTCCAACGCATGGTCACTACCTTTCTTCATCGCGCCGACCAGCTCGCGGAAGGTCTGCTCGCCCCGGGCCTTATCCAGATTTACCCAGCGCTCGATCATCTCCAGCTGCAACAGGTAGGCAAAGACACGCTCAAGGTCGAAGGTCTTGAAGAAGGTCTGCTCCTCCAACCATTTCCACTTTAACAGGTCAATCTTTCGCTCACGGGCGTAAAGGTCGGTCTCCTCAGCGATACGCTGCAACTCTGGCAGGTACTCCACAGCGTCCGACAGGCCGAAGTCGCGTGCGTTAGAGGTGCGGATCTGTTCCGCTATCTCGTTGTGACCCACGATGTAGAGGGATTTATCAAAACCATACTTACGGCACGTTATCGCCGTCAATACATTATTAATATTCAGATTAAGCTCAAACCATCCGGCCACAAAGGGATTGGGGGCTTTCATGGCTGCCTCATAATAGAGGGCTGCCAACTGATCCTCCCAGGACACCTGCGCCTTCTCGCCCTTCTGCTCACTCTGCTCCTCCGCCAAGTAGCGTTGGATAAACGTCACGTGATAGGCAGGAATCGCCTCGTTCTTCGGCAGTTTCTCCTCCTCTTTCAAAGCCTTGTAAACCGTCTCGAACGCCTCACGGGTAATACGTCCACGAGGATCCAACGGCGTGTCTGGCCCCTTCAGGCAAGCCAACAGATTGGCATTGTCATACTTCAAGAAGAAGAGGTCGATCAGTTTCTGGTCTTTCGCCGACAGCGCAGCCTCCATCTCCGCCCGAAAATCGGCGACGGTGTATGCCAACTTGCCATCATCCAGGGAGATGTCGGGAAGTCCAGATACCAAATAATAATACTTACCCATATCAGAACAGCATTTCGATCAGTTGAGGACGCAAGAACTCCTTGAAAAACTCCACGAACTCCTCCTCGCCGAAAGTCACCTTGTAGGAACCATCCGCAGGGACGATGGAGAAGGAGGCCTTCTTGCCATTCACCTGCTCAATCTTATACCCCTTATTCAACAACGCCTTGGCGTTCGCCTCGAAGTAAGCCTTCAACGCACTGGCCTCCGAGGCTTGGATTGTCAAGAACTCCTGTGCAGGCCAACTCTTCACCAGCTCCAGGATTACCTTCTGCATGTAAGCCGGGTCTGTCACTGCCGCCTTCACGTTCGCGCTGACAATGTCTCCCGTAATCAAGTTCGTCACCTCACTTTTCAACGCCTCTACGGATTGGGAAGCGAACAGCTTCAGCTCAGCCTCCGTATTCTTCTTCAGCTCAGCCACCTTTTTCTCGGCTTCCGCAACGATTTGAGCAGCCTGCTCTTCTGCGGCTTTCACAATTGATTCCTTCTGGGCGTTCGCCTCAGCAATGATACGCCCCGCTTCCTCGTTACCCTTCTCTACACCTTCTCTGTAGATTTTGTCGGTCAGTTCTTGAATCTTAGTATCCATTTCCTATGTTGTATTTTGATTTTGTATTTTCTCACAGTAATTGCGCACAAAGTTATTCTTTTCCATGGATTGAGAAACAATTCCGTGTGAAATCTCTATAAAAAAAGAAGGGAAACAAATAATTCGTCTTTTTTGAGCATCTTTTCTGAACAATTTATCATTTCCTCCATAAGACTTCGTATCTTTGTTGTTCCCATCATTAGTCGTTATCCAGACCGACTTCCCCTCGTACTTTTTCAATAATAGACCCTAAAAAATTCGACAGTACATGATGACTATTCTATAATTTAGAATTATATTTGTGCCCAGAACAGGAATATTAAAGTTTTTATCTTATGGCAAGAACAGTTGATTACGCATTAAAAGGTGAGAAAATCAAAAGACAAGTTGATGAATTGGTGAAAGAATTGAAGAATGTGAAGAGTACTCCCGTCGTGGTCAAAGGCACGCCGAAAATCAGCGACATTGACTTTGAAAACGAGGATATAAAGACCCTCCAACAACTGCAAGTTCGACTGGCGAAAATTATCTTGGAAAAATCCAAATAATCCCCTTTACACAGGCATCCCTTGAGACGTACTTAACCGCTCAAGGGATGCTTGTTTTTATCCGTTTATCCAACGTGATTTACTCAAGGGTAATGTCCCATAATCCAACGGCCCGCTCCAACTCGACCAAGGCTACACTGTAGTTGAAAAGGGTTTCAATATATTGCGCCTGCACGTCATCGTAGGTACGTTGCGCGTCAAGCACCTCCAACAGAGAGACCTCACCTCGCTGGTAGCTGTAGTTTTTCCCTTCCATCACCTCTGCCGCTTGGCGCAAAAGCCCATTATCATACGCTTCAACCTGCTGGCTGCATACCTCATACGTCCTATAGGCCTGCATCACCTCCGTCTGCACCGTCAAGCAAGCCTCTTGATATTGCAACTCGGCTTGCTGTTCACGGAACCGGGCAGCACGCACGCTCCCCTTATTGAAATTGGAGAATTTCAAGGGGATAGCGATTCCCGCCGTCACGCCTGTGAAAGGGGGTGCAGGTGCCTCTTCGTTGTGTACCCTTGCGTTGCGACTGACGGCAATCGAAAGATCCACATCGGTGTTACGCTCCCGACGGGTCACCTTCAGCGCCTTTGAAGCCACCTCTTTGTTTCGCGACGCCACTACGAGATCAGTCCTTTCACGCATCGCCTCATCCAATAGCTCCGCCAACACGAAGCTACGGGCTGGCAGTTGCAGCTCTCCCTCTGGCACGAAAAGGGTATCTGTACCGAATGTACCCATCATCAAACGCAGGTCACTAAAAGCCCGGTACAGTTCCGATTGGGCCTGGGCTAACTCGTTGCGCAGCACACCCGCCTCCACAAGGCTCTGGGTGGCATCCACCTCTCGGATCTCGCCCAAACGGAAACGGAGGCTATCACTCTCGGCCAATTGGCGCATGTGCTCGTACGTGCGCTGTTTCACTTGATAGAGCCGCTGCTGTCGTAACGCCTCCAGATAGGTCACCGTGGCATCGGCTCTGAGCTGACGGAAATAATCGGCAAGCAATGCCTCCGCAAGGGCCTGCTCACTTTTAGCCAACGCAATGTTCGCCCCTCGTTTGCCAAAGGTGAAGGTCTTGCTCAACTCCACCTCCACCCCCTCGCCCATCTGGAGGGTATTATTCTCATTATTATAATAGGATACCGACAAGTTCGGATCGTTGAAAACCTTGGCCGCTGTCACCTCGGCCTGCGCGGCCGGCACATTCAATTTCTCCGCTGCATAACCCAAGTTATCGTTGATGACACTGGTCATATACTGGGTATAGGACAATCTAACCGGGGTCTGCGCTAAAATCAAATGGACTGAGCCGAACAGCCCCAACAGGACGCTGAGCCCACGTTTCTTATTATTCATTCCTCATTCCTCCTTTCTCCAAATCATAGACATCCTTGTTCTCATAACGTCGCTCGATCAAATAATAAAGCGCAGGGAGCACAAAGAGTGTGATCACCGTGGCAAAAAGCAAGCCATAGACAATCACTGTCGCCAAGGGACGTTGCACATCGGAACCAATGCCCGTACTGATAGAGGCCGGCAACAGGCCCAAAACGGCCACGGTAGCCGTCATCAAGATCGGACGGAAACGGTGGCGAGTGCCTAAGATAACCGCCTCTTTCAACGCCTTCCCCTCCGCACGCAGGTTATTGATGTGCGAGAGCATGATCACACCGTTCTGGATCGCCACGCCAATCAAGGCGATAAAGCCCACAGCGGAGGAGACATTGAGCGTCATGCCTCGCAGATTCAGTGCCAACATACCGCCGAAAAGCGCCAACGGAACGACACTCATCATCAACGCTGCCTGCCTAAACTTGCCACAGGCGGCAAAGAGAAGCAGTAACATCACGCCCAACACCAACGGAACGACTGCCCCTAAACGGCTATAAGCACGATGCTGATTCTCAAACTGCCCCGCCCACTTCAAGCGAGTGACCTGATGATCGTAGGTAATCTCCTTGTCGATGCGTTGGTTCGCCTGTTGCAAGAATGCGGTCAGATCCACGCCACGCAGGTTCACACGCACCGTCAGGTGACGTTTATTCATCTCGCGGGAGATCGTGCTGGCTCCGGTCGTCATCCGTACCTCGGCCACCTGCGAGAGCGGGATCTTCGCCCCGGATCCCGTTGTGAGCAACAGGTTACCGATCTTCTCTGGCGAGTTACGGCTCTCATCATTAAAACGGCATATCACGTCATAGCTCTTGCTGCCCACGAAGATCTGCGAGATGGAGGCACCACCAATCGCCAACTCGATCAGATCAGCCACATCCGAGACGTTCAATCCATATTGCGCGATGCGATCACGATCGGCGATAATCTGCAACTGTGGCAGAGGTGGCTCTTGATCGACAGCCACATCCACCGCGCCTGGGATCTCTTTCAAGAGGTTCGCTAAGCGATCCGCCAAATGTCGGCCCTCCACCACATCCTCGCAATAGATCTTCAAGGCCAAATCGCTATGCGCACCCGCGATCTGATCCATCACCATGTCGATGATCGGCTGCGAGAAACCTACGGTATAGCCCGGCATCGTGGCTAACCGCTCCGCCATCTCCTCGATCAGATCCGCTTTCGACTTGCCAAACTTCCAAGTGCTGTATGGTTTCAATCCGACACCACACTCCACATGCGAGAGCGAGAAAGCCTCAGCACCCTCGTCATCACGACCGACCTGCGTCATCACATAGGAGACCTCCTCAAACTCGCTCAAGGTTTTCCGCAACTCCGCACCCATCGCCTTTGACTTCTCAATCGAGATGCCCGGTGGCAACTGCACCTGGATCCAGATGGAGCCCTCATCCAAAGGGGGAAGGAAATCTTTTCCCACGGTGTAGCTGAGCACACCCGCACCGATCAAAATCAGCACCAAGGGGGCGATCACCTGCTTGGGGCGCTCCATGATCCGCTCGATCTCCAGATGATAAAGAGCCGAGAGCTTCTCTAACCAACGGTTATGAAAGCTCTTCTGCGGCTTTCGGTAGGCCATGAAGGCCAAGCCTGGGATCAGCAACAAGGCCACGCTCAGCGCACCCACCAAGGCATAACCCACCGTATAAGCCATCGGCGTGAAGAGCTTGCGCTCGATATGCTCGAAGGCGAACAACGGCAGGTAGGCCGTAATAATAATTAAGGTAGAGAAGAATATCGGACGAGCCACCTCCGTAGCCCGCTTCAAGATCGACTCCTCTTGCAACGGCTCATGCGGATGCCGCTCTCGCTTCTTCAAGATGGTCTCCATCATCACGATAGAACCATCCACCAAGATACCGAAGTCGATCGCTCCCAACGAGAGTAGGTTGGCGGGAATATCGGTCAGGTGCATCAAGATAAAAGCGATCAACAGCGAGAGGGGGATCGTGATCGCCACCAACAAAGCCCCTCGCCAACTGCCCAAGAAGAGGATCAAGACCAACACCACCAACACCATGCCCTCGATCAGCGTGTGCGAGACGGTATGCAAAGTGGTATTCACTAACTCCGTCCGATCCATGAAGGGATGGATGCGTGTACCTTCTGGCAGGATCTCCCGGTTCAACTCCTCCACGGCGGCATGCACACCTTCCAACACCTGCGAGGGATTCTCGCCACGCAGCATCTGCACGATGCCCTCTACCCCATCGGAATAGTCTCGTTCCGCATCGGTGAAGCCCAGCACACCCTTACGCTCCAAGTTACCATATTTAAGGGTACCTATATCGTCCAAATAGACCGGTACACCCCCAACCGTCTTGATCACGATGCGTCCCAAGTCCTCCAAGTCCTTTACCAAGCCAATGCCACGGATCACGTAGGAGAGATCACCGCGGCTCAACATGCTACC
>CAMGEM010000002.1 GCA_946055095.1 uncultured Parabacteroides sp. | reverse complement strand
TCAGCGATTCGAGTTGAGCAAACCTACAAAGGTAATTTTCATCTGCTTGCAAATGTGGATGGTATTGAACGCAAATTTGTCATCGCAAGGAACAAGGAAGAGTATGCTTATATTGAGAATACTGGCATCTTGAACCTCTCAGAAGAATATCTTGCTATGTTGATAAAGAAATATCTCCTACACTAAAAAATGTCTATATTTGTATTTAGGAAATGCGAAATGTCTAACTAAAGAGTAAGAGCTATGTCAACAAGAGCGAATATTTTCATCGAGGAGAACGAGAAGGATTTGTTGCGGGGATGCCTATATTGCCACTATGACGGGTATCCATCGGGTGTGGGCCTGACCTTAGCTGGTATCTTGAACACTATCCCGAAGGATAAGCGGAACCAGATGGGAAAGGCTGAGTTAACTCGACATATAGCGGAGGTAGGATCCTATAAGCTCATTTCTCCTGACGGAGCGCCGGATGCTTCCTATGCCTATACGGTGGATCTGGAGAAGAGGTCAGTCACATATGAGGATCTATGGACGCACAAGAAGGATTGGCTGTGCGATTTTTAGAAGCTTGAGCGGTGACGCTTATGAGCGCATGATCCTGTTTTGGCGTGTTGATTTGAGAGATAGGTTGCCAAAATAGTAATATTGCTTTGTTCTGAATACATCGAACCCACGTTAAATAACAAACAGAAATTTGTTATTTAAATAGTTGGAAACGCTTGATTCCCCAGATACGGAAACTGATGAGCAGAGTCTCTGAAAATACAACCATCATGGCCACACTGACAGGTGTCAGACTGTGGAGCAGATAGAGAATGAATAAACCGGTGATGTGTATAACAGAGGTACAGACAACGGTCCAGTTCGTGAAAAGGGGATGCCCCATGGCTGCGAGGAAAGGATACCCCATGAGCATAGAAGGCATAGTCACAAAACAAGCGCATATGAGCGTACGGAAGATATGTAATATGTTGGAATCGGCTGTACCATAAACAATTTGTAATACATAAGAGGCCAAGACTAATACAAGTGTCACGCTTACAATATTAATCGCCGAAATACGATAGAATACTTTCTTGAAAAATGCCACATCCCGGCTTTTGGCGATATGTGGGAAAAGAACTCCCGTAAAAGGTGAAAGCAATTGGTTATATGCTTGGTATAATTTTTCAGCTGCAGAGTAATAACCGACAGCTGTGTTTCCGCATACCAAGCCTAATAAAAATGAATTGCTGGTAGTGAATAGAGAGGTTGAGGCTCTTGACAGGAAATAGGTAGAGCTGTCTTTTAAGGCACCCTTTATGTGCGAAACAGGGGTAATATACCAACTCATCCCCATCTTAAAATAAACGATGAAGATGCTGACGAAACCTGCTAAAATAAAACCAACACTATAGCAAATGGGTACAAGTATATAGTCCTCAGGTCCTCTGATGAATATGAAAAATGGAATGAAACTCAATGATTTAGCTACGATATTGAATATCGTGATATATTTCATGTTTTCCATGCCTTGGAAAAACCACATAGGAAACATGACATTTCCGATGATAATGCCAAAGTAGAGTAAGTATAGTGTAGATTCTAACTTGAATTTATCAAATGAGGTAATAAGTAATAGTAGCACAAGAAAACTAATGGCGCATAAAATGAAACGTCCTATCATGGCACTATTTAAATAATTGTTAATCTCTCTCAGGTTATTTCTATGTTGGGATATGTATTTTGTGGCAGAGAGATTGAATCCGAAATCGGTAAACATGACAAAATATTGCATCAAGGCATATCCAAAGGTGACTAACCCGTATCTCTCCACACCTAATATGCGGAATAGAAAGGGGAAAGAGAGTAAAGGCAATAGGTAATTTACTCCCTGCAGTAAGACCAAGGAGATAAAATTGGTTGCCATCGGATTGTTTAACTTGCCCTTAATATTCATCATACATATTTACAAATTTAGTAAACTTGTTAAAGAATGGATTTGATAGTTGGATACAACGCCCGATTCTTTGATGTCTTTGCCTGTCAGTTGTCCCTCCACGAGATAGCATTTGCCCATGTGCTCTTGTGTCCAATAGATAACTTGATCTATGGTAGGTGTGGGTACTTCGAGAAGTAATCCCAATGATTTAATGATGAGTAATCCATAGGGAATATCCTCCGTGAAATAGCGGTTACTATAGTCAATGGCAAATTGCCCATTTTCCTGTGGAATCATACACATCTTGATGCCCTTGAATGCCTGTATAGAACGAATTTTCTGTGTGAGAGATTGTACGTCTGTTGATTCATAATAATCTAATAAACAGGGAATTTCATCTTGATGAATAGGTAGTTTATTTACGATTTGTTGAAATTCTGTGTCGCACTGAATTAATACATCAGAGCTTTTCTCATCCCACTCTTCATAAAACAGATATTCCCTATCGTATAAATCTCCAACATGATCAGATAACATGCCGAAAATGCGAGAGGGATGAAGTATCGGATTGCTGTTTGTCAGTGTTGCTTCTAAATAGTGATGTAAGGTAATAGTGGGTGTGCTGAGGGCATCTGTAAAAAACGAGGATAGTGCTTGCAGGTTACTGCTCTTTGATCCTCCGATTTTCAAGAGTGACTTGTAGCCTTTCAGCTCTGCCTTTTCACCATATTTTGTCACACGGCTAATAAATGGGACGCGTTGAAAGCCAAATAATTTCTTGCCATTACCTAATTCATGCTGTGCCATCCAAAAGAATCCGCTGCTGCATATGACAGAACCCACCTCTGTCTCTGGGCGGAGGAACGGTGCGATAGATCTCAGTGTGCTTTGGATAAGATAGCCAGGAAGACATAAAAGCACAATGTCTGAGGAAGGAATCACCTCCTTGGGGTTATCGGAGATTACAGAGATTTCCCCATTGATTATTTGGTTATTACAATCGGTAATCTGTATATGGTGTGACCAGCGAGAGGGATGTCCTGTCAATAAGTTGACTTGATATCCTTTATGGCTGATGCTTGCCGCAACAGTATGTCCCAAACTTCCTCCACCGCAGATACAAATTGTCTGATATGCTTGCATAATTCTAATCGTTTAATGAAGCCAATGCTGAAATCAGTTTATCGTTATCTTTTTGATTCCGAATGGCAATACGAATATATTGAGCTTGATTAAATCCTGCTTTTGTGCTGCAGTTCTTTAATAGAATATTGTTCTTGGCTAAAAGGACACTGCAAATCTCCTCGGCAGTATATTTCTCGGTTACTTCACAGAGGAAATAGTTTGCTGCGGAGGGGATGACACGCAAATAGTGAATGTGTTGCAAACACTGGAAAAAACGTTTTCGTTCTTCAATGAATTTTATGCGTGCCTTTTTATAGTCCTCTCTGTATTTGATAAAGATCTGCATGTAGAACTCAGCGAAGGAGTTGATATTCCAAATGGATATCTCTTTTCTAAGTTGTTGAATGAGTTGTTGATTCCCTGTAGCCAAGAAACCTAAACGTAATCCCGGTACACCGAATGATTTAGAGATACTCTTTACAACGACCAAATGGGGGTGTTGACTTAATAACTCTTTGTTGAAAAGCGAATAACCATCATCCTCACGTGCGAAATCAAGGAATGACTCATCAATGAGCAGTTGTATTCCTTTCCGCTTACTCCATTCAATCAAAGTCAACAATTCCGCTTTGGAAAGCAGGTTGCCCGATGGGTTATCAGGATTGATAATGATCAGTTGCTCGATCTGTGTGTTGTCGAAGAAAGCAATGAGATCTGAACTGGTATATGAAAAGTCTTTATTGTCTGGCTTAAAAAATACTAACTTGTCTTTGGGTAATCGATTGGGGTATTCCTCAAATGTAGGAAGGCAAACTCCTGTCATTCTTTCAGCTGATAGGTGCATATAGGCATTTATCAACTCCGCAGCACCATTGCCTACAACGATTTGTTCGGAGGAGATATCGGTGTATCGAGCAGCCAACTGCGTATTGACTTGCATACCTGATGGATATTCTGTCAATAAGGTATCAAAGTTAGAACGCATCTCATCTTTCATGCGTATCGTAGGGAAATAGGGATTGACGAGGTAGCAGAAATCTAACATCATAGGGAAACGCCAATAACCTCCGTAGCGTTTTCCATAAAGAGAAAGTGCCTCTTTCCCTTCTGCAAAGAGTGCCTCAGCATTGTTTAAATCTTGCTGGTCATCAATTTCATACCATTTCTCTTCATCGATGACTAACGCTTTCAAATCAGATTTATCCAGCAAAGAGATTACCTTTAATACCTGTTCATAGTATTCATTGTTACCTAAAGCTTTGCAATAGGCTTCCAAGAACGGTACATATTTGCCCATGGAGAACTCCCTGCTGAATTTGTATATGTTGACCGTCTTGAAATAGGAATCCTTTTGATTGAATTGGAAGGCTTTTTTTGAGATGAAGTTCAATATGTTATTCTCCTCGTCCAAACGTACAACCGTACCATCCATCCAACTTTGATATTTGGCTACAACCGCTAAATTGGGATAAGGGTTATTGATTAATTTGGAGAGAATCGCATCGGAAAAGATAAGATCTGACTCCAATAACAACGTATCATCTTCAATGAGATAATTCTTCGCTAAATAGAGTGAATAGATATTATTGGTCTTATCATACACAGGATTCTCAATATAGAGGATAGGTGTATGATCAATCTTATTACCGACCAACTCTTTTACCCTCTCCCCTTTATAGCCTATGACAAGGATGATTCTCTCTAAATTTAATGGGCTTAATTGGGCAAGCATGCGTTCAATCAAGGTTTGCTGATGAACCCTGACCATACATTTTGTGTTATTTTGGGTCAACTCACCGAGTCGTTTGCCCATGCCCGCCGCTAATATAATTGCCTGCATACTTTTTTCTTTTATGTAAAACACATAACTTAGTACTACGTCCTCATAAAGGATGAACTTGTAATGAAAAACGCTGCATTTGTTAGTTTTATTGTGTACGTGTTGAGTTAATAGGAAAGCTCATGAATATCAGGATAGTTGATTTCACCTTCTGGCTGAAATGCTCCAAAATAAGTGATATAAATTTTATGTTCTTGGGTATCTATTGCATGGATGCAGAAGCTGTTACTGGATAAACTATCCTCTTCACGTTTTACACGATTGTAGATGGTTCCTGTTTCACTGGGAGCTTGATTGGTGCAAATGATCATTTTTTGTTTGGGAAGGTCGGGTTGTTCATTACTAAGTCCGTTGATCTCAAAATAGGCATTGGCGTGAATGTGCCCACCTAAATAGCAAATAAACTCTGCGGTATTATTGGTGAAGTCTGCATCAACGAAAATTTCTTCTCCTCCAAATTGGTTGGGATAAGTTTTAGTCAGTGTTGTGTGCCCGCGAAATGCTTCCACAATCTCTGGAATCATGTACCAAGGGTGTACATAATCTCCATCGCAAAGATAAGTGCTGGCTCCTGAGTCATGGGGTTGGAAAGGATAGTGGTTCAGGATGATTATGCTGTGTGATGAGGTTATACCCTCTTTTAAAGCAATATTGCAGAGCCAATCAATCTGTTCTTGACTGTAATGGGCATAATTAAGCGTGTTATACTCATTGTTGGGCTGGTCAATCATATCCAATGCGATCATTCGGATCGTTCCTCCTTGTGGATTGGGAAAATCCTTGTAATAGTAGTTCTCATTGGGTGTGCGCTGATAAGTATTTTGATTATTGGTAAACAATAAGTTGGTGATTTCAGGCTTGTATAGCAATGTGGACATAATGGGAGTTCTATCTTCTTTAGCACCTATATTGCTGTCGTGATTACCGGTACAGATGACATAGGGGATATAGTTGTCTTGCTGTAAGAATCTTGCAAAAGCTTCCATGTAGGTTTTGGCCTCATCTTTCTTCCCGTAGGAAATAAAATCTCCTGTGACTGCCATTGCATTGATACGTAATTCTTGTTGGTTGGCAAATTGAACCGATTGACGTAGGTTGATAGGCAGTACGTAATGATTACTTAGGGACCAAGAGGAAAGATGTACATCGGAAACATGGACAATTTTGAACCGTTCGCCACGTGATCCATTTGATTCGTTATACATGATTTTAGCGATGCGTGCAGAAGCAGCTGCGTTATTCTCCCAGTAAAAACGTTCGTTCTGGTCACTTCGCAATGCGAGTCCATCTATAGTATCCTCGCATCCAAAACAAATCAGGAGCAAAGACAATAATAAATATGTATAAAAAGAGTGTTTATTCATGATCATTCGTGTGTCTATGTGCAGGCAAAGCTACAATTTTTTTGATATAAATACACCAAGGGGAGTGCAAGATTATCGCACTCCCTTTGGAATTGGTTGTTAATGTGTTGTGACGATGTCGAATTCTGCGTAGCCGGCTCCTTGGTTGCCCTCTGTGTTGCTGAGTGCCCGCAGACGAACGAAGCGCGCTGACACGGGGTCGAAGGAACGGGTTTGCCACAAGGGGTTGTTCTTGATGTTCGAGAACTCTCCTTCGCTCACCTTCTGCCAGTTCTTTCCATCGGTGGAGACGGCAAACTCGTAGTTGAAGATGATGCCTTTTGCGTATCGGCTCTGATCCGGCAGATAACGGAAGCCTTTGAGTGACTGCTCACTGGCCAGATCGATCACGAGGTCTGTGGGCATGCGTGTCCCTTCCTGTTGCCACATCGTAGCGGGATCACCATCGAGGATTTGCGCTGCCTGGGCATCGCTTGTGTGCAGGATGTTCCATGACGTGCGTGCGATGTCGAAGGGCTCCTCGGTGATTGGGCTGCTCTGTTTGCTTGCTGGATCGAAGGCGATCGCTTTCAACAGTGTAGGCTGCTCAATCGTGAACGGTTGGTCGTAGGTCGGACTGTCTGCTGTCGGTTCACTACCATCGGTGGTGTAGTGGATGGTTGCCTCGGTGTCGGCGGCCGTGATGGTGACCACTCCCTGCTTGTTCCGACGCACGATGGGGGCTGTCAGTACCTTGGGGGCTTGATAGAGCGCAATGCGGCTGATCAAGGGGCATGCCTTTGCATCGGTAACGGTGAATCGCACCTTGTCCGTGGTGACTGTCGGCAGACGAAGGATGCGACGATAGCCAATGGTGGTCTGTGTGTCTAACAGTTTCCATTGCCCATCAACGAATGCTTCTACGGTGAATCCCTTGACACGTTGGCCTAAACGGATGTATTCCTCCACCAAGAATCGATTGATGGCGGTCGGTTTGTCCAGGGTGATCGTGAGAGAGGCTTGTGTGACGGAATCATCCGTCGCCCAATAGGTCTCCTTATTGCTGTCTGTGACGTTGGTTGCCCGATAGGTGCGTGAGCCGCCACGGACATTGCTGGCTTCTGCTTTGGCCTTTTCCGCGACATTGTGGGCGAAGTCCGCTTCGACGGCTGCTTGCAATTTGACCATCTGAGCGGAGTCGTTGGGGTGGATCAAACCTCGTTTGTCGATCGGGAAATTGATCAAGGAGAGTCCGTTCCGGCCAATGGACTGATAGTAGATGTCGAGCAACTGGGGGAGCGTCTTGACCTTGTGGTCTTCGGAGGCATGGTAGAACCATCCCGGTCGGGTAGATACGTTGACCTCGGCCGGTACCCAGTGTGTGCCATCCTCATGACCGTAGCGCAATTGCTCGTAGAGAGGCCAACCAGGATAGACCTCGTCTCGGCGTAAAGTGCTCCAGTTGGTCTCGCCAACCCATCCCTCCTCGTCGCCACACCAGCGTACGTCCGGACCTCCGTCTCCGAAGATCATGGCATGGGGTTGCAACTTGCGTACCAGCTCGATGGTGGTGGGCCAGTCGTAGTAGTTTTGTCGATCGACACTGCGGTTTTCCCGTGCGCCTCCATAGTAGCCAGTGCCTCCATTGGCTCCATCAAACCAGATCTCGAAGATGTCCCCATAGTTGGTCAGCAGCTCGGTGAGTTGCGCACGAAACATGTCGATGTATTCCGGTGTGCCATAGCAGGCTGCGTTGCGATCCCAGGGTGAGAGATAGATGCCGAACTTCAAGCCCTGCTTGTGGCAGGCATCGGAGAGTTCACGCACTAAGTCGCCTTTCCCATCTCTCCAGGGGGAGTGCTTGACTGAATATTCCGTGGTGGCGGTGGGCCAGAGGCAGAAACCATCGTGATGCTTGCAGGTGAGGATGATGCCCTTGATGCCGGCTTGCTTGCAGATGGAAACCCACTGGTTGCAATCCAAAGCGGAGGGGTTGAAGGTCTCGGGAGGCACATCGCCGTAGCCCCATTCCACGTCGTTGAAGGTGTTCATGCTGAAATGGATGAAGGCAGTCCGCTCCATCTCTTGCCAGGCTATTTGGTCCTCGGTTGGACAGGGCCCGAAGGCTGTTGGCGCAGGTGTCTCTTGACAGGCCGGTAGTAGGATAGCAAGGAGCCCCAAAGCAGCTCCGTACAGTTTGTTGGTCATGATTGATTGTTTTTAATGATAGATTTCGATTATGAGGTGGCAAAATTAGCGATAATCGAAACAACCCCCAAGTGGGAAACAATCAATCATGACGATTTTTGCTATAGAATATTGAAAAGGAGGGTATTCTCCAAAGCCAATGGCTTGTTGTGCGCGAAGAATACGATGCCGTCTGTTGGCGAGGTGATCTCCGCCTTGATGACTCCCTCGTAAGGATCGATGATACGGGCCAAAAGCTCCCCTTCATGCACCTTTTCTCCCGCTCCTTTCAGGCGATAAAAAATGCCGGCTTGGGGCGTACGGACTGAAAGAAAACAGGATTCATCAATGACTTGGGAATTGAAATCGGGAATACCTACTACGGGTTTTTGGGTGAGACCGATACGCTGGGCGAAGCGGAGAACCGTGCCGATCATCTCTGTCGTGATTGCGCTTTCTATCCCATCATTCATGCCTCCATAGAGCGAGTAGGCCTTGGTTTCCCAGATTTGCCAGTTGTAGTTGAGCAGGGTGGTATCGAATGGCAGCGGCTTGCGCAGGGTGACATAGGGCATACCGAAAAGCTTGGCACCCTCCGTGTCTTCATAGCCCGTGCGCATGAGGCGGACGTGGGGCACGAAATCGCCAGGGATATAGAAGCTGGCCATTTGGATGCCGTAGGTGTAGCCCTTGATCTGCTCGAAGAGAGCCGCAGCGATGCGCTGGGTGGTCTCTCCACGGTCGTAGCCCGGGAACATGCGGTTAATGTCTGTCCCATCCATGGCCCAGAAGCGTTTCTCGATGTTCATGGAGAAGGGGTTGGCGGAGGGGATCACCAAGATCTCCTGGTCATTGGCCAATAGTCCTTGCTCTTCTAAGCAGGTGAGTTTTCGCACCAATTGGGCACAGACATATTGTTGCTGTATCTCATCGCCCCGCATGGCCCCCACGATGGCTAAGCTTTTCGTTCCGTGGCCGAAACGATAGCCGGTGATGTGGAAGGTATCCCGGAAAGGGGAGGGCATACTGAATAGTCTTTCTTTTTTCATCTTTCTCAATCTTTTGAAGGGTGGTTATAAACGGTGGATGCGTGCCAAGAGTGAGCCTTGATAGACTACTGGGTATGCACGAATGGTAAAGAGCAGCCCGTGACAGGGGGCCTTGACGGACTCGAGCACATCCCCTGTAAGCGGACTGACGATAGCGCCAATCTCCTCTCCTTCGTCCACGATGATGTTGTTGTGCACCTCGGTCAGGAAGATACCGCTGGCCTCGGCGTTGAGGAAAGCTACTTGGTCACCTTGTGAGAGCACGGGTTGGCTGAGCGACGGCTCCTCTTGGGGCTCGCTCCATAAACCCATGTGGTGAAGCAGGTTAAGAATGCCTGTCACTAAACGGTTCCCAAAGCTGTGGTTAATGCGCATACCTACACCCATCTCCACCACTAAGGTGGGTGTGCCGATGCTATTCAGTGAGTGGGCCAAGGTTGCCTCCAAGACGGTGGCTGCCTCATGCACCCAGATGAAATCCATATTGAGCAGGCGTGCGTAGGGCACTAATCGGTCTGCTGTTTGGATATTGATTCTGACTTGTGGAATCTCCCGCAAGAAGATGTTGCTGGAGTGGATGTCGATCACCATATCCGCTCCCCGCAGGTCTTGCAGGATGGCATGGGCAGCTTGCTCTGCCATAGTCCCCTCCGGATTGCCGGGGAAGATACGGTTCATATCCAGATCAAAGGTGGGAATGCCCCTGGTGATGGAATCTATGCCTAATGGATTGAGCGCTGGATAGATTTCGACTGTTCCGTTCAGTCGCTCGATCTGTTCTCGGATGATTTGGTTCAGCCGGAAGCAAACATATTGCCCTTCCAGCTCATCGCCGTGTGTGCCTGTGACGATACATACCCTTTTCGGGCTGTCTCCATGTTGGAGTCTGTTTTTTTGGATGAGCAGTCGCTCATCAATAGGCAGTGCGTTAGAAACGATTGTTTGGATCATAACTCTTCTACGATTACTCGGATTTCTGCTGTTTGTGTTGCTGTTCCCGTAAAAACACCTCGATTGACCGGGCAGTCTTCGGCGTCTCTACCGTGGGAAAGTTTGATGTATCCCCATTCGATTTGTCGGTTGTTTGTTGGGTCGATGCCCCACCAAGCGGATTGGTCATAGACCTCTACCCATGCGTGTGTGGCTCCCTCGCCCTCCATGAATCCATTGACATAGCGTGCAGGAATATGGGCCGTTCGACATAAGGCCAAGAGGATGTGCGCATAGTCTTGGCAAACCCCTTTGCCCTGTGCCAAGGCTTCGGCTGCCGTCGTGCTGGATTGGGTGCTACCAGGTTGGTAGTGCATGTGCTGATAGACCCAAGTGGATAAAGCGCACGCTTGGCTGAGTGCAGACTTCTGCGTAAATGCCTGTGCGATCTCTACCATACTGTCTGTGGCTGTGGTTAGCTTGGAGGGCAGTAGAAACAGTGGGGTTGGCTCCTTATCGGGAAGTTGATAGGGGCTTAGGTCTGCCTCTCCAATGCTGACAAAGACGAAGCTGTCGTGGGGATCTATCCGATTGCCGTATTGGATCGGATTGCCCCACGTATCCGTCTCGTGTGTCACCCCATCCGATGGGTGCACGAAGAGCGCTTGCTTATGTAGCTGTTGGCAGCTGTTCTCACAGGGTACGCAACGCAACCTGAAGAAGTGCCGGCTGACGGGCGAGCTGAAGCGAAGTATGGTTTGATAGTTGTATAAATAACGTTTCATGTCTTGTGTTGTTTCGTTGAGTGAGAGGTGTGTATCAAACCAGCATCAAATGATTGATGAAGCGGAGCAGCTTCCCTTTGTAATTGATGTCTCGATTTGCATACGCCTCCTCATTCAGGCAAGCATCCAATTGCTCGATCAACGAAGGATCATACATGCTTTCCTCGTTCTCAAGCTGCTTCTTCAGCTCTTCATAGGCCTCTTTGATCCGGTTGAACGGGTAATCGAAACGAATGTGCATATCGATGTTCTCCACTAACTTACCCATCTTCAAGAGGCCTCGGATGCGCTCGTCGAATACCCGCTCGTCAATGGATCCCCAGAAGGCTAACAGATAGTCGGTGATCGATTGCAAGTTGGTGATGTTCGTCTCTTGGCTGTTCGCGGCTTTTTGGATCAAGCAGAGCGATAGCTGTACGTAGGAGAGCGTCTCGCTCTTGATCTCTTCTCGCAAGACAATGGCATTGTCGTTGGCGGCCACTAACTCTGAGAGGAGGGAGGCGGGGTTATTCGCGTCGTACATATAGCCCAAGCGAAGGCTCTCTTTGTCGGGGTAGGGGTTGCCGAAATCGAGTTTCTGATAGAATTCCTCGTAATCCTTGGGTTGCCCGTCGATCATTCGATCGTAATAACGACGTAATAAATGCAGACTGATGTACACGCGCTCGGTGTAGCGCCCCAGCCAAAAGAGGCGATTGGCTTTATTGGCTGGGATTGTATAACACATGACCATACCTATATCTAATTATGAGTTTTGAATTATGAGTTTTGCTTTATTTATTTCTCCATGACCCACGTGTCTTTGAAACCTCCACCTTGCGAGGAGTTCACTACAAATGAGTTGGGGTTGCGAGAGAAACGGGTTAAACCGCTTTTCCATACTTTGGTCTCTTTGCCAGAGATGACAAAGGCACGTAAATCGGCCTTGCGTTCGACACGCTCGTTGCCTTCCAGGATCTCCAAGTCTTTGAAGTCGATCACCTCTTGTGCGATCCAACGACGAGGTTGATCGATGATGAGCTGCTTCAACTCGGCCAGTTTCTCGGGTGTGAGGTCTCTGCCGAAGATCACACCATAGCCACCTGCCTCACTCACATCCTTAATCACAAGGCTGGATAGATGGTCGAGGATATAGCGGTAGTCCTCCTCGAAATAGGGAAGGTATGTAGGTGCGTTGTTGAGAATCGGCTCCTCGTTGAGGTAATACTTGATCATTTTGGGTACGAAATAGTAGATGCCTTTATCATCAGCCACACCATTGCCCAAGGCATTCACCACGGCTACGTTTCCTTTCTTATAGGCTTGCGTGAGGTTAGGCACACCCAGCAGGGAGGAGGGCTCGAAGACCAAGGGATCCATATACTCATCGCTCACTCGGCGATAGATGCAGCCGACACGCTGCTTTTCTTTCCATAGTCCTGTGTAGTAAACGATATCCTTCTCGACGATCAAGTCTCCAGGGAAGGCCAACGTGGCTCCTGTCTTCTCGGCCAGATAGGAATGTTCGAAAAAGGCGGAATTGTAGCGTCCTGGGGTGAGAATGACGGTGAGTCCCCGATCATCGTTCATATATTCCATCATCTCCCTCAGCAGATCGCTGTAGTTGCGATTGTCCGCCACGGCGTTGTTCTGGAAAGTCTCCGGAGACACCTTGCGGGTGATGGTACGGGCAATCATGGGATAAGAAGCACCAGAAGGGATGCGCAAGTTGTCTTCAAGAATGAACCAACGACCATCTTTCGCTTGCACCAGATCAATGCCTGAGATATGCGAATAGACATGATGGATCGGCGTGATTCCCTCACATTCGGGCAAGTAGCCTTTTGAGGCATAGACAAACTCAGCAGGCACGATGCCGTCATGCATGATCTTTTTCCCATGATAGATATCATAAAGGAACTCGTTTAGCGCATCTACACGCTGAATAAGTCCTTTCTCTAAATAGTCCCAGTCCTCCTTGGAAATGACGCGCGGAATCGCGTCGAAAGGAAAGAGTTGCTCATTGAATATACCATTCTTATAAACGCCAAATCGCACACCGAATCTCTCCATCCAGTTGTTAACCGTGTCTCTGCTTTCAATTAATGTGTCCATAACCTTATCATATTTAGCAAATCGTTAAGCTGCTTGCCAGATCTCTACTGGTTTGTATTGTATTTGCTTGCAAAGTAAAGCAAAAAGAAAGCATAAGTATGAATTATGTGGCAAAATAATATAACTATAATACCTATTCTTACAGATTGAAATCAGATTCGAATGAATCGGTTTCAAATCGAAATTCTACAACAGGAGTGGTTTAACAAACTGTAATGCGTTCTTTGTTGTTTTTAGCGATTCCTCATGCAACTTTTAGCGCGCAAACGCGTCTAAGCCTATAAAACGAGTTGGTAAGTATGGAACACAGATGGGATCCGGATACGTTAAGTATATGTTAAAGCAGGAGGGTTTGCTTGGTGAATTGCTTGAACAACGTATATTTGTGCGTATTTTGGTTCAATAGGTGGTCGAAATTTTTTAAGTAGAGGAGAAACAGATATGAAACCTGTGAGATTAACATTTTTGATGATGATGCTTCTGCTGGCGGCAAATGTGGCTGCTCAAGAGGAGTTTTTTGATGATGTGTATTTCTCTTCCAAAAGCAAGAAAAACAAGGTTCAGCAGGTGGAGAGCAAGAAGGTGGAGCAACCTAAATTGCAATCTTCTTATCAGGTGTTGCCGGCTGAGCGATCGGGAGAATCACAAGAGGCCACATCCGTCAATGGTCGTGATGTGGATGAGTATAATCGCCGTTATTCCGGCGTGGAGGTGGAGGAGCCTTACCGCGAGGATGAGCAGACACAAGCCACTCCCGTTCGTCGTTCGGACAATGAATATACCCAGCGCATCGTGCGTTATCATTCACCCAGCAAGGTGACGATCGCAGGTGCTGATCAGGTGGATTTATACCTGAGCGATGGTTATTATGGTTATGACTATGATACGGACTATAGCGATGGTCGGGCGAATGTCAGCCTAAATATTAATGTAGGGAATGGATGGGGCTCCCCTTGGTATGCCGGTTGGTATGATCCTTGGTTCTATGGGTATAACCCCTGGTGGAGATACTCTTATCGTTATTACGGCCCTTATTGGAGCTGGGGATGGGGTGGCTATTATGCCGGCTTCTATACGCCTTGGTATGATCCTTGGTATTATGGCGGTTTCTACGGTGGTTACTGGGGTGGCTACTGGGGCGGTTATTGGGGGTATCACCACCATTATCCGGCCTACTATGCGAAGCCTATGCGTCATTATGCCAATGGGCGATCCGGCTTTAATGGCCATTATACAACTGGTCGAAGCAGCGGCTTGAATGGTCGAAGCAGTGGCTACGCACGTAGCAGTGCCAGTGGAATGACGAATCTGCGCAGTGCGTCTGACCGTTCTTCGGTGACCTCTTTGAGCAATGGACGGAGTGCGGGCTCTGATCGTCGTGCAGCGGCCTATGAGTCTGGTGCGGGTCGTCGTGCTTCTAACAGTGCAGGTGTGAGCAGTAGCTCACGCACACGGGTTTCCCGTGAGGGCACATCGACCTTACGTTCTTCTTCTTCTTCGGTGAATCGTTCATCCAATACTAATATGAATGTCAACCGTTCGTCGCAGATGCGTAGTTCATCTACGTCGAGAAGTAGTTCGTTTGGCTCTTCTTCCATGGGTAGTTATAGCGGAGGCCGTTCCAGTGGTGGCGGCTCTGTAAGCAGTGGCGCAAGTCGTGCGGGAGCTGGTCGTAGATAAACAGTATGAATTTAAAAGAGAAAGTGATGAAGAAAAGAATAGGGGTTATGTTTTCGGTGCTCGCCCTTTGTGGCGGCACCGCTTTTGCCCAGTCTCAAATGGATGCGTATCGTTACGCACAAACTGAGTTGAACGGTACGGCACGGCACATGGCGATGGGTGGTGCGTTCGGTGCGTTGGGAGGTGATATCTCTGTGATGAATACGAATCCGGCTGGTTTGGCGGTCTATCGCAGTTCGGAGGTGGTGACAACCTTGAGTCTGTCCAGCACGAATGCGAAAACGGATTGGTTAGGCACGGCCTTGGATCAGACCAAGACGAAGGTTAATTTCGATAACATTGCCTATGTGGGCTATTTCCCGACGGCCAATGACGAGGGGATCGTGAGCTGGAATGTAGGCTTCTCCTACAATCGGTTGAAGAACTACCAGCGTAGTTATACGATGGCAGCGGGAGGAAGCGTGCATACATCGCTTTCCGATTATGTGGCCATGCGTGCCTATGGAACCTCTTCGGACAGGTTGGCGGATGCGAATGCTTACAGCAATCCCGATGTGGGGGATTGGCTTTCGGTCGTGGGCTATCAAGCAGGTTATGTGGATGCGTACAGGGATGATAACAAACGTTATTACAGTGCTTTCGGAGACAATGATCAGCAAGGTACTTGGACTCCTTATTCCTTATCGTCTGCTCAAATGAGGGTTACGGAGCGTGGGGCGATAGACCAGTATGACATCTCATTTGGCATGAATATCTCCGATATTGTGCTGTTGGGAGCTACCGTGGCTGTTACGGATTTAAACTATCGGTTGACTTCGCTGTATGACGAGGCGTTCACAAACGACAATAAGCTCTATTTAGATAACTATTTCGCTACCGACGGAACGGGCTATTCGTTTAATGTGGGAGCGATTGTGCGGCCAACGGATTTCCTGCGGTTGGGTGTGGCTTATAACTCTCCGATTTGGTATAAGATGTCTGATGCCTATTATGCGGAGGCTGGCTCCTATCTGACATTCATGCAAGATGGCAAGCTGAAGGAGCGTTCGTTGGATGCGAAGACACCTTCAGATGCGTTTACGGACTACCAGTTCCGTTCGCCGGATAAATGGATTTTCAGTGCGGCCGCTATCCTGGGTCAGATCGGCTTGATCAGTGTGGATTATGAGATGACCAACTACCAGAACATGCGTATGCGCGATGATTATGGCAATGAGAATGAGTTTACGAACTATTGCATCAAGGAGGATTTTAAGATGGGTAACACGGTGCGTGTAGGTGCGGAGGTGAAGGTGACCCCGCAGTTCGCCGTACGGGCTGGTGTGGCTTATAGTGACAGCCCGGTGAAAGATCCTTTGAAGAATGGACAGGTGGAGGTGCGCACGGTTGGAACGATTCCATTTTATACGGTGGACAAAGGTGTGACTCATTACTCCGTGGGTTTGGGCTACCGCTTCACGCCCAACTTCTATTTGGATCTGGCTTGTGTCTATCGAACCTACAAGGAGGATGTGTATAGCTTCTCCAATATGTTTGATGAGAATGGGCAGGCGTTGGTTGAGGCACAGCCGGCCAGTTTGAAGACGAACACGACCAAGGTGGCATTGACATTGGGATATAAGTTTTGATGGTTTTGTTGAACCAATCCCCCTTTTCGTACTTGAAAAAGGATGGAAAGGGGTTTTTTATGCAAGATTGCCTGCTTTTTCTTTGGCAGTTCAAGAAAATATTCGTTTATTTGCCTCCAGAATAACAAAAAACGTATAACTTTTTAAAATCAGATAGCCTATAGCATAAACATTACTCAGTAGAATTTAAATGTAAGAAGTAATGAAGACGTTAAGCACAATGACCGACGAAGAGTTGGTTGTTCTTTATGCCGAGGGTAATAATGCCGCTTTCGATCATTTATTGAATCGTTACAAGAGCAGCATTCATTCTTATATATATTTTGTGGTACGCAACAAAGAGTTGACGGAGGATATTTTCCAGGAGACCTTTGTCAAGGTGATCATGACCATTAAGCAAGGACGATACACGGAGAATGGTAAGTTCAAGGCGTGGATCACTCGTATCGCGCATAACCTGGTCATTGACTATTTCCGTCAGGAGCGGAATGAGAACGTCGTCTCTAACGACGAGGTGGAGGTTGACCTGTTCAACAACATCAAGCTTTGTGAGGGGACTGTCGAAGATCGGATGGTGCGTCGTCAGGTCTTGGCTGATGTGCGTAATCTGGTCAAGCATTTGCCAGACAACCAGCGTGAGGTGTTGGAGATGCGCTACTACCAAGATTTGAGCTTCAAGGAGATTGCTGAGAAGACAGGTGTGAGCATTAACACGGCCTTGGGTCGTATGCGTTATGCCATCCTCAATATGCGTCGGATGGCTGAGGAAAATCGTATCGAGCTCTCTTTGGTTTAAAAATCTTCGTGCGCCATGCAATAAGTGTGGAGGGCTCTCGTTTTAATGGTGATAACATTAAAAAGAAAAGCCTATGAGGAAATTTTCTACACATTGTATGGATAAAATGGAGAAGCATGTCAATCATGCCTTAACGGGGGATAGCGAGCCAAAGAAAAGTACATTGGATTTCTTGCGGCAGTTTGCGCGGGTGTATCAGGCGGAGCCTATGTTGCAACCGGGATTGTGTGGTTTTGTGTTGAATTAAATTGACGGAGAAATAGAACGTTATGGGACATTTGATCGCACCTTCACTGTTAGCGGCCGATTTCTTGAAATTGGGTCAAGAAGTGGAGATGTTCAATGAGAGCGAAGCCGATTGGTTGCATTTAGATGTGATGGATGGCGTATTCGTACCGAATATCTCGTTCGGTTTTCCGGTGATTAAAGCGCTGAAGAAGGTTTGCAAGAAACCGATGGATGTGCATTTGATGATTGTGGAACCTCATAAATATATTTCCGAGGTTGCCGCATCCGGTGCTTATTTAATGAATGTGCATTACGAGGCTTGCACGCATTTGCACCGAACGGTAGCGGCTATCAAGGATGCGGGCATGAAGGCGGGTGTGACGTTGAATCCACATACGCCAGTGAGCCTGTTGGAGGACATTCTGCAAGACGTGGATTTAGTGATGTTGATGTCGGTTAATCCAGGGTATGGCGGACAGCATTTCATTCCTCACTCCGTGGAGAAGGTGGCTCGCTTGCGGGAGATGATCGACCGAAAGGGGCTGCAAACCTTGATTGAGGTGGACGGTGGTGTCAATTTGGAGACCGGTAAACAGCTGTTGGAGGTAGGAGCCGATGTGTTGGTAGCGGGTAACTTCGTTTTTAAATCACCCGATCCAAAGCGGATTATTCATGAGCTAAAGGCATTGTAAGTGCCGCTATTTCCTAAAAACCTAACTATGAGATACATCACGGAAATGATAACAAGGCGGCCTTTTGCGAGGCCGCTTTTTTTATGGATCATGGGCATTCTGCTATATGTCTATGTGCCCGATGCTTGGTTAATCCCTTTGCTGCTTGTGTGCTGGTCCATTCCGCTGCTGGAAGCAGGCGTGAATGGTTTCGGAAAGCGCCAGGCATTAGACTATGCGAGCCGGTGGCTTAGCGGTGTACCTGTGCTGTTGTTGTTGCTTACGCTTTCGGTGGAGACCTGTTACCTGCGGGAGCGTTATCCGGCATCCGCTTTCTCGGCTTGGCAGAGAGAGGCGGCTGAGGTGCAATCCATCCTGGTGAAGCGTCTGGATCAGTTGTCTCTCACGGATGCGGAGAAATCCGTCTTGGCTACCTTGACATTGGGGTATCGACAATCCATGAGGCAAGCGGTGAGGCAACAATTCGCGGCAGCAGGTGTAGCGCATGTGTTGGCGGTAAGTGGTTTTCATGTGGCGATTGTTTGTGGGGCGCTTTCGTTTGTCACGTTTTTCTTGAGGCATCGGGTTTGGGGGCGTTGGATACGCTATCTGTTGCTATTGGTGGGGTTATGGGGATTTGCATTCTTGACAGGGTTGTCACCTTCGGCGGTTAGAGCCGCCTTGATGTTGACCTTCTACCTGACCGGAAAGCACTTTGGGCTTCAGGTGGATTCGTATAACACCTTGGTAGCGGCCGCTTTTTGTATGTTGGTTTATCGTCCGGCTTTCTTGTTTGATGTGGGGTTTCAGTTGAGTTTCATTGCGGTGGGATTCATCCTGGCATGGATTCCGCTGTTCCGACGAATGGTCATTGTTCGCAATCCGCTTGTGGCCTATTGCTGGAATGGTTTATTGGTGGCTTTGGCGGCTCAGATGGGAACGGTAGGCCTCACATTGTACTATTTCAAACAGGGCTCGTTGCTTTTCTTGTTGACCTGCTTGCCGATTGCCGTGATCGCTACCTGTTTGCTGCCCACTACATGGATCTGGCTCTGTTTGCCAGATGGGTGTTTGGTCGCTTCGATGAGCCAAGGCTGTTTGGAGCGGCTGACCCATGCGATGGTACGTTTTGTGGAATGCTGTGCTGCGCTGCCTTTCGCAACTGTGCAATGGTCGTGCGATGGGATAACCTTGCTGCTGATCTATGTACTGTTTGGATGGGGATGGCTGTTTCTGTATCAATGGAGCCCTAAGCGATTGCTTGGCCTGATGAGCCTCGTGCTGTTGCTGTTCGTGAAGATATTCCTGAGTTTGCTCGATGGAAACTGATAAAAATCGTAACTTTGCAATGATTTAGATGGAATAATATGATAACGAAAATCATTCAAGAGGAGCTGATTCAAAAAGCAAAGAAATATGTAGAGCGAGGCGAGCGTTTCGTCATTGTCACGCATGTGTCACCGGATGGCGATGCGTTAGGGTCTTCGCTGGGTTTATGCCATTTCCTTAACGCCTATGGAAAAGACAAGGTTTACGTGGTGGTGCCGAACGATTTCCCCGCATTCTATAAATGGATGCCGGGAGCCAAGGAGATCGTGATTCATGAGCGGTATCCCGATTATGCGGCTAAGCTGATTCGGGAGGCGGACGTGATCTTCTGCCTGGATTTCAATGAGCCCAAACGTATAGAGAAGTTAGGGCCTTTGGTGCTGGAGTCGGAAGGACGTAAGGTGATGATCGACCATCATCTTTTCCCCGCTGACTTTTGTCGGGTGGTTATCTCTTATCCGCAGATGTCCTCCACCAGTGAGTTGGTGTTTCGCTTCATCTGTCGCATGGGATTATTTGATTTGATTAATAAGATGGGGGCTACCTGTCTCTATACGGGTATGATGACCGATACAGGGGCGTTCACCTATAATTCCAATCAGCCGGAGATCTATGCGATTATCAGTGAGTTGATCAAGAAAGGCATAGACAAGGATTGGATCTATCGGCAGGTGTTTCAGGTCTCCTCGGAGAACCGTTTGCGCTTGCAGGGGTATGTGCTGTATGAGAAGATGAAACTTTATCCGCAGTGCCAGACCGCCTTAATCACGCTCTCGCAGGAGGAATTGAAACGTTTCCATCATCAGCAGGGCGACACGGAAGGCTTTGTCAATATGCCTTTGAACATTCGGGAGGTTTGTTTCAGCGTCTTTTTCCGTGAGGATAAGGATTACATCAAGGTCTCTTTACGTTCGGTCGGTGATTTCCCCTGTAACCATTTCGCATCTACCTATTTCAAGGGTGGCGGACATAAGAATGCTTCGGGGGGAGAGTTTTATGGCACTTTGGAGGAGGCCGTCGCCCATTTTGAGGCATCGTTAGCTGCTTTTAATCCTAATAATTACGAAGAATCGCTCAAGAATGCGTGACTTTGGGCAATATTCTTTACTTTTGCGGCTCATACAATCATAGATAACAAATGAGGAAAGGTTTTACAGTTTTATGGATATTGTGTGCGGCGATCATGGCCGTTTCCTGTGGAAAGACAAAGTCGTACACGGATATGCTGAATGACGAGAAGAAAGCGATCAGCCGTTTGATTGATGAACGAGGCTTTGAGATTTTGAGCGAGTTCCCGAAAGACTCCATCTTCAAAGAAAACCAGTATGTGAAGTTGAAAAGTGGTCTTTACCTGCGTATCATTGATAAAGGCTCTGACCAACGGGCGGTGCTGTATAGTACGAAGGTCTATTATCGCTGCAACATGCACTTTTTCTTGGATGAGGACACGGTGATGGGCAATTATGGTCCTCATAGCAATGGCACGAATATGTTTCCGATCGGTACCCCCTCTGGATTTGTGGAGTCGGTACCTTTCACCTATGGAGAGGGATCAAGCGCTGATGCGACCAGCTACTCCTATATGTATGTGAGCGACGGATTGAACGAGGCGTTGAAATATGTGGGAGATCGAGGAAAGGTGAGCTTGATTGTCCCCTTCTCGCTTGGCACCTATTACGACCAGAGCCAAGGTCAGCCCCTCCATTATGAAATTCTTGAATATATATTTGAAGAGAACTTATGACACTGATTAAATCTATTTCCGGTATTCGCGGCACGATAGGCGGCAATCCGGAGGACGGTTTGAACCCGTTAGCGATTGTGAAGTTTGTGGCTGCTTATGCGACGTTCATTCGTCGGAATACGCAAGTGAAGACCAATAAGATTGTGGTCGGACGTGATGCGCGTATCTCCGGTCCGATGGTGAAGCAGGTGGTGTTAGGTACCTTGGTTGGGATGGGGTTTGATGTAGTGGACATAGATATGGCCTCAACCCCTACCACGGAGTTAGCCGTGGCGATGGAGGGTGCTTGTGGTGGCATTATCTTGACTGCCAGCCATAACCCCATGCAATGGAATGCGTTGAAGCTGCTGAACGAGCGGGGTGAGTTCTTGAATGCCGCAGAGGGTAACGAGGTGTTACGTATCGCGGAGGCGGAAGATTTTGTCTTTGCGGATGTGGAGCATTTGGGAAAAGTGATCGTTGATGAGACCTATATGCAGAAGCATATTGAGCGGGTGCTGGCGTTAGACTTGGTGGATGTGGAGGCGATTAAGGCCGCCCATTTCCGTGTGGCGATCGACTGCGTAAACTCAGTAGGTGGCCGTATCATCCCCGAGTTGCTCCATGCGTTGGGTGTCGAGGAGATCTTTAAACTGCATTGTGCGCCTCATGGTCGCTTTGCGCATAATCCGGAGCCGATACCGGAGAATCTGACGGAGATTTCCGACTTGATGAAGCATGCCAAGGCGGATGTGGGCTTTGTGGTGGATCCGGATGTGGATCGTTTGGCCATTATCTGCGAGAATGGAGAGATGTTCAATGAGGAATATACCTTGGTGGCCGTAGCCGACTATGTGTTGAGCCATACGCCGGGCAGTACGGTGAGCAACCTAAGCTCCAGCCGTGCTTTGCGTGACGTGACCGAGGCGCATGGTTGTAGCTATCAAGCCGCAGCGGTAGGTGAGGTGAATGTCGTCACGAAGATGAAAGAGACACATGCCGTGATCGGTGGAGAGGGTAATGGAGGTGTCATCTATCCGGAATGTCATTACGGACGTGATGCCTTGGTGGGTATTGCGCTCTTCTTGACGCATTTGGCGAAGAAACGGATGACCGTGAGCGCACTGAAAGCCTCTTATCCTCCCTATTTCATCTCGAAGCAGAAGGTGCAGTTGACTCCGGAAATTGATGTCGATGCGATCTTGGCCAAGGTGAAGGCTCGTTTTGCCCAATACGATATTACTGATATTGATGGTGTGAAGATCGACTTCCCTGATAAATGGGTGCACTTGCGTAAGAGCAATACGGAGCCTATTATCCGTATCTATTCCGAGGCGCACACGATGGCTGAGGCAGAGCAGTTGGGAGGTGAGTTGATCACGATTATCCGTGAGATGTGTTGATAGAAAGAAAGGATAGTTGATTTGATACGATTCGTCTCTTTAGGCCCGGGTGATCCGGAGCTGATTACTGTGAAGGGTCTTCGTGCGTTGCAAGAGGCCGATGTGATCTTTTGCCCGGCTACGGCGCTCAAGTCGGCGGGAGAAAAGGAGGTCTCCTTCTCCTCCCGTGCGGCGGAGATCGTGCAAGCATTGGGTATCGACCCCAAGCGCATTTCGTTATTTCACGTACCGATGAGTCGAGACAGAGAGGCGGCTCGCCGCGCTTATGATCAGTTAGCTGTTGAGGTTCGTCGTGCAAGACGGAAGCGGTTGGAGGTTGTGGTGGTGGCAGAGGGAGATGCTGGTTTCTATTCTTCTATCCATTATTTGTTTGATAAGCTGTGGGCGGATCAGATTGAGGTGGAGCAGATAGCTGGTGTACCGGCCTTTATTGCAGCCGGTGCAGCCGCTGGCCTCCATATCGTGAAGCAAACGGAACGGTTGCTGGTCATCCCCGGAACGGCCACTGCCTATGAGCTGATCAGCGAAGTGAAGGAGGGAAAGGTCGTGGTGATTATGAAACTGAGTGCTTGCCAAGCGGCGGTACGTACCTGTCTGGCGACCCACCCCGAGTTCCATTATTATTATTTTGAACAGGTAGGAACGAGAGAGGAGCGGTTTGTCACCGATCCTACGCAATTGATAGCGATGTCGTTCCCCTATTTTTCGCTGTTGATCATTCGGAAGCCGGAGGAACAGCCGTGAGCCAATTACCCCATTGCTATATCGAGGTGTTGCGTGCGCCATCTGGCGACTTTGCGGAGATGGTAGAACGGTTGTTGGCGCAAATACCAGCGGCGGCTACTCCTTTGCGGTTGACCTTCTTCGGTCGTCCCTCTTCCAATGTGATGTATGCTGAGCGGTGGCAACTGCTCCGACAGCGGGTTGCTGCCCGTTTCGGAGAGGCGATGCCGGCGTTGAGCTATGTGGCGCAACCCCCTTTGGATGCTCCCTTACTGATGGAATTGTATGGTTGTCGATTGCGGGAGGGCGAGCGACTGACCTATGGGGAAACGGGCGAGACCTCCTATGTCGTATTGCGATCGGATGTGGGTCGTTTTCTTTTTACCGGTGATTTCCGGGGGAATCCATTGGATTTATCCATCGCACGACAGGCGGAACAGGCATTTCAACAGTTAGAGGAGACGCTGCGAGTAACCGGTTTCCCGCTCCACTCGATCGTGCGACAATGGAACTATATCGAAGGAATTACAGCATTTGCGGGTGACAATCAGCATTACCAGGCATTTAATAACGTGCGTTCAGCACATTATGCGCAGACACAATGGCCGACAGGTTATCCTGCCGCTACGGGAATTGGTACCCATTTGGGTGGGGTATCTATCGCGGTCGATGCCGCTGTGTTGAACCTATCGGATGCTTTCATTACTCCGATCGACAATCGGTTGCAGGTGGCGGCTCATGCCTATTCGGAGGAGGTGTTGGAGGTGGCGAACCAACAAAAGACCACGCCAAAGTTCGAGCGGGCCAAGTGCCTGACCTGTGGAAAGGAACGTCTGATTTATGTCTCCGGAACGGCGGCGATCCGTGGAGAGGAAAGCCTGAAACAGGAGGGATTGGCCCGACAGTTAGCGGTGACGATGGAGAATATCCAGGAGCTGATCGGCTCCGTTCCGTTGTCCTATCTCCGTGTCTATTTGAAGTGTCCAGCCGATTATGCGGAGGCGGCTCGTCTGCTAACGAATTATGCGTTGGCGATCCCGATTACCTTCATGTGGGCAGATGTCTGCCGCGAGGAGTTGCTGATCGAGATAGAGGGGTTAGCCAAAGCGATCGAGTAATACATATTATATAAGGTAAAGAAACGATGAAGCGATGGAATAGTTGGATCACCTCCATGCGTACGGCGATTATCCTCATGGGAATGTATGCGTTTGGTTTAGCCGGTGCTACCTTTTTGGAGAAATATCACGGTACGGCGGCAGCGAAGGCCATGATCTACTATTCTCCCCTCTTTTTCCTGTTGCAAGGGCTGATGGCACTCAATTTCTTGGCTATCCTGTTCCAGCGCAAAGGGTTGAATCGAGGTCGTTGGGGGTTCTTACTGACGCATATCGCTTTGTTGGTGATTCTGGCGGGTGCGTTGGTCTCGCATGTGATGGGCGAGGAGGGAATCTTGCATCTCCGAGAGGGTGAGCGCAGCGATCAGTTGTTGATGGAGACCCATCAAGGCACGTCACGCCATACCTTGCCTTTCGAGGTGGAATTAGTACGCTTCACCTTGACCCGCTATCCGGGATCGGCCAGCCCCTCTGCCTATGAGAGTGAGTTATTGGTGCATGTGGATGGGAAGACGATGCCCGCTAAGGTCTATATGAACAATGTGCTCGATGTGAAGGGCTATCGCTTTTTCCAAGCCTCCTACGATCCCGACGAGAAGGGTACGGTGCTCTCTGTGAATCGGGATGTGGCCGGTCGCAATATCACCTATACCGGTTATCTGTTGCTTTTGGCGGGTTTGCTGTATAGCCTCTTTGGCTCGCATACCCGTTTCCGTCAATTGACCAGACAGCTGAACGGCTTGCGTGGCAAAGCCTTAGCTGGGATCGTGGGGTGCTGTTGTTGCCTCTCTTCTTGGGCACAAACAGCGGTATCAGCGGAGTCGGCTGAGGAGATTGTGCTTCGTCAAGTAGTGGATCCCGATCATGCGGCTCGCTTTGGGCGGTTGCCGATGCAATCATCTGCGGGGCGTATGATGCCGATCAATACCTTCTCCTCTGAGCTGTTGCGCAAGCTGCACAAGTCAGATCGTTATGAGCAGCTGAATGGCGACCAGTTTTTGTTGAGCCTCTTGGCGATGCCGGAGAAATGGGTACGTGTCCCGTTGATCGCCTTTTCTAATCAGGCTTTGGCCAACTACTATGAGCTTTCTACTCCCGCTTGTGCGTATGTGGAGCTTTTCGATGCGAATGGGCACTACAAGTTGCAGGAGCGGTTAGAGGCGGCCTATGCGAAGATGCCGGCTCAGCGTAACTCCTTCGATAAAGACTTGATCAAGCTCGACGAACAAATCAATATCTTCCACCAGCTGATTCGTTATCAGTGGCTCCCGATCTTCCCGTTGAAGGGTGATCCGGCTCATAAATGGTACGCTCCGGGCGATGACTTGTCTGCCTTTAGCGGAAAAGACTCCCTCTTTGTGACGCAGATTATGGGTTGGTATTTGCAGGAGGTGCGAGAAGGATTAAAGACCAACGATTGGAAGAAGGCCGATGAGGTGTTGGCGATGATTGATACCTATCAGCAAGCCCGGGAGGAGACCTTGGATATTCGTCCCGCCAAGATGGAGGCGGAGATCCGTTATAACCAGTTGGATCTGTTTCGTCAATGCAAGAAGGGCTATCTAATCTTGGGCGGTCTGCTGTTGGTTTGTGCGTTCGCTGCCCTGTTCAATCCGAGGAGGTCTTTGCGTTATGCGATGCGAGGGTTGACCGGGTTCATTATAGCGGTCTTTCTGTTCCATGTCTATGGCATGGGGATGCGTTGGTATATTGGAGGCTATGCCCCGTGGAGCAATTCGTATGAGACGATGGTCTATGTGGCTTGGGCTACGGTCTGCGCCGGGCTCTTCTTTTTGCGTAAGAGCACGTTGACCTTTGCGTTGGCTACCCTTTTCGGAGGGGTGATTCTCTTTGTTTCCGGTCTGAATTGGATGGATCCACAGATCGGCACGTTGGTCCCCGTCTTGAAGTCGCCGTGGCTGATGTTTCATGTGGCGGTGATTGTTGGTGCCTATGGCTTCTTTGGCATCAGCTGCCTGATAGGTCTGACCAATCTGGTGATGATGAGCCTGCTCCGACAGCGTGCGCAATCGCTTGTGTGGGCTCGTATAAAGGAGCTGAGCCTTGTGAGTGAGATGTCGCTGTGGGTTGGTTTGGCCTTGATGACCGTTGGCACCTTCTTAGGAGCGGTCTGGGCGAATGAGTCGTGGGGACGCTATTGGGGATGGGATCCGAAAGAGACCTGGGCACTCATCACGATGATTGTCTATGCGATCGTCACACACCTCCGCATGACCAAGGCTGGAGGAAGCCTCTGGCTGTTCAACCTCCTTTCCGTGATCGCTTTCTATTCCGTCTTGATGACCTTCTTTGGTGTCAACTATTTCCTCAGTGGTATGCACTCCTATGGGCAGAATGACAGTGTGAGCAACCTTTTCTTCTATTTCTATCTCTCCCTTTTCCTCGTGAGCCTATTGGGGTATCTTTCTCGCCGGAAATATAAACAGATGGCTGACTAATAGCACGTAAAGATCTCTGAAAAACGTTGCCCATCCTTTTCCAAAACGTTGCCCATGGTTTTGGAAAACGTTGCCCGTGTTTTTTTCAAACATTGCCGATGATTTTTTATTTCGTTGCCCATGGTTTTAGAAAACGATGGGCAATGTTTTGGAACGTTTTCTTGTGTTAATCAAATCGACAGCCCTTATCTACATGTATTATGGATTCAGTTTGAGTGTATTTTCGCCTAAAATATGAATTATTTCTTTTAAAAATGCTTTTATAATGATATTATGATTATATTCGCGCCAAAATAAAATCTTTTTGATAGGCATTACAGAAGTGATGTATGGAAAAAGATAATCTTCTTTGAAGGCAAAAGTTTGTTTAATTTGAATAAGAAAATAGTTATGAAAAGGTTATCTTACGCAGTGCTGACGTTGCTTTCGAGTGTGGGCATAGCCCATGCGCAGAACGCACGTATCACGGGTACCGTTCTCTCGGCAGAGGATGGAGAGCCGATCATCGGTGCCTCCATCATCGTGAAGGGGACGACGACAGGTACAGTTACCAATTTCGATGGAACATTCTCGTTGGATGTTCCAGGGTCTGCTAAAACATTGATGATTTCTTACATCGGAATGCGCTCGCAAGAGGTGGCGATCAAACCTACTCTGCAGGTGCGGTTGATGGCTGATACGCAGAACCTCGACGAGGTGGTGGTAACGGCGATGGGTATCTCGAAGGAGAAAAAGGCCTTGGGCTATGCCGTGCAGGATGTAAAGGGAGAGCAGTTAACGCAGGGTGCTAATACTTCATTAACGGGGGCCTTGCAGGGAAAGGTTTCTGGTATAGACTTTACGCCTTCCAGTGGTATGCCAGGAGCCTCTTCCAAGATGACCATCCGTGGATCACGTTCGTTTACGGGCGACAATACTCCGCTCTATGTGGTGGATGGTATGCCAATCGCTTCTACGTCTGATTATGATACAGGTAACTCTACCTCAGGAACGGATAATGCCAACCGCTCCTTCGATATTGATCCGAATGACATCGAGAGCATCAATATCTTGAAAGGTCAGGCCGCTTCCGCCCTCTACGGTATGCGAGCTTCTAACGGTGTGGTCATTATAACGACAAAGAGCGGTAAGAACGCTAAGAAGGGCAAACCGCAGATCTCTTTTTCCACGTCGTTGAGTATGGACAAGATGTCACGCAAGCCGGAGTTGCAATCAACTTATGCCCAAGGTTCAGGTGGTAAGTATCAACCTACTGGACAGTCCTCTTGGGGACCGTTGATCTCGGAGTTGGCTAATGACCCGACTTATGGAGGCAACGCCAATGGTCATTCGGGCAAATACTATGTGCAGCAATTGGGCAAGGCCAATGGCACTGGTATGGAGGATGCCGCCAACTGGGTGACTCCGCAGGCTTACGATAATGTGGGTGACTTCTTCCAGACCGGTTACGTATGGAATAACTCGCTGAACGTGCAGCAGGCGAATGACAAAGGACATTACTCTTTCTCGTTGGGTAACGCCAAGCAGAAGGGTATCGTTCCTGCCACCGGTATGGAGCGCTACAATGCGAAATTGGCCGCCGAGACTGCCTTGAACTCCCATTTCACGACTGGCTTCACGGGTAACTTCACCTATTCGCGCATTGACAAGCAACAAGGTGCGAACGATGGTATTGTGGCCAGCGCTTTCTTGGCTCCTCCCTCTTATAATTTGAATGGAATTCCTAATCATGCTTATGGCGATCCCTATACGCAGGTGAGCTATCGTACCGTGGCACGTTGGGGAAATCCCTACTGGATCTCGGAAAACTGTTCTTACTATGAGAAGAACATTCGTTTCTTTGGAAATACCTATTTGAACTTCAAGACTAACTTTGGCACGCAGAATCACACGTTGAACGTGAAATATACGTTGGGTACAGATGCTTACCAAACCAACTACACGAATCTCAACGCTTACGGTTTCCGTGATGGTCAAGGCTCGATCAATCACCGAGGCTATACCAAGTTGGCGCTCAATTCCCTATTGACCGCAAACTATGATTGGCAGATTACGGAGGATCTGGATTTCAATGCCTTGTTAGGAAATGAGTTTATCCACAGTACGAACAAACTTTATTCAGATACTGGAACAGATTACAACTTTGCGGGCTGGAACCACATGAATAATGCCGCTGTGTATAACAACTCAGAGTCTTACACACAGAAACGTACGATGGGTTTCTTTGGTAATCTTTCGCTCTCCTACAAGCGTATGCTCTATTTGAATGCGACGGGACGTGTCGATAAGGTATCCACGATGCCGCGTGGCAATCGTACTTTCTTCTATCCCTCCGTCTCTGTTGGATTCATCTTCACGGAATTGGAACCGTTGAAGAACGAGATATTGACTTTTGGTAAGATTCGTGCCTCTTATGCGGAGGTGGGTATGGCCGGGCAATACTATCCTGATTATTATACAAAGGGTAGCTTCGGTGGTGGATTCATCTCGGGTGTCAGCATCGCTTATCCGATTGATGGACAGATGGGTTATCGCCGTAGTACGACGGTCTATGATCCCAACTTGAAACCGCAGAATACCCGTTCCTATGAGTTTGGTCCGGACTTGACTTTCTTGGATGGCTTGGTGAGCCTCAGCTATACTTATTCTCGTCAAAATGTGAAGGATCAGATTTTCTCGATCCCTTTGCCTCGATCTACTGGAGCTTCTTCTTACTACACAAACGGTGGTAAGGTGCATACCGATGCGCATGAACTCTCGTTGACGATCAATCCGATTCGTCGAAAGAACATCAACTGGGACATGACCTTCAACTTCTCGAAGATTAACAACTTTGTGGATGAGTTGGCTGAGGGTGTTTCCAGTATTCAATTGGGAGGCTACACCTCCCCGAATGTGCGTGCGATGGCTGGTGAGAAATATCCGGTTGTCTGGGGTTCCTGCTTTAAGCGGGATGACAAGGGCAACATCGTGATTACGGAGGAGGGTATGCCGGTGGCCGGTGGCGAGGGAGTCATCGCCCGTGTCAGCCCCGATTTCACTTTGGGCTTCAATACCTCACTGACGATCTACAAGGCACGCCTCTCCGCCACCTTCGATTGGCACAAAGGTGGACAGATCTTGGCGGGTACGAATGGTGAGTTGGACTACTATGGCGTGAGCAAACAGAGTGGTATCGACCGTGATCGGGGTTATGCCGAATCGACCGGCGTGGTGCAGACCGGTACCGACAGCAATGGCAATCCGATCTACAGTGACGTGCAGACCATCCAAATTCCGGCAGATAAGATCGAAAAATACTACACCAGTCGGGCCAGCATCTGGGAAAGCCGTGTATCGGACAATGACTTCGTGAAGCTGCGTGAGATTTCGCTTGCTTATCCGGTGTTCAAGAGTAATTGGATGGAGGTGAACGTGAGCCTCTTCGCCCGCAACATCCTGCTTTGGAGCAAGGTGAAGAACATTGATCCGGAAACTTCGCAGGGTAACGGCAATATGTCTGGTGCAATGGAGCGTTTCTCGCTGCCGCAGACCAGCAGCTATGGTTTAGGCTTGAATTTCAAATTTTAAGGACAGATAAATCGAGAATATGACAATGAAGACTACATTATATAAGACATTCCTCTACGTATGCACAGGTTTAGGGACATTGGTGTTGCCGACGGGATGCTCGGAGGACAAAATGGATGAGATCAACCAGGACATTAACCACCCGACCCGTGTGAATACCTCTTTCTTGATTACGGAGGTGGAGATGTCCACGGCGTTTAGTGTGACAGGTGGAGATTACAGTGCTTTTCTTTCTGTCATCATGGAGCATGAGGGAGGAACAGTAGAGCAGCTTTATGAAGCGGATCACCGACTGTTCCAAATGGAGGATGCCAGCAACTGGGGCAACTGTTGGGGCTATATCTACAACAATCTCAATGCTTGCCAGGATGTGATCAATGCTTGTTCAGCAGAGGGTGTGGAGGCCAATAACCATGTCAATCGGGGTATCGCTCGTACGATGATGGCTTACAATTTGGCTTTCTTGACAGACATGCACGGGGATGTACCTTGGAGTGAGGCACTCAACTTCCGCGAGTTTATGACACCTAACCTTGATAAGCAGGAGGCTATTTATCAGGATGTGATGAAACTTTTGGATGAGGCATTGAATGATTTAGCGCAAGGCAATGCGACGACATTGGGAGCGGCAGACCTTTATTATAAAGGGGATGCGGCTAAATGGACGAAAGCGGTTTATGCCTTGAAGGCGCGCTATACGATGCGTCTTTTGGGGCGGAGTGCGGATCGCACGGGAGACCTCAACAAGATTCTTGACTATGTGTCTAAATCTTTCACCTCTGCAGATGAGGAGATGAAACTGGATAAATATGATGGGGCGAGCACTTACAATCCTACCTATGTCTTGGCTCGTAGCCGTGATGCGTGTGGTTTGAGTAAAAGTTTGATGGATAAGTTGATCAGCCGTCAGGATCCACGTGCGAACCAAATTGCGATTAATAGTGACATGAAATTGATTACCCCTTCTGATCCGACCTACTATCCGCTCCCGAATGGTGAGGGTGAGAAGAGCCAGAATCTGTACAGTGAGGCAGCCACGGATTGGGCGGAAACAGGCCCCACGCAATTGTTGAGCTATCATGAGTTGCTCTTTTTGAAAGCAGAGGCACAGGCACGTTTAGGACAGGATGCTTCCGAAACATTGAAAGCTGCGATGGCTGCTGCCTACGTGAACTTAGCTGCAGGTGTGAAGGCGGCGATAAATTCTACTTTCAAGAAGAAAGTTGATGGCGAGTGTACGCTGTCTGCGTCAATGGCTGATGAGCACTTTGAGGCACATATCCGTCCACTTTACCAGGCTAATCCATTGCAGGAGGTGATGATAGAGAAGTATTTGTCTTTCTTTGGCAGTCAAGGAGAATCGCCGGAGGCCTTCTCGGATTACCGCCGTATGACTTACTTGGGCGAGTCGTTCATTAAGTTGGCTAACCCGTTGAACGCAGCGACCACGGAATACCCCAAGGGACACTTCCCCTTGCGTTGCGCCTACGGTTCGGGTGACACCACGACTAACCCGAATGTCTATGAGGCACAGGGCGACGGCTCCTTCGTCTATAGCGAACCCGTTTGGTGGGCGGGAGGCACACGTTAAACGCACTCCTATTATATTGTATTGATTAAACGAGGCCTCACTGTTGTGTGATGCGGTGGTGCCTCGTTTTTTATGTTCAATAAGTTCGTGTGTCTATGAATTAATGTTCATTCACTGTGCTATCTATTTTGGATTATTTCTCTATCTTCGCGGAATCGAATGTATTTAAAAAAGAAAGAAAGTCATGAATAAGATTTGGTTGATGGGAGCAGCCGTTTGCATGTTGTTAGCATTCGGCTCATGTAAACCCAAGCAGAGTGCCTACAAGACTGCCTATGAGCAAGCCAAGGAGAAGGAGACTACTGCCCCGGTAGAGGTAGTGGAGGAGACAGAGGAGGCCGTTGAGGTCGCTCCCGTGTCTAAGCCCAGAACATCAACGGCTTCTACCCGTAGTGAGCGTATCAATGCGGCTCAGGGTGAGGATGCCAGCCGATTGAAACGTTACAGCGTGGTGATTGGTAGTTTCAAGAACCGTACGAATGCTTACGCCTTGAAAGAGCGTATGCAAAACGCGGGTTACAATGCGGTATTGGGCGAGAATGAGCAAGGTATGTTGCGTGTGATCGTGGCCAGCTTCGATAACAAGGCGGACGCTGCGGATAGCCGTGACGCGATCAAGGCAAAATATGCTCCTCAATTCCAAGACGCTTGGTTGTTAGAGAGGGCTTACTAATGTGAAGATAACCTTCCTTAGAAAGGAAGGAGGTAGAGGAGGCTTATCCGCGATAGGCTTCCTCTCTTTTTTAGGAACTGTAAAATCGAATAGCATGGCAAAAACAAAGGAGCAATTACTGGCCATCTTGAGCCAGTTTCAGTTGGAGGGAACGATGGTGGACGCACAGCCTTTCGGCAATGGCCACATCAATGATACCCTGAAAGTGATCAACGACAAAGGGGAGACACCCTATGTATTGCAACGCATCAATCATCAGATTTTCACGAATGTGGAGATGCTTCAGGAGAACATTCGTATCGTCACGGAGCATATCCGGAAGGTATTGGAGGAGCGAGGCGAGAAGGACATTGACCGCAAGGTCTTGACATTCTTACCCACCCAAGCCGGTAAGAACTACTATTTCGATGGAGATTCCTACTGGCGTGTCTGCCTGTTGATCCCGGATTGTGTCAGCTATGAGGCGGTGACCCCTGAGTTGGCGTATGAGGCAGGCAAGGCATTCGGTGATTTCCAGTCGATGCTGGCGGATCTACCAGAGGGAACCTTGGGCGAGACGATCCCGAATTTCCACAACATGGAGTTTCGTTTGCAGCAGTTTCGTGAGGCAGTAGCCGCCGATTCGGCTGGTCGCTTGGACGAGGTGAAGGAGCTGGTTCAGGAGATAGAGGCTCGCTCGGAGGCGATGTGTGTGCAAGAGCGTTTGTATCGAGAAGGGAAATTGCGTAAGCGGGTGAACCATTGCGATACGAAGGTGAACAACATGCTGTTTGATGTGGAGACGGGCAAGGTGCTCTGCGTGATCGACTTGGACACAGTGATGCCGGGCTTTGTGCTGTCAGACATTGGTGATTTCATCCGCACGGGAGCGAACACAGGGGCAGAGGATGATGAGTGCTTAGCGCACGTCGAGGTGAACTTGCCGATCTTTGAAGCCTATACCCGTGGCTACATGGAGAAGGCGAAGACATTCTTAACTCCCTTGGAGATTAGCTTGTTGCCCTACGGTGGCCGTCTATTGACCTATATGCAGACGGTACGTTTCTTGACCGACTATCTGAATGGCGATACCTATTACAAGATCCACAGCCCGAAGCATAACTTGATCCGCACCAAGGCACAATTCAAGCTCCTGCAGAGCTTAGAGGCCCATGCGGAGGAGATGGATGCGTTTGTGCAAACTCTCTAAAATAAAAAAGGCTGTCCATTTCGGACAGCCTTTACTTTATACATAGACTTTTGTGATTAGCCCTGGATAGCAGCGATACCCGGAAGCACCTTACCCTCGATAGCCTCAAGCAAAGCACCACCACCGGTAGAAACGTAAGATACGCCGTTGGCCAAACCGAACTTGTTGACACAAGCAACGGAATCACCACCACCTACCAATGAGAAGGCACCGTTCTTTGTAGCCTCAACGATAGCCTCACCTACCGCACGTGAACCGTGTGTGAAGTTATCAAACTCGAATACACCCGTCGGGCCGTTCCAAAGGATGGTCTTAGAGCTCTTGATAACGTTTGCGTAGATCTCCTCTGTCTTCGGACCAATGTCAAGACCCTCCCAAGCATCAGGAATCTCATTCACCGGAGCGAAATCGGTCTTTGCGTCGTTGCTGAAGTCGTCAGCGATCTTTGCGTCAACAGCCAAAACCAAGTTAACACCCTTGTCCTTAGCCTTCTGCATCAACTCCAAAGCCAAATCCAGCTTGTCATCCTCGCAGATAGACTTACCGATCTTACCGCCCTGAGCCTTCGTGAAGGTATAGGTCATACCGCCAGTGATGATCAAGTTGTCCACCTTGTTGAGCAAGTTCTCGATGATCTCGATCTTAGAAGAAACCTTAGAACCACCCATGATCGCGGTGAACGGACGCTTGATGTCGTTGAGCACCTTATCAACGGCCTTCACCTCTTTCTCCATCAAGTAACCGAACATCTTGTGATCAGCGTCGAAATAGTCAGCGATCAATGCCGTAGAAGCGTGCGCACGGTGAGCTGTACCGAATGCATCGTTTACGTAGCAGTCAGCGTAAGCGGCCAACTTCTTCGTGAACTCTTTCTGGCTCTCTTTCACAGCTTTCTTAGCAGCCTTCTTCTCCTCGTCGGTAGCGTCCTCAGCCAAGCCTCTGGGTTTGCCCTCCTCCTCAGCGTAGAAGCGCAAGTTCTCCAACAGCAAAGCCTCACCCGGTTGCAAAGCGGCAGCCTTCACGCCAGCCTCCTCGCCGATGCAGTCGTTAGCGAACTGTACGTCGATGCCTAACAACTCAGAAAGGTGACCCAAGATGTGCTTCAAAGAAAACTTCTCTGTTACGCCTTTCGGACGGCCCAGGTGTGAACCGATGATGATGCTACCACCGTCTGCCAAGATCTTCTTCAAGGTAGGCAGTGCGGCACGCATACGTGTGTCGTCAGTGATGTTGAAATTCTCGTCTAAGGGGACATTAAAATCCACTCTGACAAATGCCTTTTTACCAGCAAAGTTGAAAGTGTCAATTGTTGCCATAATTACTATGTTAATTATACAGTTAAATATGTTCGTTTAAAACGTTTGCAAACTTACACAAAATATTTTATTCGGCTTCTTGCCTCGCCCTATTTTTTATGGCTCCTTTGCGGGGATTAGGGCTTGCTCGATCTCCGGCAAGCTCCCTTCTCGCACGAGTACCCGTTTCTCCTGATCGAGCAGATAGAGTGCGGGTGTGATTTTCAGCTCATAAAGTTCATCGCTCAGGATGGTGCTCGCTGGGTTGTAGCTGTTGATCCATGCGGTAGGAAGGTTGGCCACTCCCGTTCGCCAGGCGGTCGTGTCGGCATAGGGATAGATGGTGAGCAGCTGGAGCTGATGCTTTTCCAACGCTTCGTTGAGTACGGTAGAATGGTGCATCTGGTCGATCAGCTGTCGGCAATGGGCACATTCCGGATCATAGAAAAAGAGGATCACGTAAGGGGAGGAGAGGGCATAGAGGTGGCTCTTCGTGCCATCTGCCGCCACATAGTCGAAGTCTGTAGCGGGTGTCCCTTTCCGATTCTTGAGGCACAGTTCCAACAGGATAGATGGACGGATCTTCTCCTCCTCGCTCCAACTGTTGGATTGGGTGATGTATTCCAAGACCGCAATATACATCTCGTTGTCTTGCATGGGCGAATAGCTGAAGGCCAAATACGCCTCCAGTAATTCATCGAAACGGTTCAAGAAGGCCTTTTGGAGATCCGGTCGGGGAGCGACGTTGGTGCTGTCGGGTCGGTAGCCGGTCTCCGCTTTCCGCAATAAACCTTTCAACCCTTCGGCTTGTCGCTCCGGTGAGGCCTGTCGCAAGATAGCGAGGTAGTCGCTTAACGCCTGCTCAAGAAACAGGGTGCCCCGGATGTCGGTTGTATCGGTGAAGTCAAGTTGATCCCAATAGTGCAGCGCCAACCACTCCGACCGTTCGGCCGGTGTCTGAAGCTGAGCGGGAACCGTGACCAACGGAAACTGACGACCCGTGCGTGGGAGGGAAGCGAAGCTCTTTACGCTCGCTTGGCAAGAGCAGAAGACTCCTGCCAAGCTGCATAAGCCTATCCACAAGCCTGTGATCCAACGAATCATCGGTGAGCGACCTTGAAGGCGGTAGCTAACAAGCGGATAATATCGCTGGCGATGAGGCTCTCCTCGGAGCAACCTTCGCCATGCGCGGCTAAATCGCCAGCTGTCGCATGGAGGAACACGCCATCCACGGCCGCTGTCTCTGGGGAGTAGCCTTGTGCCAAGAGCCCTAAGATCACACCCGTCAATACATCGCCGCTGCCGGCTGTCGCCATGCCCGGATTGCCACAACTGTTGAAATAGATGTTCCCGGAGGTGGTGCAGGTGGCTGTGTAGGCCCCCTTCAAGACGATGATCAGCTTGTGCTCTACGGCGAAGGATTGTGCCTTGAGCAAACGCTCGTAAGCTGTCGCGCAGGCGCCCACCAAACGATCGAACTCTTTGGGATGGGGGGTCAAGATGCTGCGAGGCGGTATCTTGTTGAGCAAATCCTTGTTGGAGGCGATGATGTTGATGGCATCCGCATCAATGACAACCGGTTTATTGAAGTTGCCCAAGACCCGCTCGATGACAGCCGCCGACTCCATGTGCTGCCCCAAGCCCGGTCCCATGCCAATGGCGGAGTAGTTGTTGGTGTCTGGGGCGGTAGTCAGGTAATCGGGATGTTGGTCAAAACTCAACATGGCCTCTGGGAAGGCTGTCTGGAAGATGGTCTCTCCTCGGTAGGGGATATGGGCCGTCAACAAGCCGGCTCCACTACGCAGACAGGCCTTGGCGGATAGAAGAGCGGCTCCCATCTTGCCTTTGCTACCTGCCAGCAACAGTGCGTGGCCGAACGTCCCTTTGTGGGCGAAACGGTCACGGGGCAAAAGACTGGCGGAGACCTCCTCCTCCTCTACCATATAATAAGGTGTATTGGTTTGTTCGATGATGCTGGGGTGGATGCCGATGTCGAGCACACGCCATTCGCCCACGAACTCGGCATTCTCTGGCAAGAAAAAGGCCAGCTTGGGGAAGCCAAACGTAAGGGTAACGTCCGCTTTCACGATGGCCTCCGGGTTGTTGCTTCGGTTGTCCTCTCCGAAGAGGCCGGATGGAATGTCGATAGCGACCACCTCGGCATCGGTCTCGTTGATGAAGTTGGCCAATGCCGCGAATCCTCCTGCCAAAGGACGGTTCAGCCCTGAGCCAAACAGGCCGTCGATGATGATGTCGTGCTCGTCGATCTCCGGCAGGTCGAAATCGCCCCGTCCCACTTCGATGAACTCCACTTGGTCGGTGGTCAAGAGCCGTTGCTTGTTGCGCTCACAATCCTCGGACAGGTGATCCGTCGGGTTGAACAGATAGGTCTCCACCCGTTTGAACATCTCTTCCTTCAAGAGGCGAGCGATGGCTAACGCATCCGCACCGTTGTTGCCTTGTCCGGCGAAGATGATGACCCGTTGCTGTTTGGAATAATGGCGACAAAAGTCCTGCACAAAGACATAAGCGGCACGCTCCACTAAATCAATCGAGCTGATCGGTTCATGTACAATCGTATATTGATCAAGCTCTTTTACTTTATCCGTAGCGAATATCTTGAACATAAGAATCGGTAATCGTGAATTTTTAGATTTGGGCAAATGTATAATAAACTTTCGGAACTTGCTAATGTTTTTTGTTCTTCCTCAGAAATTGTTTAATTTTGCCGCTCGATAAAATGGATTAGGTATGCGGAGGATTCACCTAAGAGACAAGGAATTTGAGCTGTTCATCACGGAGGCGGAGATTCAAGCGGCTGTGGAGCGAATGGCGCGGCAGATCGCTGTGGATATGGCCGGAAAGCGTCCGCTTTTCGTGGGCATCTTGAATGGGGCGTTCATGTTTGTGGCTGATTTAATGCGGGTGTTGGATGGCGATTATGAGTTGACTTTCGCCCGTTATTCCTCGTATGCGGGCACGTCGAGCACGGGCGTTTTGCAAGAGATCATGCCGATCTCGGTGGATGTGAAGGGCCGTACGATCATCCTGTTGGAAGACATTATCGACACCGGTTTCACGATGAGTCGGGTGATGGAGAAGCTGCGTGAGCAGGGTGCCGAAGATGTACGTTTGGCTACCATGCTGTTCAAACCGGAGTCGTTGAAGGTGGACTTAACGCCCGATTACGTGGGTTTACGGATCCCGCCTGCCTTCATTGTGGGGCATGGGTTGGATTACGACGAGATGGGGCGTTCCTATCGGGATATTTATCAAGTGGTCGAGCCGTAAGGCCGTCTGTTTTTAGTGGAATGAGATTACTATTATAGTAGAATTGATAGAAACGAAGAAATTATGTTGAATGTAGTTATTTTTGGTGCTCCGGGTTCAGGTAAGGGCACACAAAGTGAGTTGATTATCAAAGAGTACGGTTTGGATCACATCTCTACGGGTGATGTGCTTCGTGGCGAGATGAAGGCCGAGACCGAGTTGGGTAAGATCGCTAAGGATTATATCGAGAAGGGTCAGTTGGTGCCCGATGAGTTGATCGTGAACATGTTGGCGAATGTGTTGGATAGCAAGAAGCCGGCTAAGGGCGTGATCTTCGATGGTTTCCCCCGTACGATTCCGCAGGCAAAGGCCTTGAAGCAGATGCTCAACGAGCGTGGCACGGATGTCTCTGTGATGCTGAACTTGCAGGTCGATGAGGATGAGTTGGTAAAGCGCCTGTTGGAGCGTGGTAAGGTGTCTGGCCGTTCAGACGACAACTTGGAGACGATCAAGTCTCGCTTGGAGGTTTACCACACACAAACCGCGCCGTTGGCTGATTATTACATTGGCGAGGGCAAGCACGTGGCTATCCAGGGTATGGGCACGATCGAGGAGATCTTCGGCCGTATCAAGGAGGCGATCAATAATTTGTAATTCGACAAGAGAATGGCTGAATCGAACTTTGTAGATTATGTCAAGATCTATTGCCGCTCAGGTAAGGGAGGCAGGGGATCTTCTCACTTCCGCCGCGAGAAGTATATTCCGAAAGGGGGACCCGACGGGGGCGATGGAGGACGAGGAGGTCATATCTATCTCCGGGGCAATCGCAACTATTGGACGTTGCTCCATCTGAAATATGAGCGTCATATCTTGGCGACGAACGGGGAGAGCGGAAGCGCGAAGCGTAGCTCGGGCAAGAATGGCGAGGATCGGGTGATCGAGGTGCCCTGTGGCACTGTGGTGTATGACGCGGACACGGGCGAATACCTGTGCGACGTGACAGAAGATGGGCAGCAGGTGATGTTGCTGAAAGGGGGTCGTGGCGGATTGGGTAATTTCAATTTCAAGACCTCCACCAATCAGGCTCCTCGCTATGCGCAACCGGGTGAGCCGGCGCAAGAGCGTACCGTCATCCTGCAGTTGAAGCTGCTGGCCGATGTGGGTTTGGTGGGTTTCCCGAATGCGGGTAAATCGACCCTGCTCTCGGTGGTCTCAGCGGCTAAACCGAAGATCGCCAACTATCCTTTCACCACCTTGGAGCCCAACTTGGGCATCGTGAGCTATCGAGACAACCGTTCGTTTGTCATGGCGGATATTCCCGGTATCATCGAGGGAGCGAGTGAGGGCAAAGGATTGGGATTGCGCTTCTTGCGACATATCGAGCGAAACTCTTTGTTGCTCTTCATGGTACCTGCCGATACGGACGACATCCGCAAGGAGTATGAGATCCTGAGCAACGAGTTGGAGCAATACAATCCCGATTTGTTGGACAAACCTCGGGTGCTGGCCATCACCAAGAGTGATCTGTTGGATGACGAGCTGATCGAGGCGCTCTCTGAGGATCTGCCGGAAGGTATTCCACACCTCTTTATCTCAGCCGTGGCGGGCAAGGGCATTACCGAGTTGAAGGATCTGCTTTGGAAAGCCCTGAACGAGGAGTCCTTCCACGAGGTGGAACGCATCGTGCATAAGAATATCGACGTGAATACGTTGGTGTTCGATGAGGAGGATGACTTTGTCGTGCCTGTGGATGACGATGAGCTGGATGACGACGAGGAGTACGAGGAATATTGGGACGACGACGAGAATGAATAACAATCAAATGTTTCAGAAGGAAATGCTGCGGTTACCTCTGTTGGAGGGGTGCCGTGGCATTTCTCATTTTTTCACCACCCGACAAGGGGGTGTCAGCCGAGGCATGGCCTTTGGCTCGATGAATCCCGGCCTCTACACGGCGGATGATCCGGAGGCGGTCAGACGCAACCTGACCATCTTGGGGGAGCGTATCGGCTTGCCGCAGGAGCGCATCGTCATGCCGCACCAGACGCATGAGGATCGCTTGCTGACGATTGATGCCGCCTTCTTGGCGAAGCCTGAGGCTGAGCGACGGCAGCTCTTGGAGGGGGTGGATGGCTTGGTGACCGCTGAGCCACGGCTCTGTGTGGCTGTCTCCACAGCCGATTGCGTGCCGCTCCTGTTGTATGCGCCCGATCAAGGGGTAGTGGCTGCTGTCCATGCCGGATGGCGAGGAACGGTGAAGGGCATCGCCCAAAAGGCGGTGCGCTATCTGCAAACCCAGTATGGATGTGATCCCGCCCAGCTACGAGCAGGGATCGGCCCTTCCATCTCACAGGCCGCTTTTGAGGTGGGCGAGGAGGTCGTGGAGGCCTTTGCGTCGGCAGGTATGCCTTTGTATCGGCTGATGCGTCGGGATCCCGGCAACGGGAAGGCCCATATCGACTTGTGGGGCGCGAACCGTTGGCAGCTGATGGAGGCAGGTGTGGCAGCGGGGCATATCGAGATAGCCGGTATCTGCACCTATTCAAATTGGGAGCGTTTCTTCTCTGCCAGACGGTTGGGTGTGCAAAGTGGTCGAATCGTTTCGGGTATTTTTAACGTATAAGCAAAAGTATGATACAGATTGAATTATCGTCGGAGATCAAGACGGCTTGTCCGGAGTTGACCGTCTTGGCCATCGCTTGCCGGGTGAAGAATAGCCCCTCTGACGGGGCCTTGTGGCAAGAGATAGCGGCAGAGGAGGCTGCGGTCAAGGCCGCTTGCCGCTTGGAGGAGGTCAACAAATGGGCACCGATCAAGGCGACACGAACCGCCTACAAACGGTTGGGCAAGGATCCCAATCGCTATCGTCCCTCAGCCGAGGCGTTGAGGCGTAGGATCCTGCGTGAGCTGCCACTCTATCGGATTGATACCTTGGTGGATCTGATCAACTTGGTCTCCATTCGGACAGGCTATTCCATCGGTGGATTTGACGCGGATAAGATCGAGGGGGCTTTGACCCTGGGCGTTGGTCGAGAGGGCGAGCGTTACGAGGGCATCGGCAGAGGGTTGCTGAACATCGCCGGCTTGCCTGTCTATCGGGATCAAGTGGGCGGGATCGGTACCCCGACGAGCGATGAGGAGCGCACAAAGATCTCGTTAGAGACCACCTCCCTTTTAATGATTATAAATGGTTATTCAGGTTCCGAAGGATTGAAGGAGGCGGGTGACTATGCCCTGGATCTATTAAGACGATATGCGTCAGCCGAAAACGTGGAGGTCAGCGTGATTGGCTAACCGATGGGAGGAAAATAAGCCTGTATTACTATTAATAATTGTTATTCTCATCGTTTTGAGCCTAATTTATGCTAAATAACATAGTGGAATTTTTGCATAAGTCGATAAGTCTCTATATTTGCGGCGTAAATTATTAATTAATAGACAACAAAACATGATCGAGACAATTGGAACGAATGCCGGCTTGGTATGGAATGCATTGAATCAAGGCGGTGAGATGAGTGTAAAGGCATTGAAGAAAGCCACGAAGATCAAGACGGAGAAAGACGTTTATGCTGCCCTGGGTTGGTTAGCCAAGGAGGGCAAGTTGGCTTTCACGGAGAAGGGTGCCGACGTTTGCGTTTCATTGCTGTAAACGACCTGAGTTTTAGGTAGATTAAGAGGGGCTGTTCGAATTGATTGGACGGCCTTTTTGCTTTTCTGTCCATTTCCTGTTTAAATATTCTTTATCTTCTTTGCCCAATTCAAAACAATCTTGTACTTTTGTGTAGAATTTGGTGAAAATGACCGAAGACCAGAATAGATTGTTAGCTGTTTTTGAAGTTCGGGTTCGGGATTTGATGGCGTTATGCGATGCGCAACGGCAAAAAATAGTCGAGCTGAATGAGGCGTTGAATCAAGCGGAGGAGGCGTTGCAGCGATCAACCGAGGAGGCTACGGCATGGAAATCCAAGTTCGACAATCTGCTGACTGCGAAGGTCGTCTCAGCGAACGAGGAGGAGAGGAAAGACGCACGGATGCGATTGTCAAAGTTAGTGCGGGAAGTGGATAGGTGCATCGCACTGTTAAATGAGTAGTGGTGGGATGGACGACGAGTTTCTTATAACGATAAAAATAGCCGAGCGGCATGTGTTTCAGCTTCGGATCAAACGTTCGGAAGAGGAGATCATGCGAAAGGCGGCGAGCGAGATCGAGCGAAAGATCCGGCAGTATCGCCAGCATTTCTCCGCGGAGGCGAATTTAGATACGGACGATTTGTTGGCCATGGTGGCTTTCCAGCTGTCGGTGACCAACCTGCAATTGGAGGATCTGCATGATACGAGCCCGATCACGGACAAGGTGCAGCAATTGACGAACGAATTGGAAGACTATTTGAAGGGATAAGATATAAGGACTTGAGGAAGGTTTCCGCACTGCAGGGTACGGTGATAGCCGTATGTTGTAGTGCTTTGTTGTATTTATATATATGGTAGTTTAATAGTTAATTAACATGTCTGGAACGTTGATAATTATATCGATTGCGACTTTTTTGCTGGGCGGGGCGATCGCTTGGGTGATCATGCGCTACGTGCTGAAGTCGAAGTATGAGGCTAAGCTGAAGGAGGCCGAGAAGGAGGCCGAGGTGATCAAGAAGAACAAGTTGCTGGAGGTGAAGGAGAAATTCCTCCATCTGAAGGCCGACTTGGAGAAGCAGGTGGCGCAACGTAACGCGAAGATCCAATCTGTGGAGGCGAAGCTGAAGCAGCGGGAGCTCTCGTTGAACCAACGTCATGAGGAGTTGCAGCGCAAGAACAGCGAGGTGGAGGCTGTGAAGGAGAATCTCGCTTCCCAGCTGGAGTTAGTGGAGAAGAAGAAGCAGGACTTGGAGCGGATGCACCAGAAGGAGGTGGAGCACTTGGAGACCATCTCTGGCTTGTCGGCTAACGAGGCCAAGGAGCGTTTGATCGAGTCGTTGAAGGACGAGGCGAAGACGCAGGCGGCTTCTTACATCAATGAGATCGTCGAGGAGGCCAAGATGACGGCCAACAAGGAGGCGAAGAAGGTCGTGATCCAGTCTATCCAGCGGGTAGCTACGGAGACCGCTATTGAGAACTCTATCTCGGTGTTCCATATCGAGTCGGATGAGATCAAGGGTCGCATCATCGGCCGTGAGGGACGTAACATCCGTGCTTTGGAGGCCGCTACCGGCATCGAGATCGTCGTGGATGATACGCCTGAGGCGATTGTCCTGTCTGGCTTCGACCCGGTGCGTCGGGAGATCGCTCGCTTGGCGTTGCATCAACTGGTGCAGGATGGCCGTATTCACCCGGCGCGTATCGAGGAGGTCGTGACGAAGGTGAAGAAGCAGGTCGAGGATGAGATCGTGGAGACCGGTAAGCGCACGGCGATCGACTTGGGTGTGCATGGTTTGCATCCGGAGTTGGTGCGTATGATCGGTAAGATGAAATACCGCTCCTCCTATGGTCAGAACCTGTTGCAACATGCCCGTGAGACGGCTAACCTCTGTGCGATCATGGCGGCTGAGTTGGGCTTGAACCCGAAGAAGGCGAAGCGTGCCGGCCTGTTGCACGATATTGGTAAGGTGCCCGATGATGAGCCGGAGTTGCCGCACGCTATCCTCGGTATGAAGCTTTGCGAGAAGTACAAAGAGAAACCCGATATTTGCAATGCCGTCGGTGCGCACCACGACGAGGTGGAGATGCAGACGCTCTTGGCACCGATCGTGCAGGTCTGCGATGCGATCTCTGGTGCCCGCCCAGGTGCTCGTCGAGAGATTGTGGAGGCCTATATCAAGCGTCTCAACGATCTGGAGCAGTTGGCTTTGGCTTATCCCGGTGTGGTGAAGACCTATGCGATCCAGGCGGGTCGTGAGCTGCGTGTGATCGTGGGTGCAGACAAGATCGACGACAAGCAGACGGAGAGCCTCTCTACGGAGATCGCCAAGAAGATTCAGGATGAGATGACCTATCCAGGTCAGGTAAAGATCACAGTCATCCGTGAAACCCGTGCAGTTAGTTACGCTAAATAATTTCATAGTCAAATTTATTTTAGAGATTTTGTTAATTTGTTTTCATGTATTTTTGAATTATACCCAAGTTTATGCCGTGAGGCATGGGCTTGGGTTTTTTGATGTCCGTAAATGTTTACTGTAATCTGTAAGAACTGTAAGTTTCTCTTGCCCCTGCGCCCCTCAAGCGAGATCTTGCGGTTCTCCCCGTGGTAGCAATTGTCACTTCGCGACGTAACAATTTGCGCCCACCTCGATGATCACAGCGCAAAGGTACGGCCGCCTTTTTAACTTTGCAAGAGTTGTCCACGCTTACGCACCTCCTTGTTCACGCTCATCGTTTCTCCATCCTCACCCCTTACAGTTCTTACAGTTTACAGTTACAATATCCCTACCCCTATATGCATCGGTAGGGTAGTAGCTGTAAATAGTAATAATATAAATATATAATATTATATATATATATTATTATTATTATATACATCAAAAGGGAGGAGGAGGGTGTGGATGGATAGTGAGGGGTGAGAAAACTGTAATAACTGTAAGAACTGTAAGACTCGGTAGGGAGGAGGGGGTGAAGCTATCTCCTCCCTAAGTCGTCGTAGAGCGTTTGGAGCAGGGCTTTTCCCTTCGTTAGTCGCTGAGTGCTACCTGCTTGCGGCTCCTCGATCAGGGGTCGATTCCCCTCGTTATCGAAGACGCTGACCCCACTCTCGTCAATCCACCCGAAGCCATTCTGGAAGGTGTAGAAGGCCTGTTGGGGCGTTTGAGGATCCATCAGATCCCGGCTAAAGCGGAAATCCTCCGTGGAGAGGCCTATCTGACGCAGCAAAGTGGCGGCCAAATCGGTCTGATTGCCGATGCGGGAGATCGTGCGAGGCGCAGCGATAGCTCCACCCAACCACAGCATAGGGATGTGGTAGCGTTTGGGGGCATAATCCTTGGTGCCGTCTGGATAGCGGAAGCCATGATCGGAGAGGAGGATGACCAAGCTGTTCTGCCAAGCGGGAAGCTGCTTGAAGCGGTCGATGAAATGCCCTAAACAGCTGTCGGTGAAGGCTACGGTGTTGAGGTAGGGATGCGACAGGCGGTGATAGGGCACCTCGAAGGGCTCATGGCTGCTCAGCGTCAGGAAGGTGGTGAACCAGGGCTGATCGGTCGGTCGCTGGGCGATCATTTGATAGAGCCGCTCAAACGTCACGTCGTCGTTGGCACCCCATTTGCTGAGGCGATCCGTCAACGGGAAGTCTTGATCCGAGGTGAGCCGGCTGTAGCCAGCGCTGTAGAAGAAGCTCCGCATGTTGGTGAAATTGATGTCACCGCCATAAAGCACGTCCGATTGATAGCCCACACTGTCCAAACTGTGGGCGATAGAGGGCAATGTTTGGCTCTTGGCGGGATATTTCATGATGGAGGTGGTGGGTTGCGCCAAATAGCCATTCAAGGCCGCCACCAAGCCTCGATCCGTGCGGAACGAGTTGGCATACAGGTTGGTAAAGCGAATACCCTCTTGGCTGAGTCGGTTCAGGTTCGGGGTGATACCTGGTTCACCCCCGAAGGCTTCGATGGCATTGGCCGAGAAACTTTCTAATAAAATCAGCAGGATATTGGGGCGATGGGTGCGTAAAAGCGACCGATTTGCCCCATTTTCCCCCTCGTTTTCGGGCATGGGCGTGGGTGCCATCAGCTGCTCGAAGAGGGCGGCACGCTCCTCCTCGGGGAAGAAATCGAACTGGGCGGCGAAGTCTTGCTGCTTGCTGAGGGAGCTGATCAAGCTGAAACAGGGGTTGATGGCGGCATGATTCAGGAATTGATCTTGGCTGAAATAGACCATGCCCACGTTGGCCGTGGAGGTGGTCACGCCCCCTCGGATAGGGATGAAGAGCAGGCCTCCCGCCACGAGCAGTGTCGCCCAATGCTTCACCTTGGGGAGCCATCCGTTGTGGGTCGCCTCGTTGGAATCCTTCGGAAAGTAGCGTAAAACGTACCTCAACCAGCCATAAATAAGGGCTGCATAGCCTATAAACAGGAGAAATTGCCGCAAAAATAGCCCCAAAGGCACGCTTGCGAAGGCATCTTTGGGCGATTTGAGGTAGAAAAAGAGGGTCGCATCTAACCGGAATCCCCAAAATTCATACAGGGCAAGGTCGATCGAGAAGATCATCGCGATCAAGATGGCCATGCAAAGGAGGTATATTTTTAGTATTTTTAATATCTGTTGGTGGACATTAAAGAACAAGAGGCAGAGCAGCAGGGGGAGGGCAGTCAGGTAACCCGCGATCGTGCAGTCTAATTTCAAGCCATGAAGGGTGACTTGCAGGAGGTCATTCAGCCCATAACCCGCCGAAAAAGCGTGGTGATAGCATAGAAATACCGGTTTCTGCAACGCAAAAACCGGTAACCATGCGATAAATAAAAGGATCAGGAACCGCAAGTATTTCATTGTGCGTACAGCTTTTGACGCAATTCAGCGATAGCCGGATCACTGATGTAGTCATCATAATCCATCATCTTGTCGATGATGCCATTCGGTGTCAGCTCGATGATGCGGTTGGCCACTGTCTGGATGAACTCATGGTCGTGGCTGGAGAAGAGCAGGTTGCCCTTGAAGGTCTTCAAGGTGTTGTTGAACGCCTGGATAGACTCCAGATCCAAGTGGTTGGTCGGTGTGTCGAGGATGATGCAATTGGCATCGATCAGCATCATGCGGGCGATCATACAACGCATCTTCTCGCCTCCTGAGAGCACGCTCACCTTCTTCTGCAACTCCTCGCCAGAGAACAACATACGGCCCAAGAAACCCTTCAGGAACACCTCGTTGGTGTCTGGTGAGAATTGGCAGAGCCAGTCGATCAAGCTGAAATCGGTGTTGAAATATTTCGAGTTATCCAACGGGAGGTAGGAGGTGGTGATGGTTTGTCCCCACTGGTAGCTACCCTCGTCGGGCTTCTCCTCGCCATTGATGATCTGGAAGAGAGCGGTCATCGCACGGGGATCGTGGCTGATGAAGACGATCTTATCCTCTTTCTCCACATTGAAATTCAAGTCCTTGAACAGTACCTGTCCGTCGATGCGCTTGGTCAATCCCTTGACTTCGAGAATCTGGTTGCCCGGCTCTCGGTTGGGGGTGAAGAGGATGCCCGGATAGCGACGGGAAGAGGGCTTGATCTCCTCGATGTTCAGCTTCTCCAACATCTTCTTGCGGCTGGTGGTTTGCTTCGACTTAGCCACGTTCGCGCTGAATCGGCGGATGAACTCCTCTAACTCCTTCTTCTTCTCCTCGGCCTTCTTGTTCTGGTTCTGCAACTGCTTCAAGGCCAACTGACTGGACTCATACCAGAAGCTGTAGTTGCCGGCGAAGAGGGTCAATTTGCTGAAGTCAATATCCACCGTGTGGGTGCAGACAGCGTCCAAGAAGTGACGGTCGTGGCTGACTACCAAGACGGTATGCTCGAAGTTGGAAAGGTAATTCTCCAACCAAGAGACGGTCTCCAAGTCGAGGTCGTTGGTCGGCTCGTCGAGGAGCAGGTTGTCTGGTTGTCCGAAGAGGGCACGCGCCAGCAAGACACGCACCTTCTGCTTACCGCTCAGGTCTTTCATCATGGAGTAGTGCAAATCCTCCTTGATGCCCAAGCCACTCAGCAGGTTGGCGGCATCGCTCTCGGCGTTCCATCCCTCCATCTCGGCGAACTTCTCCTCCAATTCGGAGACGCGAATACCGTCGGCATCGCTGAAGTCTGGCTTCTCATAGAGGGCGTTCTTCTCGCTCATGATCTCCCAGAGGGTGGTATGTCCCTGCAAGACCGTGTCCATCACCGTGTATTCGTCGAAGGCGAAGTGATCCTGGCTCAAGACGGAGAGACGCTCCCCAGGGCCGAGGGTGACACTGCCTCGTGTCGGCTCCAATTGCTTGCTGATGACCCGTAGGAAGGTGGATTTTCCGGCTCCGTTCGCACCGATGATACCATAGCAGTTACCGGGAGTGAACTTCATGTTCACATCTTGAAAGAGGACGCGCTTACCGAATTGCACATCCAGGTTGTTGACTGTAATCATATTGTTATTTTACCTGTTTAATTTCTAAAGCCTGACGCGAAGGTACGAAATAAAAAGCTATTTTTAGGTGATTGGCAGGCGAACTTTGGTCTCTCTTCTCTCTTGCGGTTGCTCGAAAAGGGTTATATTTGTGGCGGTTTCAGCAATCAACAACATTAAATTGAAAGGATAAATGAGAAAGACAGCATTACTTTTGTGGGCTTGCGCTTGCAGCGCGGCCCTGTGGGCACAAAGTCCGGAGGAGAAGGGCTTGGCGGTGATTAACCGGGCGACAGCGGAGGCACATATCGGTTTCTTGGCGAGTGACAACTTAGAGGGGCGTGAGGCGGGCACACGGGAGGGCCGTATCGCCGGTGATTATATCGCGGCACAGCTGCAAGCCTTGGGGATCGCTCCGTTGGAGGGTGCCTATTTCCACCCCTTCGAGGCTTACCACCTGGAGCGTCAGAAGCGAGGAGCCCGTTGGCAGGTGCATCCCGACTCGGTGGCCGTGATCCGGGCGACCAATGCCTATCAACGCCTCGACCTTCGCAACGTGTTGGGCATGATCGAGGGAAAGAATCCGCAAGAGATCGTGATCGTGGGGGCGCATTACGACCATTTGGGGCTTGATCCCTTCTTGGCAGGCGACCAGATCTATAACGGTGCGGACGATAATGCCTCCGGGGTCTCTGCCGTGTTGCAGATCGCACGGGCGTTTGTGGCCACGGGTCAGCAGCCGGAGCGTACCATTGTCTTCGCTTTCTGGGATGGCGAGGAGAAGGGGCTGCTTGGTTCCAAGGCATTCGTGCAATCCTTCTCACGCATGGGGCAGGTGAAGGGCTACCTCAACTTCGATATGATCGGCCGTAACAACGACGAGTCGAAGCCCAACCACGTGGTCTATTTCTACACGGAGGCGAAGCCGCAGTTTGGCGATTGGTTGAAGGAGGAGATCCAGACCTATCACCTCGATTTGGCACCCGACTATCGGCCGTGGGACAACCCGATCGGAGGTAGCGACAACGGCTCCTTCGCGCGCGTGGGCGTACCTATTATATGGTATCACACGGATGGCCATCCCGACTATCACCAGCCCTCTGACCATGCCGAGCGCATCAACTGGAAGAAGGTGGTGGAGATCACGAAGGCCTCCTTCCTCAACATGTGGTACATGGCCAACCGCAAGTTCTAAGCTGATCCTCCTCACGGAGAAACTATAAATAACGATTTCGCTAACTGGAGAAAAATTCGTGGCCAGTTAGCGAAATTTCAACCTTCATTTCCATTAAACTCATTGGCAATTAGAGAATAAGGAAAAGGAAAATGAGGCATGGATTCCTCCTTGATTTATTTTTTGAGGTAAAAATCGCTATTTTTGATGCGAATTTTATGGGAAAGGCGTTTGAATTATAAATCTTTTCATATCTTTGTCCCGAATTGAGTTAAGACGTCTGAAAGACGCTGAAATGAATCAAAATTTAGAAGGTGCATTTCGCCAAAATGCATCTTCATTAAAGAACAATTTTAAAACCATCGTTATGTTGAAAAGATTTAAGCCAGTTAGCTTAATCCTTTGCGCCGGGGCTTTATGTTTAGTGGGCAGTGCCTATGCGGAGAATGCTCCAATTGCGCAGGGTGTCGCAGTTTCCCAGCAGGCTGGGAAGGTGACAGGAACAGTAGAGGATGATTTCGGCCCTGTTGCCGGCGCTTCTGTTGTGGTAAAAGGTTCGACCAATGGTACGATTACCGACATGGACGGTAATTTCACCTTGGAAGGCGTGAACAAGGGTGACGTGATCCAGATCTCGTTCATCGGCTATTCAACGATCGAAGTGCCCTACACGGGCGAGCCCTTAGGCACGATCAAGTTGGCCGAGGACACGCAGAAGTTGGATGAGGTTGTCGTAACGGCATTGGGTATCAAGCGTGAGAAGAAAGCCTTGGGTTATGCCATGCAGGAGGTGAAGGGTGATGCCTTGGTCGCTTCTCGTGAGACCAACTTGGCCAATGCCTTGACTGGTAAGGTTTCCGGTGTGCAGATCATCCGTTCAAGTAATGGTCCTGGTGGTTCTTCAAAGATCCAGTTGCGTGGTAGTAACTCTGTGACCGGTTTGAACCAGCCGTTGATCGTGGTCGATGGTGTGCCGATGGATAACTTTACGGGTGCAAGCAACAACGACTACTGGAACCCCTCTACCGATATGGGTAACGGTCTTTCGGATATCAACCCCGAGGATATCGAGTCAATGTCTGTCTTGAAGGGTGCTTCCGCTGCCGCTTTGTATGGATCACGTGCAGGTAACGGTGTTATCTTGATCACCACGAAGAAGGGTCGCGAGAATCCCGGTTTAGGTATCACGATCTCTGGTTCTATCTCTGCGGAGTCTATCTTCATGAAACCGGATCGTCAGAACGTATTCGGTCAAGGTTCTAATGGCATCTACGATGCGATCTCCTCTTCCAGCTGGGGTCCCAAGATCGAGGGTCAGACGGTGACGAACTGGAACAACGAGCAGGAGCAACTGACTTGGTATGACAACGTGGGCAACTTCTTCAACACTGGTATCAACGCAACGGAGAACATCTCTTTCGCACAGCAATATGGCAAGACACAGGTCTATACCTCTGTGACTCGTATGGACGATATGTCCAAGATCCCGGGTGCTAAGTTGGATCGTACCAACTTGATGTTGCGTGCTACCTCTACCTTCGGTAAGGATGATCGTTGGGGTATCGACGCGAAGGTTCAGTACATCAACTCAACCGCTACGAACCGTCCTATCTCTGGTGCTCGTTCAGACAACTACTTCTACACCATGTTCAGTATGCCGAGTACGGTGGATATCTCTCAGTTCGAGGATTGTATCAACCCGGCTACCGGTGCGATGCGTTGGTGGCAGAAAGACAGCGGTTTGAACCCCTACTGGGCAAAGGACTACAACACCAACCAGGACTCTCGTAACCGTTTCTTGCTGAATGGATCATTGACCTATAAGTTCACGGATTGGTTGCGTGGTGAGATCAAGGCCGGTAGTGATATGTATAACACCGAGACAGAGACGAAGTTGTATGCAGGTAGCCCGCTTTCAACGAACGGACGCTACAGCTATGGCATCCAGAAGTTCTATGAGAACAACTACAGCTTCATGTTCACGGCGCAGAAAGACCAGGTGATCGACAAGATCGGTGGTACAGTGACTTTCGGTGGTAACTTGATGCAGCGTAAGAGCACCGGCTTGAAGAACAGCTTGGGTACGTTGATCGCTCCGGATTGGTTCTGGATGAGCAATGGTGACAAGGGTGACTTGAGCGTTGAGCAGACCTTGAACGAGAAGAAGATCAACTCTCTCTATGGTACGGTTGGTTTGAACTACGACGGTTGGGTATTCTTGGATGCTACCTTCCGTAACGACTGGTCTTCCTCTTTGAGCAAGCAGAATCGCTCCTTCTTCTATCCCTCTATCAGCGCATCTTGGGTGTTCAGCGATATGTTCAACAAGATGGAGAAGCCGCTTCCCGACTGGTTCACTTACGGTAAGGTTCGTATCTCTTTCGCTGAGGTAGGTAACGATATGGATCCCTATCAGTTGTATAACTCATACAAGATTGGTTCTGAGGGTAACACAGGTGGTGTGAACGCTGGTTACAGCTCTTCTACTTTATATAATCCGGATGTGAAGTCTGAGTTGATCAAGTCTTGGGAGGCTGGTGCTGAGATCCGCTTCTTGAACAACCGCTTGGGCTTGGATGTAACGTGGTATAAGTCTAACGCAACTCGTCAGTTGCTCAACATCCCGATGAACTCCCTCTCTGGTTACACCGCTATGAAGGTGAATGCCGGTAACATCGAGAACCAAGGTGTCGAGATCATGTTGAACGCGACTCCGGTGCAGACGAAGGACTTTACTTGGGATATGCAGTTGAACTTCTCCAAGAACAACAACAAGATCATCGAGTTGTTGCCGGGTAAGGAGAACGAGGGCATGACCTATACGTTGGGTGGTTACGATAACCTCTATGTATATGCGGTGTCTGGTGGTAACTACGGTGAGATCTGGGGTACCAAGTTCCAGCGTGTTGAGGAGGGTCCCTATGCAGGTCAGCTGTTGTTGAACTCCGCAGGTTTGCCGCAGGGTACCTCTAAGGCCGAGAAGATTGGTGATCAGCAGGCGAAGTGCTTGTTGGGTTGGACCAACACCTTCACTTGGAAGGGCTTCTCTTTGAGCTTCTTGATTGATGGTCGCTTCGGTGGTGACATCTATTCGGGTACGAACCGTATGTTGCAGGCAAATGGTGTGGCTGCATGTACAGTTGTAGATGGCGAGCGTAACAATTTCGTTGTGGAAGGTGTGATCGCTGATGGTAACGGTGGCTATGCCCCGAGCACGATTGCGGTTTCTCCGCAGGATTACTGGACGGCTGTGGCTACCTCAAGTGGTAACCTGGGTATTGGTGAGGCTAACTTGTATAGCGCGACCAACGTTCGTCTGCGTAACTTGGCGTTGAACTATGCATTCAACAAGAAGCAGTTGGAGAAGACTCCGTTCCAGCAGTTGAAGTTGGGCGTTTCTTGCAACAACGTGTGGATGATTTATAGCGACATGAATGGTGTGGATCCGGAGTCTGTGTTTGCGACAGCAACCAACGCGACCGGTTTCGAGAATGCCGGTTCTCCGACATCACGTACCTTCTTGTTTAACGTAACACTTGGTTTCTAATTATTTAATTGCATGAACACGATGAAAAAATTGAATCATATATTCTTCGGCTTGGCAATGAGTGCAGCCCTTGTGGGTGTTACGACCTCTTGCGACGACTTTGAGGAGATCAATGTCGATCCGTCTGTTGCAGGTGTGGAGGTAGTCAAGCCTTATTACGCATTGAACGCTGCAATCGTCAATGCGCAACAAGATCCGCATATCCATGAGCGTATCTTCGTCTATAACTGGGCAAGTGCGGCGCGTGTATCGGGTGATATGGGTTATTTAAACTTAGGCCGTTACAGCGATAGCTTCAACCATGATTACTTGAACAGCTACATCACCGACTGGATCAAGCGTGCCTCTTTGGCGATTGATTTGGTGGATGAGCAGTCAGCTTCATTGAGTAGCGATCATGACATCGCTTTCTATAAGAATGTGAAGTCGTTCGCTCGTATCTGGCGTGCTTGCTTGGTGGCTGAGTTCGTGAACAACTTTGGTCCCTATCCGTTGGATGCTTTCCAGGGTGAGACACCCAATTTCAGCAGTGAGAAGGATTGTTTCGACTTTATCCTCGCTGAGTTGAAAGAGGCTGCCAGTCAAATCGACACCAGCGTGGAGCCGACTGGCACAGAGGCGAAGAGTGATCCCGCATACGGCTATGATGCAGCGAAGTGGCAGAAGTTTGCCAATACCTTGCGTATGCGCTATGCGATGCAGCTCTCTGTAGTTGATCCTGCTAAGGCTCAATCTGAGTTTGAGGATGCCGCTCGTGGTCCGATCATTACCTCTTTGGACGATATGTTCAAGGTGAAGGAGTATGACCAGTGGAACGCTTGGGCAGGTGTTTACTCTCGTAGCTGGGACTACACGGTGCTCTCTTCTACCATGTCTAATATCTTGGTAGGTTTGGGCGGCATTCCGGTAGCGGAGCAACGTCCCGACTTGGCAGAATATACGAAAGACATGAACTACTTGGGTATGAAGTTTGATCAGCACTATGCTGGCAATACGGATAACCCCACAAAGCAGTTCTGGATGGATGGTATTCCTGCCAATATCGACCCGCGTGGTTTGAAGGTGTGGATGATTCCGAACGATACGAAGGCTGCGAACTTCCAGGATAAGGGTTCTGTTAGTAATCACGCTAACTTTGCGATGTTGGATAAGGATGGTAAGCCTCAGGTGGCTTTGGATGCTCAGTTCACATGGAACTACTATCCTGCTGGCCAACGTCAAGCGTGGTCTGAGAAGTTTGCTAAGAACCAAGTTTTGAATGGTAATTATGATGCTACCGCTGTCCTGTTAGGCAAGCAGTATCGTGATGCTTCCGGTTCTCGTATTTGGCTGGCTCCTTGGGAGACTCAATTCCTGTTGGCTGAGGCAGCCCTCTACGGTTGGAACGTAGGTGTTTCTGCACAGGCGGCTTACGAGGCAGGTGTGAAGGTGA
>CAMGEM010000001.1 GCA_946055095.1 uncultured Parabacteroides sp. | reverse complement strand
CGGAAGATTAGGAAGCAATGAGCGTTTCCCGCAGCCTGGTTGTCGGTACGGCTTGATAGCGAAGACTGTTCATTAGGATTTGGATGGACTATGCTGTTTCTTTGATAGGATCCCGAAAAAATGAAAAATAAATAGGGAAAGATGCTTTGTTATTGAAAAGTATTTACTTACATTTGTAGCATATTTAAAAATTATGAGTTAAGGTTGGATTAATTAATAAGAATAATGGAGAAGATTATTGGACTGATAGATGCGCCATTTACACCCTTTTCTGCGGATGGCGAGGTGAATTACGAGCCTATTGAATCGTATGCTAACCTATTGGTAAAGAATGGTTTGAAAGGTGTGTTCATCAATGGATCATCGGGTGAGGGCTATATGCTCACCGAGGAGGAGCGAATGCGGTTAGCAGAAAAATGGGTCAGTGTGGTGCCTGAGGGATTCAAGGTGATCGTTCATGTGGGTAGCACGTGTGTCAAATCCAGCTTCCGACTGGCTCAACACGCTGAGCGGATTGGTGCATGGGGCATTGGCGCGATGGCTACGCCGTTCCCACGGATCGGACGGATCGAGGAGCTGGTGAAGTATTGCGAGGAGATCGCTTGCGGAGCCCCCCATCTGCCGTTCTATTACTACCACATCCCGGCATTTAACAATGCTTACTTGCCGATGTTGGATTTTCTGAAAGCGGTGGATGGACGCATCCCTAACTTTGCCGGTATCAAATATACCTACGAGAGCCTGTATGAGTATAACCAGTGCCGGTTGTATAAGGAGGGTAAGTTTGATATGCTGCATGGCCAGGATGAGACGATCCTTCCCTGCTTGGCGATGGGCGGTGCGCAAGGGGGCATTGGTGGTACGACCAATTACAACGGCAAGGTGCTGACCGGTATCTTGGAGGCATGGGCAGCCGGTGACTTGGAGACGGCTCGTGAGCGACAGAATTTCTCGCAAGAGGTGATTAACGTGATCTGCCGCTACCGGGGTAACATCGTCGGAGGTAAACGGATCATGAAGTTGATCGGTCTGGATCTTGGCCCGAACCGTACGCCGTTCCGTAACCTGACGGACGACGAGGAGGCGGCCATGAAAGCGGAGTTGGAGGCTATCCATTTCTTTGATAGATGTAATAAATTTTAAATTAAAAGGTTTATGAACCCAATTAACAATCCCTCAGCGTATCTGAAACAATGGGGGGAGACTTATCGTCGGGAGTTCTTAGAGCATATCATGCCATTCTGGATGAAGTATGGCTTAGACAAGGAGAACGGTGGTTATTTTACCTGCTTGGACAGGGCGGGTAACCTGATGGATACGACCAAATCGGTCTGGTTCCAAGGTCGATTCGCGTTCGTGTTGGCCTACGCATACAACCACATCGAGCGGAACGAGGCGTGGTTGGAGGCCTGCAAGAGTGGCATTGACTTCATCGAGAAGTATTGCTTTGACAAAGATGGTCGTATGTTTTTTGAGATCACGGCGGACGGTGTTCCCGTACGGAAACGTCGTTATCTCTTTTCGGAGACGTTCGCGGCAATCGCTATGGCGCATTACTCGTTGGCTTCCGGCGACAAGCGCTATGCGGAGAAGGCGGTTGAGCTGTTTAAGATGATCCTGCACTACAAGAACACCCCGGGCTCTACGGAGCCGAAGTTCAGGGAGGGATTGGTGGCGAAGGGACACTCTTTCTGCATGATCCTGATCGACACGGCTGCTCGCATCCGGGAGGCGATTGATGACCCTGTATTGACCCAACAGATCGACGAGTCCATCGCTGAGCTGCGCAAGGATTTTGTTCATCCGGAATACAAGGCGATCTTGGAGACGGTGGGGCCGAACGGCGAGTTCATCGACACGATGGCGGGTCGCACCATCAATCCCGGCCATTCCATCGAGACCGCTTGGTTCATCTTGGACGAGGCGAAGCATCGCAACTGGGATCCGCAACTCACGGAGATGGGCTTGCAGATCTTTAACTGGTCGTGGGACTGGGGATGGGACCAACAATATGGAGGTATCAACTACTTCAAGGATTGCAAGCATTTCCCGCCGCAGGACTATTGGCACGACATGAAATTCTGGTGGCCGCAGTGCGAGGCGATCATCGCTACGCTGTATGCTTACCAGGCGACGAGGGATCCGAAATACCTCGAAATGCACCAACTCATCAATGAGTACACTTTCAAGCATTTTCCGGACAGGGAGTTTGGTGAATGGTATGGCTATTTGCATTTTGATGGCAGCGTCTCACAACCGGCGAAGGGTAACCTGTTCAAGGGGCCGTTCCATATCCCGAGAATGCTGATGAAATGCGCTTTATTATGTGATGAATTAACTGCTGAGTAATGAGGAATAAAACTTATTATCCTTGGGTTGTGGTAGGGCTGCTTTGGGTAGTGGCCCTACTCAACTACATGGATCGCCAAATGCTATCTACGATGAAATCGGCCATGATGGTCGATATTATAGAGTTGGAATCTGCTGCCAACTTTGGTCGGTTAATGTCTATCTTCCTATGGATTTATGGTTTCATGAGTCCCGTGGCCGGAATGATCGCAGACCGTGTCAACCGTAAATGGCTGATCGTCGGTAGCCTGTTTGTATGGTCATTCGTCACGCTGATGATGGGTTTCTGTACCGATTTCAATCAGATCTATTACCTGAGAGCATTGATGGGTATTAGCGAGGCGCTTTACATCCCTGCGGGTCTGTCGCTTATCACCGATTACCATCAAGAGAAAACACGTTCGTTAGCTGTGGGCATCCACATGACCGGACTTTATTTAGGACAGGCCTTGGGTGGTTTCGGCGCAACCGTGGCCAGTCGGTATGGTTGGGAACAGGCCTTTTTCACCTTCGGCTTGATCGGTATCGGCTATGCGTTGGTCTTGATCCTGTTCCTGCATGACAAGAAGAATGAGGAACAGCCTGCCCCTGTTGCCGGCCAGCCGTTGCAAGAGCATCCCGTGCGTGGTGCGATCAAGGGGTTGGGTGTGATCTTCTCCACGTTCGCTTTCTGGATCATCCTGCTCTATTTCACGACCCCGAGTTTGCCGGGTTGGGCCACCAAGAACTGGTTGCCTACGCTCTTCTCTGAGAACCTGTCGTTAGATATGGCGCAGGCCGGTCCGTTATCTACGATCACGATCGCCCTCGCCTCTTTCTGCGGTGTGATCATAGGCGGTGTCTTGTCTGACAAATGGGTGCAGCGCAACGTGCGAGGTCGTGTCTATACCGGCGCGATCGGTTTGGCCTTGACCATCCCGGCCCTGCTGCTGTTAGGCTTTGGGGATTCCTTCCCGATGATTGTCGGTGGAGGTCTCTGCTTTGGCTTGGGCTTCGGTATCTTCGATGCCAATAACATGCCGATCCTTTGCCAATTCATCTCACCCCGTTACCGGGCGACGGCATACGGCTTGCTGAACATGACCGGAGTCTTTGCGGGAGCGGTCATTACGGATTTCTTGGGTCGTTCGACCGATGCGGGTAATTTGGGCCATGACTTCGCGATGTTGGCGGGAGTGGTGCTGATCGCTTTAGTGGTTCAGCTCATCTTCCTCCGTCCGAAGGTGGATAATAAATTGGATGATTGAGATGGTGCTCGGATGAAGAGAATCTATGCTATATCTATAATCCTATGCCTATGTTTTGTGAGCGCAGTTTCCGGGGCCGAACAACCCCGGAAACTGGCGCTATTGCCCCAACCTCAACGTTGTGCGTTGAATGACCGCCTCTTTAAGGCAAAGCAGGTCTCGCTGCAGGCAGATCCTGCCACGACGGCTATGGCTGTGGCCTTCTGCGAAGCGTTGTCTCTACCCATCGCTGAGGGAAGTGCCCACCAGATCAGCATCACGCTGACTGACTCCATCGAGGGAGCTGCTCTCAACCAGGAGGAGGCTTATCGCATCCAGATCACGGATCGGGTAGTAGCCATTCAAGCAACCACAGAGAAGGGTGCTTATTGGGCATTCAAAACTTTGCGTCAGCTCTCTATGCGAGAGGCTGATGTATGGAGCTTGCCCCAAGGGGAGATCACTGACTGGCCCGCCTTCCGCTTTCGGGGGTTGATGCAGGATGTGGGGCGAAGCTATATCTCCATGGAGGAGCTGAAACGGGAGATTGATGCGCTGTCCAACTACAAGATGAATGTGTTCCACTGGCACCTGACGGAGAACCAGGCGTGGCGGTTGGAGAGCAAGCGGTTTCCGCAACTCAACGATAGCTGCCACATGAGCCGAATGCCAGGACAATATTACACGATGGCCGAGGCGAAGGAGCTGATGGCCTATTGCCAACAGCGACAGGTATTGTTGATCCCTGAGATTGACATGCCGGGGCACAGTGCCGCCTTCGTGCAGGCAATGGGGCATGATATGCAAAGCGAGGAGGGGATGGCGATCCTGAAACAGCTGTTGGATGAGATCTGTGAGCTGTTCGCTGAGTTGCCCTATCTGCATATTGGGACCGACGAGGTGCAGTTTACCAATCCCCGTTTCGTGCCGGAGATGGTGGCCTATATCCGGGCGAAAGGGAAGAAGGTGATCTCTTGGAATCCCGGTTGGACCTACCAGCCGGGTGAGATCGACATGACCCAGTTGTGGAGCTATCGGGGGAAAGCGCAACCGGGTATTCCAGCCATTGATTGTCGGTTTCATTACATCAACCATTTCGACACCTTTGCCGATCTGATCGGATTATATACCAGTCGTATCTACGATCAGCCGCAGGGTAGTCCCGATTTGGCGGGTGCGATCTTAGCCGTGTGGCATGACCGTTTGACACTGCCAGAGACGGATTTGATCCGCACCAATAACCTTTATCCCAATCTCCTGGCGCTGGCTGAACGGACGTGGTTAGGTGGTGGATTCCAGTATTTCGATCAGTTCGGTACCTGCTTGCCTCTCGATCCTACGGATCCAGCCCATCAGGCTTTCGTCGATTTTGAGCGGCGAATGCTGTATCGCAAAGCGCATGATCTGCCAGATTATCCCTTTGCCTATGTGCGGCAAACCGATGTCAGGTGGCGTATCACGGATGCCTTTCCGAACGAGGGCGATTTAGCTCGTGTCTTCCCACCTGAGACAGCGTTGCAGCCCAGCTATACCTACCAAGGGAAAACCTATGGTAGTCGTGAGGCCATTGGTGCGGGCATTTACCTGCGCCATGTATGGGGAACGACCGTGCCCGGCTTTTTTGCTGAACCGCAAGAGAACCACACGGCCTATGCGTGGACTTGGATCTATTCGCCCCAAGCGCAAGAGGTAGGCGCTTGGATTGAGTTCCAGAATTACAGTCGCTCGGAGAAGGATCTTCCCCCTCGACAAGGGGAGTGGGACTATAAGGGAAGCCATATCTGGGTGAATGACGAGCTGATCGCTCCACCCAGATGGACCGCTACCCATACGGAATTATCGAACGAGATTCCCTTGGGTAATGAGAACTGCGTCGTTCGGAAACCGACACCGATCCAGTTGAGAAAGGGCTGGAACAAGGTGCTGCTGAAACTTCCGGTGGGTGCTTTTCGTACACCGGAGGTACGATTGGTGAAGTGGATGTTCACCTTCGCCTGTGTCACGCCTGACGGCGAACGGGCGGTTGATGGACTGATCTATTCCCCGGACAAGATTTTACCTGATTCCGTAAATCCGTATTCAAAAATAGTTGAACCTATGACTGCATGGACAAAATTGGCTGATCTGCCGGGTGTGGATCAGCGTGAGGCATTAGGTGTCTCCGCCCCTTTTGCCGGGACCCACAACGGGTCGCTTATCGTGGCTGGAGGATGTAACTTCCCGGATAAACCGGTAGCGGAGGGAGGAACCAAACGCTATTACGACGAGGTCTTCCTGCTCGGTTCGGAGGGTTGGAAAATGATCGGTCATCTACCCACACCGGTAGCCTATGGTGCTGCCGTGAGCACGCCGGAGGGGGTGATCTGCATCGGTGGAAACAATGCGGAGCGAGGCTTGAAGGAGGTGATCCGTCTCTCAGTCTCTGCCCAAGGCGACGCATTGGAGATCGACACCTTGCCCTCCCTGCCCGTGACGATGGACAATATGGCTGCCGCATACGCTGACGGACAGCTTTTCGTGGTGGGAGGGAATGCCAATGGAGTGCCTTGCCGCAGTCTCTATCGGCTCGATTTGACGCAAAACACCCTTGCTTGGGAGGCTTTGCCCGATTTCCCAGGAGCCTGTCGGGTACAACCGGTCTTGGTCGCAAAGGGTAATGGAGAAACGCAACAGCTCTATTTAGCGGGTGGATTCCAACCGATCGAGGGTGATCAAGATGCCCTGCTGCCGACGGAGTTGCTTACCTTCGATACCGCTACTCGTACGTGGCGCACGGAGAGCGAACTGCCCCCATTGGCGGAGGGTGGTCCACGCACCTTGACGGGCGGCAATGCGCTCTTGTGGGATGCTCATCGGATTCTCTATTTCGGAGGGGTAAATTACCAAAAGTTCGCGGATGCGGTTAATCGTCCGTTACGCCTGAAAGCGGCGGAGGCAGCCGCAGATACCGCCACTTTGGATAGCTTGCGTGCGGAGGCAGCCCAATACCTGCGTCACCCTGTGGAATGGTATCGCTTCAATACCGACCTGTTAGTGTATGATACCGAAACCAAGCAATGGGAACGGTTAGGTAGCCATGAGCCCCTTGCCCGGGCGGGTGCGGGTGCTGTCATCACCGACCAACAGGTAACGGTCATCTGCGGAGAGCTGAAACCGGGTATTCGCACCCCACAGGTCAATCAATTGGATTTGAGTGCGGTTGTTGCAGCTCCCTTTAGGCGATGTTGGCAAAATATTCTTCCTCAATTGGAGAAATAATCAAAGATAATCTATACTTTTGGCACACAGCAAACGTAATATTTCAGCAAAACATGGATACATCACATACTTACGATTTATACCTCTTTGTAGGATCGTATGCGGAGGCTACTGATCCCGGCATCTCTCTTTACCAGCTAAATAGCGAGACGGGTGAAAGCCGTCTCGTGAAGACCTTTTCGGGTATTCTCAACCCCTCTTACTTGGCGTTGAGCCGAGATGGACAGTTCTTGTATGCCGTCAGCGAGACCGCCACGCCGGAGGCCCAATTAGTGGCATACGCTTTCGATAAGCAGCAGGAGAGGCTCACCCAGCTCAACGCGCAGCCCACGGGGGGCAGCGATCCCTGTTTCGTGTGGGTGGACAGTCAACGACGATTGGCCGTGACCGCCAACTACACGGGTGGTAACATCAGCTTTTTCCCCATTGCCGCGGATGGGTCGCTGTCGCCTGCGCAGGTGATGGACTTCCAAGGTGGGACACCCGGTTCCGCCCGGCAGGAGAAGCCCCATCTGCATTGCATCTATGCCTCGCCGGACGAGCGTTTCTTGTATGGCAATGACTTGGGGTGCGACCGGATCTATAAATACAACCTACTCCCCGAACAGCGTCGGCTGACCGCTCAACCGGGTACGCCGGATGCGTTCGCGCTGCCAGCGGGAGAGGGGCCTCGACACACCACCTTCCATCCGAATGGGCAATGGGCCTACTTGATCAGCGAGCTGTCGGGACGGGTAGCCGCCATGCGTTACGAGGAGGGAAACTTAACCCCCTTCCAGTTTATTGAGGCGGACCCGTTCAAGGCGGCGGGAAGCGCGGATATACACATCTCCCCGGATGGTCGTTACCTCTATGCCTCCAACCGGTTGCGGGGAGATGGCATCTCCATCTTTGAGATCGATCCTCAATCGGGGAAGCTGGAAAAGCTGGGGTATCGGCTGACGGGCATACACCCGCGCAATTTCAACATTACGCCCAATGGCCAATTGTTATTGTGCGCTTGCCGAGACAGCAACGTCATCCAAGTGTTTCGCCGGGATGAGCGAACGGGTTTCTTGCACGACACCGAACAGGACATTCACACCGCCAAACCCGTCTGTCTGTTGTTTCTCAAGATTTGAGGTGAATCTATCTGTTTTTCGGTGAATAAGAGGGGAAATAGACCAATTATTCTACGAAGAATGCGATAAAAGGAGGATGCAGGATTGGAGAGTTGGCGATAAATTCGTAAATTTGCCCGCTAAAGTAAACTTATATTTGTGGACATGGGCAACAACAACTATTTATACCTGGCCATCCGTGCGGCCATTGATGCCGGAAAAGCGATTATGGACATCTACATGGATCCAGCGGCTGATTTCGGCATCGAGCAAAAAGCGGACCACTCCCCATTGACCAGGGCGGATAAGGCCGCTCATGCGGTCATCACCGCGTTACTCTCTGTGACCCCTTTCCCCATCTTGAGCGAGGAGGGAGCGGACATCCCCTATAAGGAGCGAAAGAAATGGCGTACGTTTTGGTTGGTCGATCCGTTAGATGGCACCAAGGAGTTCATCAAACGGAATGGCGAGTTCACGGTCAATATCGCGCTCATAGAGGATGGTGTTCCCACCGCGGGCGTGATTTATGTGCCTGTGCGTAAAGAGCTCTACTTTGGCTCGTTGGATAAGGGAGCGTTCAAGGCATCGGATATTGACTATAACCATCAGCCTACCTTTGAAGCGCTTCATGCCACCGCCAAGCGATTGCCTGCCAATCAACTCCATCAGGGAGTGGTGGTCGTGGCCTCCCGTTCTCACATGACCGAGGAGACCCGCTTGTATGTCGATAATTTGCGGAAACAGGGCATGCCTGTGACGATGATCAGCAGTGGCAGCAGTCTGAAGATCTGCTTGGTAGCGGAAGGCTCAGCGGATATCTATCCCCGTTTCGCTCCCACGATGGAGTGGGACACGGCGGCCGGTCATGCGATCGCGAAAGCGGCGGGTTGTGAGGTCTATCACATCGACGAGAAGACACCTTTGCGCTATAACAAAGAGGATTTGCATAACCCCTGGTTCATTGTGAAATGACAACGGAAATCATGCTGGTTTTATTGGCCTTAATCGGTATGCTGGCGGCGCTCATCTGGGATAAGATGCGTCCGGGCATGGTCTTGCTGACGGTGGTGGTCTTTTTCCTCTGCATCGGCATCTTGTCTCCGAAAGAGATGTTAGAGGGCTTCAGCAACAAGGGCATGATTACGGTCGGTATGCTGTTTCTCGTGAGCGAGGGCGTGCGCCAGAGTGGTGCGTTAGGGCAGTTGATCAAACGGTTGCTGCCTGTCAAGCGGACTACGGTCTTGAAAGCACAGATCCGCATGTTGCCACCGGTGGCGTTTGTCTCCGCTTTCTTGAATAACACGCCCGTGGTGGTGATCTTCGCACCGATCATCAAGCGTTGGGCGGAATCCGTTGGCTTGCCTGCCACTAAATTCTTGATCCCGCTATCCTACGTGACGATTTTAGGCGGTATCTGTACCTTGATCGGCACCTCCACCAACTTGGTAGTGCACGGCATGGTGTTGGAGGCTGGCTATGAGGGTTTCTCCATGTTTGAGCTGGGGCAAGTAGGTATCTTCGTGGCACTGGCGGGTATGCTCTATCTCTTCCTTTTCTCCAATCGGTTGTTGCCTGACCAGCGGGAGCAACAGGCGGAGGAGGAGAGCGAGGAGGGTGACAGAGGCCACCTGCATCGGGTGGAAGCCGTGCTGGGCGCTCGTTTCCCGGGTATCAATAAGACGCTGGGCGAGTTTAACTTCACCCGCCATTATGGAGCGATCGTGAAGGAGGTAAAGAGCGGTGGACAGCGTTTCACCCACGACTTGGATAAGGTGGTGCTCCATGAGGGCGACACCTTGGTGCTTTGGGCAGACGAATCCTTCATCCCGACCTGGGGTGAGTCCAGTGTCTTCCTGTTGCTGGCGAACGGCAGCGAATCGGAAGAGCCGGTTTCCAAGCGGAAACGTTGGTTAGCTTTGGGCTTGCTGATCTTCATGATCGTGGGAGCGACGGTAGGCGAGCTGCCTTTCGTGAGAGAGCGCATCACCAGCATACGGTTGGATATGTTCTTCTTTGTCTGCATCACGACCATCATCATGGCTTGGACCAAGATCTTCCCACCGAAGAAATACACCAAATACATCTCGTGGGACATCTTGATCACGATCGCCTGTGCGTTCGCCATCAGTAAGGCCATGGAGAACTCCGGCTTTGCGGCTTTGATCGCCCGTCATATCATCAGCATGGCGGACAGCTTCGGCCCTTACGCCCTCTTAGCGATTATTTTCATCATTACGAACCTATTCACGGAATTGATCACCAACAACGCGGCAGCCGCACTGAGCTTCCCGATCGCGCTCTCGGTGGCGACCCAGTTAGGGGTAGATCCTACGCCTTTCTTTGTCGTGATCTGCATGGCCGCGTCGGCCAGCTTCGCTACGCCGATCGGTTATCAGACCAACCTGATCGTGCAAGGTGTGGGCAGCTATAAGTTCACCGACTTTGTCAAGGTAGGGCTTCCGCTCAACTTGATCACGTTCTTGATCTCCGTGTTTGTAATCCCATTGATATGGAAGTTTTGACACCGAATCACATTTATCCGATTTTTGACCGTATGCTCGATCGGTCGTCGAAAGAGCAGCTGTTGGGACAGCGGGGCTTGATGGTCTGGTTCACCGGCTTGAGCGGCTCGGGAAAGAGCACCTTGGCCATCGCCTTGGAGCGCGCGTTGCAACAGCGCGGCTTGCTCTGTCGCATCTTGGACGGCGACAACATCCGGAGTGGCATCAACAACAACCTGGGTTTCTCTCCGGAGGATCGGGTCGAGAATATCCGTCGCATCGCCGAGGTGGGCAAGTTGTTTGTCGATACCGGCATCATCACGTTGGCCGCTTTCATCAGCCCCAACAACGACCTGCGGCAGATGGCTGCCCGCATCATCGGGCCAGACGATTTCTTGGAGATCTATGTCAGCACCCCGTTGAGCGAATGCGAGCGGCGAGACGTGAAGGGGCTGTACGCGAAGGCCCGGAAGGGCGAGATCAAGGCGTTCACCGGCATCTCCGCCCCGTTTGAGGAACCGGCTAATCCGGCGCTTACGCTCGACACCACGCAGTTAGACGTGCAGCAATCCGTCGAGCGGTTGTTAGCGTTGATATTACCTAAAGTGCAATTAAAAAACAAAGAATAACTATGTCAGATTACAAATTGAGCCACCTGCAAGAGCTGGAAGCGGAGAGCATTCATATCATCCGCGAGGTAGCCGCAGAGTTTGAGAATCCGGTCATGCTCTATTCGATCGGCAAGGATTCCTCGGTGATGGTTCGCTTGGCAGAGAAGGCTTTTGCCCCGGGAAAGGTGCCTTTCCCGTTGATGCACATTGATTCGAAATGGAAATTCAAGGAGATGATCTCTTTCCGTGATAGCTATGCGAAGGAGCATGGTTGGAACTTGATCGTCGAGTCGAATAGGGAGGCTTTCAAGGCCGGTGTGGGTCCCTTCACGCACGGGAGCAAGGTGCATACGGACTTGATGAAAACACAAGCCTTGTTGCAGGCCTTGGATAAGTATAAGTTTGACGCGGCCTTTGGAGGCGCTCGTCGTGACGAGGAGAAGAGCCGTGCGAAAGAGCGTATCTTCTCTTTCCGTGACAAGTTCCACCAATGGGATCCGAAAAACCAACGCCCGGAGCTGTGGGACATCTATAACGCCCGTGTGCACAAGGGGGAGAGCATCCGTGTCTTCCCGCTCTCTAACTGGACGGAGTTAGACATCTGGCAATATATCCGCTTGGAGCAGATCCCGATCGTGCCGCTTTATTACGCAAAGGAGCGTCCGATCGTGGAGATCGATGGCAACTTGATCATGGCGGATGATGACCGTCTGCCGGAGAAATACCGGGATCAGATCCGGATGCGGAAGGTGCGTTTCCGCACGTTGGGTTGCTGGCCATTGACCGGTGCCGTGGAGAGTGACGCGGACACGATTGAGAAGATCGTGGAGGAGATGATGACCACGACGAAGAGTGAGCGCACCACACGTGTGATCGACTTCGATCAAGACGCGAGCATGGAGCAAAAGAAACGGGAAGGTTATTTTTAAGCGGAGGAGACAACATGGCAGAATCAGCATTAAATATCAAGGAATTTCTGGATAAGGACGAGCAGAAGGATCTCCTTCGCTTCTTGACCGCAGGTTCCGTGGATGATGGCAAATCGACCTTGATCGGTCGGTTGCTGTTTGATAGCAAGAAGATTTACGAGGATCAACTCGATGCGTTGGAGCGAGACAGCAAACGGGTTGGCAACGCCGGTGAGCACATCGACTACGCGCTGTTATTAGATGGCTTGAAGGCGGAGCGGGAGCAGGGCATCACCATCGACGTGGCCTATCGCTATTTCAGCACCAACAACCGTAAGTTCATCATTGCCGACACACCGGGGCATGAGCAATATACCCGCAACATGATCACGGGTGGCTCCACGGCGAACTTAGCGATTATCTTAGTGGATGCCCGTACGGGCGTGATCACGCAGACCCGTAGGCACACCTTCTTGGTCTCCCTGTTGGGCATCAAGCATGTCGTACTGGCTGTGAACAAGATGGACTTGGTGGATTTCGACAAGGAGACGTTCGATCGCATCGTGAATGACTACAAGCATTTCGTCGCACCGCTCGGTATTCCTGACATCACCTGCATCCCCCTCTCGGCGTTGGATGGCGACAATGTGGTGGAGAAGAGCGCACGCACACCCTGGTATGAGGGACCCGCGTTGCTCGATTTCTTGGAGACCGTGCCTATCGACTTGGATCGCAATTATACCGATTTCCGTTACCCGGTGCAGTATGTGTTGCGTCCGAACCAGAACTTCCGTGGCTTCTGTGGCAAGGTGGCCAGTGGTGTCGTGCGTAAGGGAGACACGGTGATGGCCTTGCCTTCCGGGAAAACCTCGAAGGTGAAAAGTATCGTCACCTACGACGGTGAACTGGAGTGTGCCTATCCGCCGCTCTGCGTGACCTTGACCTTGGAGGATGAGATCGACATTTCCCGTGGCGAGATGTTGGTGCATCCCGATAACCTGCCTATCTCGGACCGTAATTTCGAGGCGATGTTGGTCTGGATGGACGAGGAGGAGATGGATGTCAACAAGTCGTTCTACATCAAGCAGACCACCCATACGACCCGTGCACGGGTGGATAGCATTCGCTACAAGGTGGATGTCAACACGATGGAGCACTCTTCCGTGGACAAACTGCAGCTGAACGAGATCGGACGGGTGGTCTTCACGACGGGTAAGGAGCTCTTTTTCGATCCCTATGCCCGCAACAAGCAGACCGGTGCCTTCATCTTGATCGACCCGATCACGAACAACACATCCGCTGTCGGTATGATTATCGACCGGGTTGACGCGAAGGATATGGTGAGCGAGGAGGCCTTGGCTGTGCTCAACCTGCCGGAAATGGGTATTGACCCGATTCACTACGAGGCCATCCGCCAAGTCTGTGAGGCATTGAACAATCAGGGGTTACCCATCAAATGTATAACCGATAAATAAACGTAAACGACATGGGATTACTGGAATTTAATAAGTTACCAATCAATACATTGGTAGGTGCGGATTGGGATACCTTCCGTAAGGTGACCGCCGGACAGCAGATCGACCCTCGATTCAAGGGTAAGTATCGGTTGACAACCGCTGTCGGTCGTTTACTGAGCAGCTTGAAGCCGTTGGAGGATAGCCGTTACAAGAAACTGGCCGATAAACCGTTGGAGATGGATCCGCTCTTTATCTTGGGCCATTGGCGGAGCGGCACGACTTTCGTGCACAACGTGTTCGCTTGCGACAAGCATTTCGGATTCACGACGACCTATCAGACCGTCTTCCCGCACTTGATGCTGTGGGGACAGCCCTTCTTCAAGAAGAACATGGCGTTCCTGATGCCGGATAAGCGTCCGACTGACAACATGGAATTGAAAGTGGACCTGCCTCAGGAGGAGGAGTTCGCGCTCTCCAACATGATGCCCTATACCTATTACAACTTCTGGTTCTTCCCGAAGCGTTGGATGGAGTATTGTGACAAGTATTTGTTGTTCAACGACATCACGGAAGAGGAGCGTCAAGTGTTTAAAGACACCTTCTTGCGTTTGGTCAAGGTCTCTTTGTGGAACACGAAGGGTTCGCAATATTTGAGCAAGAACCCGCCGCATACAGGCCGTGTGAAGACCCTTTTGGAGATGTTCCCCAATGCCAAGTTTATCTACTTGAAACGCAATCCCTACACCGTGTTCGAGAGCACACGTAGCTTCTTCACGAACACCATCCAACCGTTGCGTTTGCAGGAGATCTCCAACGAGCAGATCGAGGCCAACGTGCTGGAGGTCTATCGTCGGCTCTTCTATAAGTTTGAGGAGGAGAAGCATTTGATTCCCGAAGGCAACTTGGTGGAGGTGAAGTTTGAGGATTTCGAGCATGACGCTTTTGCCCTGACGGAGCAGATCTATCAGCAGTTGCAGCTCCCCGGCTTCCCGGAGTCGAAAGCCGCCATTGAGCAATACTTAGGCAAGAAAAAGGGCTACAAGAAGAACCAATATAAGTATGAGGACCGTACCGTGCAGTTGGTGGAGAAACACTGGGGCATGGCACTGGAGAAATGGGGTTATCACTTATGAGAACAGGGTTTTCACAATGGCTACGTGTGGCCGTGCTTTGCTGCCTACCACTGGGATTTCTGTGGGCCGAAGAGCAGCCCAAGAAGGGTACCGTAGAGCCGATCGCATTTGGAGACATGGATCAATGGGTGGTTCGTGAGATCCATGAATCAGGGATCATCGGCGGACAGACCAAGAAGCTGTATGAATTGGGGCCCAAAGAGACGATCGTAGGCAACGAGCCATACAGCAATCGGGGTGGTTCACCGTGGGGTAACTCCAACGTGTTGGCGAAAGTGGCCGGCATTGTGAAGACCAATAACTCCGTGTATGCGGAAGCCAGGGGTGCAGGGCAATGCGCCCGCTTAGAGACACACTACGAGAGCGTGAAGGTGTTGGGTTTGGTCAATATTGAGGTCATCGCCGCGGGATCCGTCTTCTTAGGCAGTGTGCGTGAGCCCATCACGGGCACGAAGAACGCCGAGGCGAACATTCAATCGGGCATCCCTTTCACCAAACGGCCGGCAGCGGTTCGCTTTGATTACAAGATCAAGGCCATGCCGGAGAAGAACCGCATACGCAGCACGGGATTTAGCCGGAAGAGCACCGTGGCCGGGCAAGACTCGATGGCGGTCATCCTCTATTTGCAAAAACGATGGGAGGATAAGCAGGGCAATGTCTATGCCAAACGGGTAGGGACGATGGTACAACGCTTCACGAAATCCACCGATTGGGTGAACGAAGCCACCTTCCCGATCCATTATGGCGATATGCGTTCGCATACCGATTATCAGCCCTATATGCGCCTGCAGGTGGAGACCCGCTACACCGTCAACAGCAAAGGCGAGAGTGTGCCCATCCAAGAGATCGGTTGGGCGGAAGCGGATGAGCAACCGACGCACTTGATCTTGCAGTTCGTCTCCAGCCACGGAGGAGCCTATGTGGGCACACCGGGCAATACGTTTTGGATAGATAATGTAGCGTTAATCTATTGAGCCAATCATGGATATTTTTGAAGCAAGAATACAAGCGCTCCGAAAGGAGCTGGAGCAACACAACTACAACTATTATGTGCTGTCGGCTCCTACGATCTCAGATTTTGAGTTCGACCAGAAGATGCGTGAGTTGCAGGAGTTGGAGCAGGCCTATCCCGCTTACGACGATCCCGATTCACCCACGCATCGTGTAGGCAGTGATCTCTCCAAGGAGTTCGCCAAGGTCGTGCATCAATACCCGATGCTCTCGTTGGGTAACACCTATTCCCAAGCGGAGGTGCGTGATTTCTATGAGCAGGTGAGCCGGGCGTTGAACGAGCCGTTCGAGTTGGTGGCTGAGTTGAAATACGATGGCACCTCCATCTCGTTGATCTACGAGCAGGGACGCTTCGTCCAGGCGGTGACCCGTGGCGATGGCGTGCGGGGTGATGATGTGACGGCCAATGTCAAAACGATACGATCCATCCCCTTGCGCTTGCAGGGAGCGGATTATCCGGCGCGATTCGAGATCAGAGGCGAGGTGTTGCTGCCTTGGGCCGAGTTCGATCGGTTGAACAAGGAGCGAGAGGAGCAGGAGGAACCCCTGTTCGCCAATCCCCGTAACGCGGCTTCCGGCACGTTGAAACAGCAGAATCCGGCGATCGTGGCCGCTCGCAAATTGGATGCCTACCTCTATTATCTGTTGGGAGAGCAGTTGCCGGCGGAGACCCATTGGGACAACTTAGAGGCTGCCCGCCGATGGGGTTTCAAGATCCCACAGGTGATGAAGCTGTGCCATACGTTGCAGGATGTGTTCGACTACATCGCCTATTGGGATGTTGAGCGGAAGAACCTACCCGTAGCGACCGATGGCATTGTCTTGAAGGTAAACTCCTTGCGGCAACAACGCAACTTGGGATTCACGGCCAAGAGCCCTCGTTGGGCCATCGCCTATAAATTTCAAGCCGAGCGTGCGGAGACACGACTCAACGCCGTCTCTTTTCAGGTAGGTCGCACGGGAGCGATCACCCCCGTGGCCAATCTGGAGCCTGTGCTCTTAGCCGGAACGATCGTGAAACGAGCCTCCTTGCACAATGCCGATATTATTGAGGGGTTGGATCTGCACTTAGGCGATCAAGTCTATGTAGAGAAGGGCGGAGAGATCATCCCGAAGATCGTTGGTGTGAACACGGAGGCCCGGACAGCCGGGTTAGGAGAGAAGGTCCGCTTCATCCAGCGCTGTCCGGAATGCGGCACACCCTTGGTGAGACCCGAGGGAGAGGCTGCCCATTACTGTCCGAACGACGTGGGTTGCGCCCCCCAAATCAAGGGACGTATCGAGCATTTCGTGACCCGTAAGGCCATGAACATCAATATAGGTCCAGAGACCATTGAAGATCTGTATGAGGCTGGATTGGTGAGAGACAGTGCGGACTTATATACCTTGCGCGTAGCCGATCTGTTGCGTTTGGAGCGATGGGCGGAGAAAAGCGCGCAGAATCTGATGGAGAGTTTGGCGGTCTCTAAGCAGGTGCCGTTCGAACGTGTGCTTTATGCGCTGGGTATTCGCTATGTAGGGGAGACCGTGGCCAAACGGTTGGCTGGCTCCTTCCATTCGATGGAGGCGTTGGAGCAGGCTTCGTTTGAGTCGTTGGTGGCTGTGGATGAGATCGGAGAGCGTATCGCCCAGAGCGTGAGGGCCTATTTCGCCGATGCACGCAACCAAGCGATCGTGAAGCGGCTGAAGGAGCAAGGGCTGCAAATGAGCCTGTCGGAGGAGCGGTTGGCCAACCGATCGGATAAGCTGAAAGGGCTGACGATCGTGATCAGTGGTACCTTCTCCAAACATTCCCGTGATGAGTATAAGGCGATGATTGAGCAGCATGGAGGCAAGAACAGTGGTTCGGTCTCTGGCAAGACCAATTATATCTTGGCAGGTGACAATATGGGACCAGCCAAATTGGAGAAAGCGGCCAAGTTAGGCGTGAAAATCATCCATGAAGAGGAATTTCTATCAATGCTGAACGAATGATTACAAGCTATTTTATAAAGAAAAAGGTGCAGATACTGGCGGCAGCAGAGCGACAGCGATCCCATCGATCCTTGCCTTTCGAGCAGGTGAAATCCATCTTGATCCTGTATAACGCGGCTGACCACGAGGCCTTGCAGGAGGGGATCGAGCGCTTAAAAGCGGCGCATAAGCAGGTACAGACCTGTCTGTTCGTTGCTTCAGAGACCTTGGCGGAGGAGGTCAAAAAGTCGGTTATCGTCGTGGAGCAGAAAGCGCTCTCTACCTGGGGATTCCCCAGCGAGGAGGTCGTCAATCGGTTATCGACGGTCAAGGCCGACTTGCTGATAGACCTTACCCGACCCGGTTGTTACCCGATGCAGTATATGGCCTTACGCCATCCATCCACCTTCAAGGTTGGGCTGAAATACCCCGGACAGGAGTGGTATGACATGGGGTTGCTTGTGGCAGAAAGAAACGATATAGCCTATTTATTCGAACAAATATTGTTTTATTTGCACACAATCCATGTTTAAATGACAATATTTCGCTATTTTTGCGGTGCTAAATTACAAAACGGAAGAGTTTTCCCATGGCAGATATAAATTTAAAGGGAATGGGCGTAGCGTTGATCACCCCATTCAAAGAAGATGAAAGTGTAGATTATGAAGCACTTGGCCGATTGGTGGATTATCAAGTGCAGAATGGAACAGATTATTTGGTCGTATTAGGAACCACAGCGGAAACTCCTACACTGACAGAGGAGGAGAAGCGAAACATCATAGACTTGGTAGTGAGCCACGTGCGTGGTCGTATTCCCATCGTATTGGGTGTAGGCGGTAATTGCACACGCAATGTCGTAGAGCAGCTGAAAAATGGTGATTTTACGGGTATTGATGCCATTCTTTCGGTCGTGCCCTACTACAACAAACCTTCACAAGAGGGTATTTATCAGCATTATAAGGCTATCGCTAACGCTACGAAACTTCCGATCATCCTCTATAACGTACCGGGTCGCACAGGTGTCAACATGACGGCTGAGACCACGTTGCGCATCGCCCGTGAGTTCGAGAATGTGGTAGCGGTGAAGGAGGCCTCCGGCAATATCACGCAGATGGATGATATTATCAAGAACAAGCCGGATCGTTTCAATGTGATCTCCGGCGATGATGGCATCACCTTCCCCTTGGTGACATTGGGAGCGATTGGTGTGATCTCGGTGATTGGTAACGCTTTCCCACGTGAGTTCAGCCGTATGGTGCGGTTGGCTTTGGCGGGCGATTACGATAGCGCACGCACCATCCACCACAGTTTCACGGAGTTGTTCAGCCTGCTCTTCGTGGATGGCAATCCCGCTGGCGCAAAGAGTATGTTGAGCATGATGGGCTTCATCGAGAATAAGTTACGTCTGCCGTTGGTTCCCACACGCATCGTCACCTATGAGAAGATCCGTGAGGTCTTACGTCAGTTAAGCATCAAATGTTGATCAAGTGTTAATCAAAGGATAATAATAGGCCCCACGGTGTACAGCGTTATACCGTGGGGCTTATTTTTTAGATCTTCTTTTTCAAGGTAAAGAAGAAGGTGACTCCTCGACCGGGACTGCTCTTGGCAGAGATCTGGCCTTTATGGAACTGAACGCTGTTCTTCACGATGGAGAGTCCCAAACCTGTGCCACCCATCTTGCGGCTTCGTCCCTTATCCACCCGGTAGAAACGCTCGAAGATGCGATTGATATGCTCCGGAGCGATACCTACACCGTTGTCGGAGAAGCTGAAATAGTAATACTTCGGATCCTCCTTATAGCAATTCACCGTGATCTTGACTCCTTCACCCGCATAGGCAATCGCATTGTCGTAGAGATTACGGAAGATCGAGTAGAGGAGCGAATTGTTTCCGATGATCGTCGGATTGCCCGGCAAGATCACTTCGGAAGTGATGTGACGGATTTCCATCTCTTGCGAGCACTCCTTCTCAATCTCTGCCAACAGCGTCGGGATATTCACCTCGGTCAAGTCGAATAGGGTAGAGGCTTCATCGAGGCGATTCAAGACGGAGATGTCACGCAGCAGACCCGTGAGCCGTGAGCTTTGCGAGTAACAACGCTCCAAGAAGAAACGGCATCGCTCGGGATCCAGGTCCGGATTCGACAAGATGGTCTCTAAGTAGCCTTGGATGCTGCTGACAGGGGTTTTCAACTCGTGGGAGACATTCTGCGTCAGCTGCCGTTTCATGCGGCTCTCTTCCTCTTGGCGACTGATGTCGTTGATGGAGATCTCATAGGAGCGATCCAAGAAGAGAATGCACTCGATCAAGAAGATCTTGCCGTTCTTGTCGATAGTCAACGAATTGCGCAACACCTTTTTCTTGCGGTTCGGATCATGGCTATTCTTGACTATAAACGTGTGGATCTGCTCTAACTCAGGCATCTCAATCGCCTCTTCCACATAATGCAATTGCGTGTCGGAGATCACGTTCATGAACTGGATAAAGAGGATATTGGAAAGAATCTCCCGACCGTCGGCACCAAACATGGCGAAACCCTCCTTCGAATACTGAAAATGCTTCACCAATTTCTCTCTCTCCATAGAGAGCGTATATTTGGATCGTTGTTGCTGGTGGTAGAGCGTGACAATGTTCTTGGCGATGTCGCCTAACTCGTCGTTCGGGAATACGTAATCCAGATCAGGCATCTGCTCCTTCTCGGCTGTCCGGGCGAAATCCCTTAATTTAGAGATGGTCTTGCCGATGCTCATGGTAAAACGAGAGAGCACCAAGAAGAGAATCAAGGTCATCACCCCCATGAAATAGGCAAAATCCATGTTTATCTTGAGCACAGCCTTCACATAAGGATCATACTGCAAAGCGGATCGGTAGATGTAACCACCAATATTGGAGGCGGAGTAGAAATAACGCTTGCCGGTAGAGGAGGAGGAGCGTATGGCAAATCCCTCGTTTTGCAAGCGTGCTTTCTTCACCTCGCTTCGATCGTTGTGGTTGTCTAATTCATCCGTTCCGCTGTTATCGAAAAGCACATGGCCTGAGGGATCAATGATCGTCACGCGCAGGTCGTGCTGCGGAATATCCTGCATAAACTCCTCAACAGTGAGCGCAATATCATTACTATTCAGACATTTGCGGAATAGCTGGTAGTTATAATTACTCAACACGTTGTTCAGCTTCTCCTCCGCAAACTCCTTTTCCCGTTGGTATTGAAACAGCAAGAAACAGGAGTTAAACACCAAAAACATAGCGGAGATGGCCCAAAACAATCGCTGACTGAAATGGATACGGATCTCACCATCCATGCTTACTTTATTCATATCCCCTTATTTTTCTGAAAATTAGCAATCAAAGCAATAGCCAAAGCCCAATCGGGTGACAATGTTCTTGCCATAGCGACCGATTTTCTTGCGCAGGCGTGTGATGTTGACATCAATGGTTCGATCCAACACATAGACCTCATCTTTCCAGACATGGGCGAGGATCTCTTCCCGTGAAAAGACATTCCCACGGTTCTCCAACAGCAGTCGAAGGATCTCGAACTCCTTCTTGGTGAGCGGAACCTCTTGGCCGTCAATGGTCGCCCTGATGCGTCGAGTGTCTAACAGCAGTGTCTCAAAAGCGAGTTGATCATCCGCTTCATCCTTGTTGGCAGCGGCTTTTGTCCGCCGAAGAACCGCCTTGACACGAGCGATGACTTGCCGAATGGAGAAGGGCTTGGAGATATAATCGTCCGCGCCCAGATTGAAACCCGTCAGTAAATCGTTCTCCGTATCTTTCGCTGTCAGAAAAATGATGGGGGTAGCGGCTGTCTGAGGCTCTTGTCGCAACAGGCGAGCCATCTTGAAACCCGAAATTTCGCCCATCATCACATCCAGCAAGAAGAGGTCGTAGGGTGCCAGATCCATCTGGAGCGCTTCCTCAGCACTACATGCGGTATCCACTGCGTAGCCTTCAGTCTCTAAATTGAAGCGCAAGATCTCGCACAGATCTTCCTCGTCATCGACCACTAAGATACGCGCCATGCTTTTTGTCGTTTCCATATCTTTCATTTCTCTTTGTTACTATTTCACGAATCGGTAGCCTTACTATCGTTGGGGCAAAGATCGTCTTTTCTTGTTTCTTTACGATGAAATAACGGTTACAATTCGGTTACATAGGGTATCACCCCACGAACCCTATTAAACATAATCGTGATTATACTATTACTTCAGGTAAAGATGATCGGCCTGTTGCTTGATCTTGTTGGACAGCATCGGCGAGTAATCCGGATGGTCGGCGAAGAAACGATCCACCTCGTTTCGTGCTTCCTCGGAATGATGTCCCGCCAACAAAGCACGCATCCAATTGGTCGGAAAGAAAATATCGCCGGTTCGTTGCACCTCTTGCAGGATCTCGATCGCTGGCCGGATGTAACCGATGGATTCCTTTTCTCGTTTCGCATCGTTCAACAACGACAATGCCGATGCGGCCCAAGGTTCCACACGTCGGTTCTCTGCGATTAACAACGACTGGAACACGCTGTCGCGCACGGCTTTATTCGGTGATACCGCTGGTGAGATGAAACGGTATTCTTTGCGTCGATCGCTATTCTCGATCCGTGCCAGTTGCTTGGCGACGATCTGATCAGCCTGTTCCGGCATTAAGATAGCCAACCGATAAGATAAAGAGATATAGTCACTTTCGCTCAGATAACAGCCCTTGGGTGCTTGCGCTTGTTCCCAGATGGTATAGAGTCGCGCTTTGCCTGCTGTTGACTCCACCACATTCCGATACAAACGGAACGCTTGCAAACGGCGTGACGGCTCCTCTGCGGTCGTAACCATCTGCCACAGTGCCTCTTCCACGGGAGCCGCATCAGCGGGAAACAGAGCCTGGCAATTGCCTAAATAGCCTAAAGCCATCGAGAACAGCAACGCATTCGGCTCTTGAGGCAGATAAGCCAACAATGCGGATCGAAATGCCTTGGGATCAATCGCTTGACGGCGCAGGTTCTCAAACAGGGTAATGAGTAATGAGCCTCTAAGCACCTCGTCGGTGCTTGTGCGCAACACCTCCCAGCAAGTGGCTGCTGTCGGCTCATCCAAGCGGAAAAAGCCATAGCCTCTGCCATCCACATTTGGCAAGATCCATGCGTCAGTCGGTAGATGCTCCAGTTTCACACGTACCTCCGCAGCATCGCTATTGAGCGTTACCAACTGCGTCTTACCGTGGCTATATAGCTGATAAGCCAACTGTTGCGGCCAGATCAAGCCTCTTCCCCAAGCGTCTTGTTGACGCACGACTAACTCATCGCCTTCGATCGTGGCTGTCAGCTCTGGCATACCCTTCTCTCCTACCCAAGCTTGGCTCCAGCTGCGCAGATCAGCCTCCGTATAACGATCCAAGATCTCAATCAGCTCATCCCAAGTCGCATTGCCATAGGGGAAACTTTTGATATATTCCCGAATCCCCTCTCGGAAAGCCTCCTCGCCCAAGACACGCACCAGCATCTCCATGACGACCGGCGACTTGTCGTAGATAATGCCGCCATACACCAATCCCGCATTGCGCAGGTTGTCTAACGATTGCTGGATGGGATTGGCTCCCAACGTACGATCCTCCGCATAAGCGGCAGGTAGGTAGTCACGGATGAAATTCAGTCGGTGGTTCACGGCCGGGTATTGCGGCTCTACGATGCGAGAGGCGAAATAGTTGGCAAAGACCTCCTTGGTCCATACGTCGTTGAACCAAGCCATCGTGACATAATCGCCAAACCACATGTGCGAGGTCTCGTGGGCGATCAAGGCACTGCGTCCCAACCGCTCGTTGAGTGTCGGATGCGCATCGAGGAACATACGCCGATCCGCATACAGCGTAGCTCCTGTATGCTCCATACCGCCATATTGGAATCCGGGCAGGATGATCAGGTCATATTTCATGAAGGGATAGTCCAACCCCGTGAAATCAGCTTGCCAAGCCAACGCGTCAAACACCTCGTCGGCGATAGCGGGGCATTGTGCCACCTTCTGCGGGTCGGTCTCCCGGTGATAGATGGCGATGGTTCTCCCCTCCCGTTCAAACTGCTCCTTCTGCAATTCGCCCGCTACGAAAGAGAAGAGATAGGTGCTCAACGGCTCTGTCTGATGGAACTGAATCAGGTGCTTGCCCGGCACGGAGAGACTATCTACCCGATCCACTGCGCCATTCGCCACCGCTTGCCAAGCCGCAGGCACCTCTAACGTCAATGTAAAGAGTGCCTTGAGGTTGGGTTGGTCGAAACAGGGGAACAACGTCCGTGCCCGATCAGGCACCAACAAGGTATAGAGAAACTCCTCTCGACGGTTAAGCGATTGATCGGCCGGGGTAAAATGTACCCGCACCCGGTTCTCCCCGGCGGAGATATGCTCCTTGGCAATCACGATGTGCTCGGCTTGCACGGTATAGGCCACCGATTGACCGTTCAGCTCCACCTGCTTCACCTGCTCCGGCTCTGCCCGGAAGTCGAGGATCAAAGGCTGTGGCTGCTCCGTCTGGAAACGGATCTCCACCTCTCCCTCTACCGGTTGCTGTCGCTCGGCGGGAATCGAGAAAAAGAGTTGATAGTGGACCGCACTGAAATGCGCTTTCCGAAATTGGGCTAACTCCAAGCTAACGCCCTCTTCGGTCAGTTTGGATGGTTCGTTTTGGGGAGATTGACAGGCCATCAGCCCGATCATCAGGCAAGTCCCCATGCCTATTTTCCATTTCATAATAATGATGATAAGTTATTCAGTCTCTTAGGTATTCGGCGATCTCCATGAAGTTGCGTTCCAAGAGATACATCTGTTGAGCCATGAAGTTGAACAGCTCGCCCCAATCCGACCGTCGATGCAGATCCAATCCCTCCCGGGCGGTGTAGATACGAGCCACCTGCTCCCCATTCTCCCGGACGAAGCAGATGTCCCAGATCAACCCCTCGGGGAAATCTCGTTCGAGTGTCTCCTTATACCAGGAGAGCCGCTCAAACATCTCCAAGCGATCGCTCTCGTTGCGATGATTGACCTCCAAGATCACATAGGCCCCTTGCCGGTTGGCATCAAACTTCAGCTCCACGCCTTTTACCTTGGTATTATATAATGTCCAGATCTTACGCCGGCGACGGAGATAAGGCTGCACCTCGCAGAAGGCCGCGAAACTCTCCCAAAACTCCAGCTTCAATCTCTTCAGTTCCTCTTTGCTATACATTATCGGTAAATGTCTTTCTTTTTCACTTTGATGATTTCGCCAAAACGAGCCAACCGGTTTAGATCCATCTGTTTGCTGTTACCCACAATGGCATACACCAACTGGCCATTCTGTATGTGCCGCTCGTAGAAATCCATGATCTCCTCCATCCGTATCGGCCCGATCATCTCCACATAGTCTTTGTTCGGATCGCTCTGATACCCTTCGTGCAGGAACTTGGCGATCTTCAAGGAGAGCGAGCGACTGGAGGGGTACTCGTTGTTCACCCAGTTGCGGATGGTCCGTTTCACGCTCTCCACCCGTTCGGGACGCTGCGGCATGTCACGCACCAGACTCTCCAGCACCTCCATCGCGTCGGCGGTCTTATCCGCTTGTGTAGCCAAGCGCATCACGAAGCTGGCCGGTTGCTCCACATGGTTGAGTGGCGGGTGTTTCAACCGGGCACTCACTTGGTAGGCATACGAACGAAACTCCCGGATCTCCTGAAACATGAGCGACGACATATCCCCGCCAAAATAGCTGTTGAACAGACGTGCCAAATGAAATTCCCGCTGATCGCTCAACGGATCTACATACATATAGGCGTAGATCACGCTCTGCGTCAACTCTTTCATCTCCATCAGGTAGATCGTGGGTCGCTCATAATGCCGCAGCGATCGGTTATAGAACCAGTTGGATGGCACCGTGACCTCCTCGATCGGCAGGTGTTGGCGAATCGCTTTCACGACCTCCTGCTCGGGCAGAGAGCCGCAATAATGCACATCACACGCTGTCCGTCGGATCTCCTGGAAGCAGCGGATCAACTGCTTTCCCTTCAATTTCTTCACCTCGCCCAACGACAATTTGGTCAGATAGCGAGAGGCATCGCCATACATCACCTTCTCCAACAGCATCTCCGCCACATTCTCACTCGAATGGAACAGGCTCTTCTCCGCCACTTTCTCCTCGTCAATCAGCTGGTGTAGCTTCTTCTCGTCGGGCTTGGCATGTCGCAGGAAATCGCCCAACAGGGCCACTGTCTCCGTCAAATGCGCGTCGAATCCATTCAGCAGGATACGGAAGTCCGTATCGGTCACATCGAAAAGCAGGGTGCTTCCCAACTCCTGCAACTTGCTGCGGAACGCCTCGAACGACAACGACTCGGTCGCCACCAAAGGCAGGTAAGCCGCCAACTTCTCCAACTCCTTCCGTTCCAATTTCCCGACACCGTGGCTGAGCGTCAGAGAGAAAATATCATTGACACTGTTCGGGGTCACATACAGCGTGACCCACGGTGTGAGTGATTCCCGATATACATCCTGCTCAAAATCCAGGAAGTGAGGGGTCGTCTCACGAGCCGGGATGCGCTCCAGCTGCTTCACGTAGTCGGACGAGGCATCCGCGTTCTTCGGGATGATCGGCGCATAGTTGGGCTTGGGCAGTGCCTGTTTCGGATAACGGCCGGTCTCCTTGGTCACATACAGGTAGTTCTCCGTGAAATACTTTTTCGCCACGGCAATCACGTCTGCCCGGGTCAGGGCATCAATCCGTTTCACCTCGTCCAAGTAATCCTGCCAGCTTTTCCCCTGCGAGAAGATACGCATCATCACCTCGGCACGCGAATGGATGTCCTCCAACTTAGAGGCATATTCCCGCTTCTGCTCTAACTTCAGGCTGCGAAAGGTCTCCTCGCTGAAATCGCCCTGTTGCACCCGTCGGATCTGTTGCCAAACCAACTTCTCCGCCGCTCCATAGCTCTGAAAAAGGAATTTAGGAAACACCAACAGCCCCAAGATCCCCGCCTCGTTCATGCTCTGGTTGATGGCCATCGCCCCCATCACCTTATGTTCCACGGTGAGTTTGTCGAGAAAGCCGGTACCGTTGCTGTTGTTCAACAGCGAGACAGCGACATTCAGCGCCACCTGATCCGGATGGTTGGCAGGCACGCCACGGAAACCCATCGCCAAGATTTTCACGAAGGTCATCGGAATCCGTACCTTCACCTTCTCCTTCCCTTGGAAAGGCGGTAGAGCCACCACCTCCCGCCGGGGCGGATTGCCCGTACGCAGTCGTCCAAAGGTAGCGTCCAAGATAGGCAGTACCTCCTCCGAGTGGAAATCACCACTCAGGATCAGGCCCATGTTAGAGGCCACATAATACTTCTCGAAAAAGCGACGCATCTCCGAAAGGCGGGGATTCTTCAAGTTCTCCGCGCTGCCGATGATCGGATAGGCATAGGGATGGGGATAGAAATAGCGTTCGGTAATCTTCTCGATCGCCATGCTCGCCATCGCATCGCCATACATGTTCTTCTCCTCATACACCGTCTCCAACTCACTCTGAAAGAGCCGAAACACCGGATTCATCAGCCGCTCGCTGTTGATCTCCGCCCATTGGGCGATATACTGTGAAGAAAACGTATTGAAATAAAGCGTGTAGTCGTAGGAGGTTCCGGCATTCAGCTTGGTGCCCCCATAACGAGAGATCAACCGGTCAAACTCATTCGGGATCACATACTCCGCCGCACGCACGCTCAGGTCGTTGATCACCTTTTGCAGCTGCGCACGTTGTTCGGGATCCTCCGTCTCTGCCAGTATATCATATTTATCAGCGATGTTATCCAGCAAGATCTTCTCCGCCTTGTAATCGGTCGTGCCGATCTTATCCGTCCCCTTAAACATCATGTGCTCAAAGTAATGCGCGATGCCGGTATTGGGGCAATCTCGGGCACCAGCCTTGACTACCACCGCCCCAAAGATCTTGGGTTGGCTATGATCTTCATTGAGCCAAACGGTCAGCTCATTGTGCAATTGATGTTCCTTTACCTGTAGAAATGCTGATTTTGAAAACTGTGACCTCATGAACCTCGTGAAGAGTGAATGATTCAAACGCGAAGATACGGTTTCCTTTTGAATTTTGCACTATCTTTGCAACTCGTATTAGAAATGGTTTTGAACAAAGCAATGAAGAGAATCAGGATATTCGCATTGACCTGCTTGTTAGGTCTTCCCTTTGGAGTGAGTTACGGACAACAGTCGGGCGACGAGCAATTTCAGCACACGATCGAACGTGGACAGACCGTCTATGCCATCGCTACGATGTATGGCGTGAGTGTGGATGACATCTATCGGTTGAACCCTGGCAGTGAAGAGGGTATCAAGGCGGGAGCTACCTTGCGCATCCCACAGCGAACCTCCTCGACTACCTCTTCCGGGAAGGAGGATCCCTACACCTATCATACCATCCAAAGCAAGGAGACGCTCTATGCGCTCTCTATACGCTACAACGTGCCGGCAAAGGACATCGTAGCCGCCAATCCTGGCCTCTCCGCCTCGACGTTCCAAAAAGGCCGGACTATTCGGATCCCTCAGACACCCGCTGAGCGCTTGCCGCAAACAGAGACAAAGACGGTGGAGAAAACCATGAATTATACGGTGGAACGCAAGGAGACGCTCTATCGCATCTGCCGAAAGTTTAATGTCTCCAGTGTGGAGCTGACCCGTCTGAACCCGGAGTTGCGCAATGGCGTAAGGGCGGGTATGGTGATCCGCATCCCTGTGACCAGCGAGGAGACCATCATGGAAGCCGTGGCGCAACCTTCCGAGCATGAGGTGAACGCACTGCTGAACACGCCCAAAGACATCGACCGGGTGAAACGCATCAAGATGGCCCTGCTCCTGCCCTTCATGGCGGGTGAACAGCCCCAATCAGCAGCCTCTGCCCGTTTCGTGGAGTATTATGAGGGCTTGCTGCTGGCTGTGGACAGTATGCGCAAGCAGGGTGTATCGGTAGAGTTATCTGTCTATGATACAGGCAAAGGCACGGAAAAGGTGAAGCAATACTTAAAGGAGGATGCGTTGACCGAGGCGAACCTGATTATCGGTGCCGTGCAGAATGACCAGATCGGTTTGATCGCCGATTTCGCGCAACAGCACAAGATCAAATACATCATCCCCTTTACCTCGAAAAACGACGATGTGCTCTCGAACGCACAGGTCTATCAGGTGAACACCCCTCACTCCTACCTCTACTCCAAAGCGGCAGAGGCGGGTTGTGGCCTGTTCAAGGAGGATAATATTATCTTGGTAAATATTCCGGATAAAGAGGAGAAGAAAGAGTTTATCAAGGCCTTCAAGGCAGAGATGCAAGAGCAACACATTGCCTACAAGGAGCTGAACTACAACCATGAGACCTTCGCCACCGATGTGGAGGCACTGCTCTCACCAGACAAACGCAACATCGTGTTGCCTACCTCCGCTTCGCTCGATGCCGTCAATAAGATCAAGGCCCCGTTGCGCATGTTGGCGGAGTTGGTTGAGGAGGAAAAGTTGCCCTATCAGATCAATCTTTTTGGGTATCCGGAGTGGCAAACCTATGCCCGTGAGTGCTTAGAAGACTTCTATGCGTTGAACACCTACATTTACAGCAACTTCTATGCGGATAACCTCTCGCCGGAGGTGCACCAGTTCTATCACAACTTCAAGCATTGGTATAGCAAGTCACTGATCAACACCTTCCCGAAATATGGCATCCTGGGCTTCGATACCGGTATGTTCTTCTTGAATGCGATCCGTCGATATGGTGCTAACTTCGAGGCGAATCTCGACAAGATTCACTACAAGAGCATCCAGAGCGGCTTCGATTTCCATCGGGTGAATAATTGGGGTGGTTTCATCAACACCAATATCTTTATCGTTCACTATCAGAGCGATTTCACCGTGACACGTACCGAGATCAGATAACCCGGCGAAAGAAGGATGACGATGAGAAGGATAAACAAACTATTTTGGATAGGGCTGTGCTGCCCCTTGTTGGCCTGGGGGCAGAGTAGCTTTCAACGGGAATGGGTAGCGGGCGTCTCCGCGGGTGTCAGCCTCTCCAGCGTGAGTTTCTCGCCACGTGTGCTCACGAAGATGCAGATGGGGCTCACTGGTGGAGGTACGATTCGTTGGATCACGGAGCCGCATTTAGGTCTGCAATTAGAGGCCAACTTCATCCAGCAAGGTTGGACGGAAAAGTATGATCAAGCGCCCGAGTACCATTACAGCCGTACCATCAATTATGTGGAGATCCCTTTTCTGACACATATCTATTTCGGGAGTGATCGTTTCCGTGGGTTCTTCAACATGGGACCCCGTATTGGATTCGCCTTGAGCGAAAGCACGGACTCCAACTTGAATGGGACCAACCCCAGTCCGAACCGTCCCGACACGCAACATGAGTTGCCTATCCAAAAGCAGTTCGATTGGGGACTCTGTGGCGGCCCTGGCATCGAGCTGCGTACAGCGATTGGTTATTTCCTGTTGGAGGGACGTTTCAACCTGTCGCTCAGCAACATCTATAACAGTCATAAAGGGGATACCTTCTCTAAATCCGCCAATCAAGTGATCACCGCTAAACTCACCTATCTCCTTCCCTTCAAGCACTAAAAAAACATTGCCCATCGTTTCGAAAAACCATGGGCAACCGTTTCAAAAATTACGGGCAATGCTTTTTATTTTTATGGGCAACGTTTTTGAAAACAATCGGCAACGTTTTCAAAAAAGATGGGCAATGTTTTTCAACACTGCCCTGAAGTTTGATTATTCTTTACCAGTCAACGACTTAATGAGAGCCACCTCGGCGGGATCGAACGGTGTCTTATCCTGCCGATAGATGTCGTGGAACCAGAGCTTAGGCTCTTTCTCGTTCGGCTTCGGCTCATCCCAAGCGAAAATGGTGTTGGTCTTACCAGCCACAAAGCCCCAGTTGATCGCTACCACTTTGTTCTCCTTCAAGAGCGGCATGATGGTGCTGAACAGACTGTTGTTGCGACGTGCCATATACTCGGTGCAAACCAATGGGCGGTTGAACATCTTAAAGTATTTGATGGTCTGCTCATGATCCGCACGATCATTGTAATTATGATATGAAACCACGTCTGATTGCTCGATTTGGTAGGCATTCAGCGGAGCGAAGGAGTCGTTCCAATTCCAGACACCACAAGTCAACGGCTGTGAGGGATTGGCTTCACGTGCCCATTCAAACACCTTCTTCAAGTGAGGCAACGTGCTGACACCGTGATTGCCATTGCCCGGCTCATTCCAGAGATCCCACAACAGGATGCGCTCGTCTTGGCCGAAAGTAGTCAACAGATCTTTCACATACTTCTCCATTTTGGGATAGAGCGTCACCGTATCTTGACGTAAGGAAGCCGCAGGATCCTGCACCCAGCCAGAGTTATGCACACCCGGCTTCGGATCCGGTTGCTTGCCGTAGGCGGACTCGGCGTTCCAGCAATCGTCAAAGATGGTGAAGAGCGGCTTGATCTGGTGCTTCTGGCAGATGGTCAAGAAATTGTCCATACGCTCCTTCAATCCCTCCGGGTCGTTCTCATAGACTACACTGCTCAGATAAACACGCAGGGTGTTAAAGCCCAGCTCCTCAGCCCAACCCAACTCCTTGTCGATCTCGTCGGCTTTATAAGTGTCTTGGCTCCACATCTCGATCTGATTGATCGAACTGGCATTGATGTAATCGACACCCGCCAACCAAGGCAGCTTCGCATACCAAGCATTGGCTTGTTCCTCACTCCAGCGCTCAGCGATCGCCGTCTCTTGCGGCTCCACCGGCTGTTGGCAGGCCCCTAAGCATAGCGCTAAGGCACCCATCGCTGCATAACATACATTTCTTAGTTTCATGAATTACTATTTTTTTAGGATATATACTGTTTACTGTTCGTCAACGGAAGAAGGCACGGATCAAGTCGTTGCCGTTGGCATAGAGCAAGAGCAAGAGCAACAGTCCCATACCGGCCATCTGCGCATACTCCAAGAACTTATCACTCGGTTTGCGGCGTGTGACCACCTCATAGAGTAAGAACAGCACATGGCCACCATCCAAGGCAGGGATAGGAATGATGTTCATGAATGCCAAGATGATCGAGAGGAACGCCGTTTGCATCCAGAAGGCACGCCAGTCCCAAGTAGCCGGGAAGAGGTTGGCGATCGTGCCAAAACCACCCAAGCTGGAGGCACCCTCCTTGGTGAAGACATACTTCATATCACCTACGTAGCCCTTCAGCGTCTTGATACCCAATTTGACACCAGCTGGCACACAGGTGATGAGGCTATACGTGCGATGCTCCATTTGATACAACTCCGTGGGAAGCATCACCATCACACCCAACTTGCCAGCCGTATCGGTCTGCAACGTCAATTGCTGACGCAATCCCGAACGGTAGAAATCCAATGCGATCGACTCGTTCTTATGCGCTGCTAACGCCTCGCTCACCTCATAGAAGGTCGGTGTGGCTACCCCATTGATGCCTACGATGCTATCGCCCGGCTGTAAGCCAGCTTTAGCGGCCGGTGAGTCGGTGGAAGGAATCTCCTTGATCACCATCGGGAAACGGTTCGGATCGGCGAATCCCTTGCCCTCACGCATACAACGCTGCATCATATCCGCTGGAATGGCGATCGTACGCTCCTGACCTTGACGCAAGACGGTCACCTCTTTGGCCTCGACCACCTTACGGAAGCAATCACTGTTGAAACGTTCTAACTCCACACCATCCGCACGCAACAGGATATCCCCATCCACGAAACCTACCTCTTGGAAAGTCTCACTGTAGTTCATACCCATCTTCATGTTCTTCAAGGGCAAGAAGGTGTCGCCCCAGGTGAAGAGCACCATGGAATAGACAAAGAGTGCCAAGATAAAGTTAAAAAGCACACCACCCACCATGATCAACAAACGCTGACCAGCCGGTTTGGAACGAAATTCGTAGGGCTTGGGCGGTTGGGCCATCGCCTCCTTGTCCATGCTCTCGTCGATCATGCCTGAGATCTTGCAATAGCCACCTAACGGAAGCCAGCCCACACCATACTCCGTGTCGCTGTTCTTAGGCTTGTATTTGAAAAGCGAGAACCAAGGATCGAAGAAAAGGTAGAACTTCTCCACTCTCACCTTGAAGATCCGAGCAAAGATAAAGTGCCCGAACTCATGGATAATCACCAATATCGATAAGCTCAAAATGAGCTGTAACGCCTTAATTAAGATTGTTTCCATCAATGTTTATTCCTCTATACTGTTTTATCGTTTCTTGTTTCCCTATACAACTATTCACCCAGGCTCAAAGCAACTCCGTCGCGATACGTCGTGCCTCGCTATCGGTCTCCACGTAATCCTCATAGGTGGGATTGACCTTGAAGGTCGCTTTGCCCATGACCTGCTCGATCACCTCGCTCATACGCAAGAAACCGATCTGATCCCGCAAGAAGGCAGCTACCACCACCTCGTTGGCCGCATTCAAGATGCAGGGCATATTCCCTCCCTGCTTGGCCGCCTCGAAAGCGAAAGCCAAGTTACGGAAGCGTACCTTATCCGGCTCCTCAAAGGTGAGTGTCGCGTATTTCCTGAAATCCAAGCGGGGTGCCATACTCTTCATGCGCTTGGGGAACGAGAAGGCGTAAGCGATCGGCAACTTCATGTCGGGAATGCCCAACTGCGCGATGACCGCCCCATCCTCAAACTGCACGGCAGAGTGGATGACCGATTGGGGATGCACCAATACCTGCACCTGCTCGGGGGTGACATCGAAGAGCCATTTCGCCTCGATCATCTCAAATCCCTTGTTCATCATCGAAGCGGAGTCGATCGTGATCTTGGCACCCATCGTCCAGTTCGGGTGCTTCAGGGCTTGCGCCTTGGTCACGGTAGCTAACTCCTCCAGGGTCTTCGTGCGGAACGGCCCACCCGAAGCGGTCAGCAAGATCTTCTCAATGGGGTTGTCGTAGGCACCCGTCAGGCATTGGAAAATGGCGGAATGCTCCGAATCGACCGGAAGAATAGGCACATTGTGCTTGGCTGCCAAGCCCATGATGAGTTCACCAGCCACCACCAATGTCTCCTTGTTGGCCAATGCGATGGCCTTGCCAGCCTTGATTGCCTCGATCGTGGGGCGTAAACCGGCATAGCCGACCATGGCGGTCAGCACCATATCAATCGGCTCCATCCGAACCAACTGGGCGATAGCCTCCGAACCAGCCCATACCTTGATGGGCAGATCCTCCAGAGCCTCTTTCAGTTCGGGATATTTCTGTTCGTTGGCGATCACCACCACCTCCGGCATGAATCGCCTTGCCTGCTCGATCAGTAAATCCACCTGATTGTTACAGGTCAGCGCATAGACCTCGAACAGGTCGCTATGCTCACTAATCACCTCTAAGGCTTGTGTGCCAATCGAGCCGGTTGATCCTAATATGGCTAATTGTCTTTTCTTCATGACCCTAAAATGCTATGTATTCCTCTGGATTCACCGGGTTTCCTTTGTACCACAGCTCAAAATGCAGATGCGGACCCGTGGATAGCTTGCCGGTGTTGCCGACTAACGCAATCGCCTCTCCCGCCTGCACCATGTCCCCTACCTCTTTCAGCAGTAGAGCATTGTGTTTATAAACCGAGATAAATCCATTTTTATGTTGCAACTGAATGACATTGCCTTGGTTGGCATCGAACCCGGCATAGACCACCGTGCCATCGAGCGTTGCCAAGACGCTCTCCCGTTCCTTGGCCACCAAGTCCACCCCGTAATGGCGCAGGGCTCCCTCATAATGCGCAGAGATGGTGCCATTGACCGGCTTGTAGAAAAAGACACCGTCCGTTGGCACCTTCTCAGGATCGGCCAAGACGGTCAGGTTGTACTTCTCCTCCTCGGCGAACTCCTTCAAAAATTCATCCTCCGCTTGGCTGCGAGGAATCTCATAGTTGATGTCGTTGGTAGCCAAAGAGTCGATCTGACGGATCGAATCAATGGGCAATGTGCCAGAAAGAATGCCCGTCACATTGTTCAGGTAGAGCTCATGGATAGCCATCATCCGCTCCAAGGAGTCGGCTCGTAAGGCATTCTCCACGATCGCTTTACGCACCTCCACATCCAAATAACCAGGCAGGTAGTTGCGGATCGGTGTCGTGATGATGATCAACGCCGTCACCGCAATCAGGAAGCAAGCAAAAAGAGCCAATGTCACGAAAGCCGACAACTGGCTCAGTCGGAATGACCAAACCTCCTCCAACGTGCCCTCGTTGATGAACGAGAGCTTGTATTTAAACCGGATGCGATGCCAAAAAGATTTCGTATTTCGCTGTCTCATTTGCTTATCTATTCAGATTTGAAAAACAACCTATAAATCCAACAGACCGTCAGGAAGCGAGACCTCCAACCGGCGTGCCTCGTGATCGACCGCCGTGATCAACTCCTCGGCGGCAGGGATCAAGAGCTCCTCGCCATGGTGATTGATCTGCAACAAGACATTGATGGTCGATTCATCCACCGCCGTAATCGCGCCCAGTTCCCCTTTGTGGGCATCCACCACGGTATAACCCATGAAGTTATCCCATGTCATCTCACCTACCCAATCCGCTGGATCCACCCGGTCAAGCGGATAGAACACCTCCTTGTTCACGAAGGGACGTGCCTCCTCTTCCGAGTTTACATCCTCCAGTTTCACCAGCATCACCGAGTCGGACTTGTAGCGATACTCCTCCACGAAGAACGGTACCAAGATACCATCCATCTCGCAGACGACGTAAGGCTCCTCCGCCTCCTCAAAGAGATCACATTGCGTCAGCAACGACAATTCCCCCTTGATGCCGTGGGGTTTGGCGAATTGCCCAATCTTGAAAACCTCCTCTTGCCTGATCATATCTTCTCCAATTTATACGGATTCTTATTGCCTAATGCGCTCAATGTGCGCGCCAATCCGATTCAACCGTTTGTCAATGTCTTGATAGCCGCGGTCGATCTGGTCGATATTATGGATAACACTCTTGCCCTCTGCGCTCATCGCCGCGATCAACAAGGCGATACCGGCACGAATATCCGGCGAGACCATCGTCGAGCCTCTCAACTTGAACCGATGTCCAAGGCCGATCACCGTGGCTCTGTGGGGATCACACAAAATGATCTGCGCCCCCATGTCTATCAGCTTATCCACGAAAAACAGGCGGCTCTCGAACATCTTCTGATGAATCAGCACACTACCGACAGCCTGTGTGGCCACCACCAAGAAGACACTCAACAGGTCCGGGGTCAATCCCGGCCAAGGTGCGTCAGCGATGGTCATGATCGAGCCATCAATAAAGGTATCTATCTCATACGACTCATGGCGAGGAATATAAATATCGTCTCCTCGCTGCTCCACCGTGATGCCTAACCGACGGAACGCATTGGGAATGATGCCCAAGTTGGCATAACCGGTATCTTTGATGGTAATCTCCGAGCCGGTCATAGCTGCCATACCGATAAAGCTACCCACCTCGATCATATCGGGCAGGATCGTATGGGTCGTGCCATGCAAAGCAGCCACTCCCTCAATGGTCAGCAGGTTGGAACCTACGCCGGAGATTTTGGCGCCCATACGGTTCAATAGGGCCGAGAGCTGTTGCAAATAGGGTTCACAAGCCGCATTGTAGATGGTCGTTACCCCATCGGCCAAGACTGAGGCCATCAAGATGTTGGCCGTACCGGTCACGGAAGCCTCGTCCAAGAGCATATAGGTGCCTCGCAGATGGTCGCAAGCGATCTCATAGAGCTGTCGGGCTGGGTCGTAATGGAAACAAGCTCCCAGCTTCTGGATGCCCACGAAATGGGTATCCAAACGACGGCGACCGATCTTATCGCCACCCGGCTTAGGGATCAAGGCCCGTCCGAAACGTGCTACCAAAGGACCGACGATCATCACCGAGCCTCTGAGACTTCCGCTTCGACGCAAGAAATCAGGTGTCTCTAAGTAGGCGAGATCCACCGCATCCGCTTGAAACGCATAGCTGCCCGCCGAGAGGCGCTCCACCTTCACCCCCATATCCCGCAGCAACGAGATCAGATTGTTCACATCCAGGATGTCCGGGATGTTATGAATCGTCACTCGCTCCGCTGTCAATAGGGTGGCGCAGATCACCTCTAACGCCTCATTCTTCGCTCCCTGCGGGACGATCTCACCCGATAAACGGTGTCCTCCCTCGATTACGAACGAACTCATTACTGCTTCTTCGCCTGTTTTTTATTGGGATTGTTCGGATTCTTTTTTGTCGCGTTCGGCTGGTTCTTCGCACCGCCACCTTGGTTCTTCTTGGCGTTCGCTTGCTTGGCCGCTTGCGAGATGTTCTTCGCGGCGTTGCCGTTGCAGATACGCATCAGCTCCCGTCCCTCCATCAGTTTGAGCTGATCGGGACGCAACGAGAGCTTCCATTTGGACAGTTCCGCCAGATCCTTGAAGATCTTCTCGTCGTCCACCGAATCCTTGTTCCATAAGAGGTAATCCAACTTCAAGTGGGTAGCCAGCAACTGTACCAACCGGTCACGCATCGCTCCCTCCTCCATCTTGCTCGCCTCGTTGATCATCAACTCGATGATCTTGCCATAATGCCGATAGCGGATGTTGTTCTTGGGATAAGGCAAGCACTTTGGACGAACGTTAAGCTCCTCCTTCTTGATGACCTCGTAAGGATAGTCAATGTCCAACTTGAAGTCAGACATGATTGCTAAATGATCCCACAATATATGTTTGAAGTGATTCACATCCCGCAAATGCGGAAACATGTTACCCATTATGCTAATGATCGTATTGGCGCAACGTGTGCGCTCCTCTCGGTCAGCGATCGTCAGGCAATGATCGACCATGTTCTGGATGTTGCGACCATAATCCGGCAAAGCCAATCGCTTCTCTTCTGTATTATATTTCATGCTCATGATTTGTTTAACCGCGAAGATACATATTATTATTGGAATAGCCAATCTCGTTTTTTCGCCTGTTTGGAATCAATAACTAATCTTACAGCCCACGAAGAAGCTCCGAGGGGTGCTTGGGCCATAGATATAGCCGGCATCTCGATTCGCTCCTTTATCAAAATCAGACTGATAGGAGTTGAACAAGTTCTGAACGCCCCCATTGATTTGCAACGTGAAGGCCTGCGCCAAAGGGATGTCATAGGCCAGCTTCACCTGCATGTCGAAGAAGTGAGGGGTGGTTTCCTCCCGATCCTCGGGCACATAGCCTGCGAAGTGTTGCACGAGCATGGATCCTGTGTAGGTACCCGTCAAGGCGGCGGTCAAGCGATTCACCGGCGTGAGTGTCGCCGTGAAATAGCCATAGCAATCCGGCGAGCGGAACATCTTCTTTTGGGGCTCGATATGCGGGTTATCGCTCCACTGCTCCGGCTCCTTATAGCGGCTCCGTTGCCAGGTAGCTCCCGCTTGCAGCTGCAACCAAGCGTAGGCCATTTTTCCCTCTAAGTTGATACCCATCACGTTGGCTCCTTTGCCATTGCGTCGTTCCAACAAGAGGTTGCCCGCCTCGTCTCGTCCCATCTCCTCCAAGATGAAAACATCCCGCAAGTCGGTGTAGAAGCCCTCCACCAGGAAATTGACCTGCACCGGGCCAAAGCGATGATACAGATCGGCGGAAGCACTTAGGCTCTGCGACTTCTCCTCTTTCAAGCTGGGAGACAGTTGAATCAAGGCGACATCGCCGCCTACGGCTGTGATATGCAGATCCTCGTCGAAGGCTTGCGGTGCCCGGAAACCGCTCGAATAAGAGAGGCGCAAGTTCATGTCGTCAGTCGGGTTATAGCGCAAGTTGGCACGAGGGCTAAAGATCACATGATCCATCAAGTTATGCTTATCTAAACGGCCACCGATCAACAGGCTCCAATAGTGGTTCTTCCACTCGTTCTGCGCGAAAAGGCTCCCGATGTGCACCGTTTGTGAGATGGTTCGGTTATAGCCTAACATGCGATCCTGCAGGTCGTCGTAGCTATATTCCATACCACCCGTAAAGGTTGCGGGCATGAAGAGGCAGCGTTCGGACTCATAATTGTATTGCGAGCCGCCCACGAAGGTCATATCGGTGGTGCTACCGTAGGCGTTAGGGTCTTGTCCCGCTCCGTAATAGCTTTGCCGCTTGGTATGCTGCGCGGAGGTATAGACACTCAGTCGGTGACGCTCGTTCTTGGAAAAGAGGTCGAACTTCAATCCGCCCCCATTGATCTGATGATCGGTTTGCTCCGTGATATCCGTCTCATGCGGTGGCAAATCCAGCAAGTTTCCACCCCGTCGGAACTCACTGATGTTGTGGTATTCAAAGGTCAGCTTCGCATAGTTGCTGGTTTTCAGATAAGAGCGAAAGCCCAACGTCTTTGCCTCCAGCTTACCTAACTCCGTGTAGCCATCCCCATCGTCATCGTAGGCGGCACGATGCCGTCCCTGTCCAAACAGGTAAACACCCGCCTTGTGATTGTCAGTCACCAACGAGGCGTTGAATGTCGTGTTGTTGTCCGGTCGGCTCCCTCCTACCATGGTCAGGGAGTGAGCCAACTGCGCCGAGTTGCGCAAGGGCTCCTTGGTAATGATATTGATCGTGCCGGCAATCGCAGAGGAGCCAAACAGCGCCGAGCCACCACCACGCATCACCTCTACCCGCTCGATCATGTTTGCCGGGATCTGTTCCAAGCCATACACACCGGTCAATGCGCTAAAGATAGGTCGGCTATCCACCAGAATTTGTGTGTAAGGCCCCTCCAAGCCGTTGATTCGCACCTGCTGAAAACCGCAATTTTGGCAATTGTTCTCCACCCGTACACCCGGCTGAAAGTTCAAGCCGTCGGCCAAAGAGGTGGCATGAACGGTCTCAAAGGTCTTACTGTCTAACACATTCACCAAGGAGGGTGCCATCCTTCGTGTCGTCTCATTACGGTTGGCCGAGACCACTACGCCATCCAAGGAGACAGCATCCTCTACCGCCTCGAAATTGATTTCGATGGTCTTTCCCCGTTTCAGTTTCACCTGCTGCTCGATGGTCTGATAGCCTAATGCCTTCATGACCAACGTAAACTCTCCTTCAGGCAAGTTCTTCAAATAATAATGACCCGTTGCGTCGGTCGTCGTTCCAATAGTTGTCCCTTTTAAGAATAGATTGATAAAAGGTAGATGTTCACCTGTTTTTTTATCGATAATGTGCCCTACGATATTCGCATCCGAAGGGTTCAGCGCGTTGTAATCTGCTGCGTTTGCTGCCGTCAAGGCACAGCAAAGACACAACAAGATAGCTAATAATGTCTTGTTCATACGATGACTGAGAGGCGGCCTTTTCCGCCCCTAATTGATTGAATGGATTGAAAATAAAAGATAAATTAACTCGATACCCACCAAGGGTTAGCATGAACAAGAAGGTGGCGCACGGAGATAAAGTCGGCCAACAATCGCTTGCAAATGGGTAGGATAGACAAGCGACGCTGAGAGTTCAGCTATCTGTATAGCCTGGTAGTTTAACTGCAAAGGATGGATAGCTCCATCGGCAGCTACGATTGTGGAGAGCACATGATACAGCTGGATCTCAGCCAACGAGCCATGTTGATGCTCCGAAGCCCCATCCGAAGTGGCAAAGGGATGGGCATGCACGATGGTTGTGCCCTGCTCAATATGAACGTGCGTAAAAAACGAGACGCCGCTGTAATAGGTAATAAACAGCAACGGCAAGAATAGGCGTATATATTTCAAAACTATCTCTCGCAAATCGTTCAATCAACGTAGTTCGGCCGCGAAGATAGTAAAAATAGTTTTTGAGGGAGGAAAAGCCATAAGGCTCTCTTCTCTTTTTTGTATCTTCGCGGAAATCTTAAATTTATTATTCGCAAAGATAAAATACATCTATGAACTTTTTAGAGCAAAAAATTATTGAAGATGGCGTGATCAAAGAGGGCAATATCTTGAAAGTGGATAATTTCCTCAATCACCAAATTGACGTGGACATCATCCGTCAGATCGCATTTGAGTTTAAACGTCGGTTCCGTGGCAAAACAGTGAACAAAATCTTGACTATCGAGGCAAGTGGTATCGCTATCGCGGCATTGCTGGGCGACCTGTATGACGTACCCGTGGTCTTCGCCAAGAAGGGGCAGACAGCCAACAGCACAGACGACAAGTATGTGGCGCAAGCCTATTCGTTCACCCACAAGAAGATGAATAATGTCTTCGTGTCGCGCCCCTATCTGACCGCCAACGACAAGGTCTTGATCGTGGATGATTTCTTGGCAGACGGACAGGCCTCCAAGGCATTGATCGACATCGTACACCAGGCAGGGGGCGAAGTGGTAGGTATCGGTATCGCCATCGAGAAGGGGCAACAGCAGGGAGGTCGTTTGCTCCGTGAGGCGGGCTATCAGTTGGAGTCGATCGCTATCTTGGAGTCGATGGATTACGCCACGCAGACGATCGTGTTCCGTGGACAACCCGCACAGTCACTACACCATAAAGCCGAAAGACCATGAGCAGCATTTATGAATTAGACGGACGAGTGCCCCTCGCGAAAGCGGTCCCCTTTGGGTTGCAGCATGTCTTGGCCATGTTCGTGGCCAATATCACGCCGATCATGATCCTTGCGGGTGTGGTTGGGTTAGACAAGAGTATCAGCGCGGCTTTGATCCAAAACTGCATGATCATCGCCGGTATCGGCACGTTGGTACAGCTTTATCCGATCTGGCGCATCGGCTCCCGTTTGCCAATCGTGATGGGTATCTCATTTACCTTTCTTTCGTTAGCTATTGGCATCGCCACCACCAAGGGAATGGGTACCCTGATGGGTGCCGTCATCGTGGGTGGTGTCGTGGAGGGTTGCTTAGGACTTTTCCCGAATAAATGGACAAAGCTGATTCCTCACATCGTAGCTGCTACGGTGGTGACCGCCATCGGTTTCTCGCTGTTGCCAATCGGAGCGAATAGCTTCGCTGGAGGACAAGGGGCAGCTGATTTCGGCAGCTGGCAGAATTGGGTGGTTGGAACGGTCACGTTGCTAACCTGTCTGATCGCCCAGATGATCAACCATCAGATGGTACGCTCCCTTTCCGTATTGATTGGATTAATCGTGGGATACCTACTGGCCTTGTGCATGGGCATGGTCGATTTCTCTGGACTGAGTGACGTGTCGATCGTCTCTCTGCCAACCTTGCTACCTTTCACGCCGGAGTTTCATTTAGACACCATTCTGGCGATCGTCTGCGTCTATTTGGTGTCAGCGACAGAAACAATTGGCGATACCTCGGCTATTTGCTCAGGGGCATTAGGAAGAAACGTGCACGAAAAGGAGATGGGTGCCTCTGTGGCCTGTGATGGTTTCGTCAGTGTTGTAGCCGGTCTGTTTGGTTGCACGCCGATCACCTCCTTCTCGCAGAACGTCGGTTTGTCTGCCATGACGAAGGTGGTCAATCGTTTCGCCATCGCCACGGGTGCTTGCATCCTGATCTTAGGTGGTCTGTTCCCCCTCGTAGGCAGTCTATTGGCTACGATTCCGCAGGCCGTGCTGGGCGGTTGTACCATCATGATGTTTGGTAGTATCCTGTTCGCCGGTTTCCAGATGATGGCTCGGTGTGGCTTCTCTCAGCGTAACATGATCATTGTGAGCCTCTCATTGAGTGTAGGATTGGGATTCACCTCCGTCACGCAGCTGTTCTCTATCTTCCCACAGATTGTGCAGACAGTCTTCGCTGAGAACTGCGTGGCTGTCGTCTTCCTGCTTGCTGTGATCCTCAATTTGGTGTTGCCGAAAGAAAAATAACTATGACCCCAATACATCCATTTGTTGCAATAGGCTCACCATTTCAGCTGGCGTTACAACAATCGGTGTATTGGGGAAATGCTTCCGATTACCCGTTATCAAATAAGCACCATCTTTAGAAATAGCTACCTCATAGAAAACGATATCTTTCGGATCTACGAAATGTTCATCAGAATGAATGGCATCCGAATGAACACCTATCGCAATCAGCTTCTTGATTACAGCCATTACCAATGGCTCTGGGAAGTGAAATTTCGGGCGAAGAAGCACCTCTCTGTACTCCTTAATGATGTCATCATTATATACAGGAATAATCTGCCGCTTCTCCAGACAGGCATCCAATACTTTAACTGTGGCCGCATTCGCATTTCGAGACAATAGTGCAGATACTATAACATTGGTGTCATACACAGCATATACGCTCATACTCCTTGCCTTGTTTGGTTGATCTCATCATTGATCTCATCAAGACTCAAATCGGGCAACTGACCAGACTCTGCCATGGCCCTCAGGCTTCTATAAGCCAAACTGCCATCCAAAGCTTCATAAGCCCTATCTCCCCTAATCTCAAAAGGGATTTTCCCCCGTTGCACAACAGCTTTCGCAAACACATTCATCGCTGTATTTGCACTCATTCCAAACTGGAGACAAAGCTCATCAAACATCTTCTTTAATTGTGAGTCCATACGGACTGTCATAGATACCTGTGCCATAATGCTTGTATTTGCGTACAAATATAGGCAATCTATGTCATAATGCCATAAATGGATGGCATGAAAAGCGAGTGGTCTTAAGCCTTACCCTCCTTTTTGGCTTTTTTCCAGAGTTGCCAAGAGTTGAACAGGTTCTGCCATAAGACGTAGCTACCCGGACCCACCGATGAGAGGGGATGCAAATAGGTATAGGCCATCCAAATGGCTAACACCGTATTCTTCTGGCCTAAGGCCTGTCCTGCGCTGATACGATCGTCATAATAGGAGCCGATCCGCTTCCCCAAGAAGAATTGAATGGCACAGGTGAGCAAGCCCGCCAAGGCGATCCAAAGCTCCACTAAAGGCTCCGCCTCGCTATTGCAGAGCGAACGTACGGTCTGGCCGGTCACGATAGCCAAAGCCACCGCCCAAAGGTAAAAGGCCATTTCGTGATAGCTCAACAGCCAACGGTGCACGATCGGCATGAAATAGCGCAACAGGCAGGCTAAGAAGAAGGGACAGAGCAGCAGCGGGAACACCTTGCTCAAGATCAGCAGGAATGCGGAGAAGAAACTGAGGCTGGCATGTGGCTCCACCAAGGGAAACAGCAAAGGCACGGCCACAGCAGTCAATAGGTTGGAGAGCAATGTGTAGGTGGTCAAACTGGAGGCACTACCGCCTAACTTACCCGTGATCACCGCCGCCGCGGTAGCGGTTGGACAGATGAAGCAGACCATTGCCGCCTCTAAGATAATCTTCTGCTCCAAGCTTACAGGGAGCAGCAAGAGCGCAGCCGCCAACGCACAGGTAGCGAACGTCTGGAACAGCAGCAACCAGCCATGCCAGGGCGTAGGGAGCAACTCACGAGGACTGATCTTGCAGAATGTCAACAACAACTGCGCAAATATCAAGCTGGGAGTCAGATAACCAATGAGTGTGTAAATGAGTGGTTTCGCTGGATTCAGTGCCTGCACATTCGCAAACAACAGATAGACACACATTCCCGTCACCATCGAAAGAGGAAGTGTCCAATTCCTTAAGAACTTCAACATATAGTATTATACTTTTTCTTTCGGGCTGCAAAATAACGGCTTTCTGTTGAATCGACCAAGGAGTTTTTGGATAAAAAAAGAGAGCTGCGTGAACAGCCCTCTCTCTATCATCTCGTATAACGAATTACCGCAAGGGGATATACTGCACGAAGGCCTCGATCGCCTCATAAGCCGCCAATCCCAACTGACGATACAACTCTGCGGTCGCCCGGTTACGATCCTCGGCACGCTGCCAGAAGAGTCGTTCATCGTCACCCAAATAGGGAGCGCTCTCCGCTTGGGACTGATGCTTCAAGATGGCGTTCCGCTTGAAACGCAACTCCTCCGGACTGATGGGAACGGCCATCTCGATGTGGTCCATCTCCCACTCTGCCCAAGCACCCCGATACATCCAGACACGGCAGTTACGCATCCATTCCTCATCCTTCACCTCGTCGATAGCCGCCAAGACCGCATCCAAGCAGACCTTATGCGTGCCATGCGGATCGGCCAAGTCACCCGCCACGAACATCTCATCGGGCTTCACCTCCAGCAGCAGCGCTTTCACGACCTCCTTGTCGGCCTCACCCAATGGATTCTTCTTCACTAAACCGGTCTCGTAGAAGGGCAGGTCGAGGAAATGCACGTTCTCATCCTTCACGCCGGAGTAGCGACAAGCATGCCGTGCCTCCTCTCGGCGAATCGTCCCCTTCATAAAGAGCACATCCTTACGCTCGGGCTCGCCATTCTCCACCTTCTCGTAACGCAGGTAATGAATGATCTCGTTGGCCTTGTCGCGGATGGTCGTGTCATTGGGAATATAGCAACCGCATACATCACGCAGGTACTCGCAATAGCGGATCACCTCCTCATCACCCACGGCGATATTACCTGAGGTCTCATAGGCGACATGCACGTCGTGGTGCTGGTCGCACAACCGACGCAGGGTGCCACCCATCGAGATCACGTCATCATCAGGGTGCGGGCTGAATACGATCACCTTCTTCGGATAGGGCAACGCACGCTCCGGCCGATTGGAATCGTCAGCATTAGGCTTGCCACCCGGCCATCCCGTGATGGTATGCTGAATATCGTTGAAGATCTTAATGTTTACGTTATAGGCAGAGCCATAGAGGGCCAAGAGCTCGCCCAAGCCATGCTCGCTGTAATCCTTGTTGGTCAGCTTCAAGATAGGCTTACCCGTCAACTGGCACAACCAGACGATCGCACGACGGATCAACTTATTGTCCCATTCGCAGCTGGTCACCAACCAAGGATGGCTGATACGTGTCAGCTCATAGGCCGCCGACAGATCAATAACCACCTTGGCGTTCGGATGGTTCTGCAGATAGCTGGAAGGAACCGCGTCACCGGCCTTCTCCTCCACGGTCTGCCGAATCACGGCCGCCTTATCCTCGCCCCAAGCCATCAAGATCACGTTGCGTGCGTTCATCATGGTGGAGATACCCATCGTGATCACACCAGCCGGCAACGCCTCTTGTGAGGAGAAGGTGCGGGAAGCCTCCTTACGCGAGCCACCTTCCAACAGCACCAAACGTGTGCGGGAATTGATGGCAGTTCCTGCCGCATTGAACATCACGTTGCTTGCGCTACCAATGCCTAACAGCATGCAATCGATGCCACCCACTGACTGGATCTGCTCCTCATACTGCCGGCAGAAATCCAAGATCGCCTCCTTGGGCATGGTGGCCTCCGGCGCATAGACCTGCGAGGCATCCATGTCGATATGATCTAACAACTCCTCTTTCAAACGAGCTAAGTTGCCACTCGCTGGATTGGCGAGGGGATAAAACTCAAACTCCAAGAAGATGATCACTCCCTGGAAACTCAGTTGCTCCTCCTTATGCAAACGGATCAGCTCCTTATACACACTCAACGGTGAGCGACCCCCAGGAAGAGCCAAGACGAACGGCTTTCCGATCGCCTGTTTTTTCCGGATCTGTGTGGCGATCTCTCGTGCGATAGCCTGCGATCCTTCCTCCATCGACTCATAGATATGTGTGGGGATCTTCTCCAAACGAGTCAACACGGAATGCTCGAAAGCATTCTCCGGTCGATAATATCTCAATGGGATACGCGTCAGCGTAATCTGTGAACTTAGATTGGTTTTCATACTCTGTTACTTTTTTAAATTATTGTAGGTTAGATTCCCTGTTCCAAATGGTTGGTCTCAGGTACCAAATGTCCCATGCTCCAAACGGCACGGATGCGCTGATCATGGTCGAGGATAAGGATATCCGCGTCTTTCCCCTTCTCCAACGTGCCTGCCCGATCAATCACACCCATCAAGCGAGCCGGTGTCTCAGAGGCCATACGCACCGCGTCAGCCAACGGAATATCCGCTTTCTGCACCATCGTACGCACCAAGTCGTCCATCATCGCGATACTTCCTACCAACGAGGAGCGATCCGCCAACTTGCAAACACCATCCTCAATGATCAAACGAGGATCGTTCAGCTGCGGATGCGCGCAACCCGCACATGGCATACAATCGGTCACTAAGCACGTACGCTCCACCCCTTTCAGCTTATAGACTAAACGCAAGATCGTAGCGGGCAAATGACGGCCATCGGCAATCACCTCCACGGTCATCGGGTCGATCAAGAAGACGCTCTCTACCGTTCCCTCATATTTATACTCTCTCCGTTTATGGAAACCCGGCATCGCGTTGTAGAAATGGGCCGCATGGGTGAAACCAGCGGAGTAAGCCGTTTTCACATCCTCATACTCCACCTCCGTATGCGACAACGACGCCAAAATACCCTGTGCTGCCAAATGGCGTGCGAAGTCAAGCGCACCCGGCATCTCCGGGCTCGCATCCCAACGGCGAATGCAATGCACCCGCTCTAACAACGCCCGGTAAGCAGCCGGATCTGCGGCGTTCGTTTGCTCGATGAACAGGCTTTTAGCCATCTTCGGATTGAGGTAAGGACCCTCGATGTGCAGACCCAGCACAGGGCTGTTCGGATCTTTCATCACCTCGTCGCACACAGCGGCAGCTTGCTCGATCAGCGCCAGGTCGGGTGCGATAATCGTCGGGAAAATGCTGGTGGCACCATGCTGCAAATGCGCCTTGACCGCTCCGTCAAAAGCCTCTTTGGTGCAGTCCAAGAAGTCATAGCCTCCACCTCCATGCAGATTCATGGCCACGAAACCCGGCACGATGTCCATGCCTTTCGCATCCACCACTTCCGCTCCGATCACGGCCAACTCGCTGTTGGTCACCTCCAATATATGCCCGTCAGAAATCAGTACCGAGCTATCTTTCACCCAGCCTTGCGGGGTCAGGATTCTTCCATTCGTTATCTGTGTCAGCATCGCAATCAAAATAATTTATTGGTTCCTTCCACCAGTTTACCCATGCTCCATACAGCACGTACTTGCAACTCTTTATCTAATAATACGATATCCGCATCCTTGCCTCTCTGCAGCGAGCCCTTGCGATCTGCTACGCCCATAATGCGTGCCGGTGTCTCCGAGCCCATACGGATCGCATCCTCCAGCGGAATATCCGCTTTCTGCACCACGGTACGGATCAACCGATCCCACGTAGCGATACTACCCGCCAAAGCCGAACGATCGGCCAACTTGCAAACCCCATCCTCGATGATCACACGGGGATCGAAAGCGACCTCACTATCGCTGGCCGCGCACGCCAAGGCATCCGTGATCAAGCAGGTGCGATCGACGCCCTTGATCTTATAGACCAAACGCAAGATCGTAGGAGGCACATGGATACCGTCTGCCACCACCTCCACGGTCATCGGGTCGATCAAGTAGATACTCTCTACCGTACCCTCGTATTTATACTCCCGACGTTTGTGGAAGCCCGGCATCGCGTTGTAGAAGTGTGTCGCATGGCTATAGCCGGCCTCGAAAGCGGTCGAGATATCCTCATACTCCGCTTGGGTATGGCCTACAGACGCTAACACGCCCTTGGAGGTGATGTACTTACCAAACTGCATCGCTCCCGGCAATTCCGGTGCCGCGTCCCAACGCTTGATGCAATGGGTCTCCTCCAACAAAGGGATATACTCCTGCGGGTCCGGATTCTTGATGTTCTCCGGCATCTGGCCCCCAGCCATTTTCATATTGAAATAATGTCCCTCCAAATGCAGGCCCAGCACAGGACTGTCTTTCTCGGCCATCAATTTCTCTGTCGTAGCGGCCGCCGCCCGGATCATGGGCATCGTCGAAGAGGAAAGTGTAGGGAAAATACTGGTCGTACCATATTTCATGTGTGTGGCTACCGCCGTGCGGAATGCCTCTTCCGTGCCCTCCATAAAGTCACGTCCGCCACCACCATGCGCATGAATCTCCACGCCACCGGGAACGATATACATCCCTTTTGCGTCAATCAGTGTAGCTCCGACCACTGCCAAATCGCAATTGGTCACTTCTAAGATTTTTCCATCTGAGATCAATACCGAGCCATCTTTCAGCCAACCCTGAGGTGTCAGTATTTTTCCGTTGATAAGTTGTGTCAACATGCTATAATAGTTTTTAAAGTTTTATCTATTTATCTCGACAAAAATAGCCACTTTTCGTGAGACTCCACTAAAATAGCCCCATATTTTTCAATGATTGGAGATAAAAGAGCTATTTCTATGCAAAGTTACTGCGCCTGAAAGGCATAAAGCTGAATGCGTTGGTGTATTTCATCGAGCGGATGGGAGGTCTCCTTCAGTAATTGGAAGGTATATTTACCCGCATACCTCTCCTTGATCTGCTCCATATCCCGCTCCGCTACGACAAAATAGCCTGTTGTCGGCTGCGCATGATCCAGGTCACGGAAGCTATTGCCCATGTAGAAATTCAACCCATACAGATTGCGGAAATGGCGCAAATCATTGACGACATACAACTTCCCTTGACTATCCGGATAGGTCTGTCGGATCTGCTCCGCGAACGCTTTGGCAGAATGCCCTTTGCGATAGGCCGGCATGACTACCCCATCCACCAAGCCGTTCACCGTGAACGTCAGCAGGATCGTCGCATAGAGCATCTTGATGTTGATCTTCTTGAAAAGCTGATAATAGAGGGTCAGCAGGGCCAAGATATTCGCATCCACGATGCACCAAGTCAACAGATTAGGATGCACCAACCGATCTCCCACCAATTGAACGGCATAGAGCACGCTCTCCTTCTGGGTATAGGCCTCCACCATACGCACGGGGTCAATAGCCCCTACCATCACCAAGAGGCAACCGATCAGGAGCACCGTGATCAACGCTGTCAGCACCGCTGCGAAGAAACGGGTGCAACGGGTGCGGTATTCCGTGATATAGAGGGCATATTGCGCTAAGAAAAGCGAGATAAAGGGATAGGCGGGCATCAGATAGACACTCCGCTTGCTGGAGGGGATGGAATAGAAGAACAGGATGCAGACCAGGGCCACCAAGCTAAACAGTCGCACCTTCTCCATGCCCCTGACACGCTGCCACAAGTCCACAAGGAACCGCTTGAAAGGACGCTCCGGGCAACTGATCTTATTCATCCCAAACAGCGAGAAGAAGAAAAAGAGGGTCCAAGGCGCGAAGCCAGCGGCCAATGTGGCGAAATTGTACCATACCCCATTCTCATGCCCCAACTCATAGGGAATAGCCTCGGCACTTAGGTGGAAGAAACGGCCGAAGTTCTCGGCCACGACCAAGTCCAAGAAGGCATCTCCCCCCTGTCGCCAAGCGGCGATATACCACAACGAAGGGAGGAAAATGGAGGATAGACCGGCATAAAAGACCACCTTGCCAATCGTCAGGAAGGAATACTTCCCCAATAGCAGCAGATAAACCGTAAACACGAATAGCGGCAAGACGATCCCCACAGGTCCCTTGGTCAGCACCGCACACCCCAATAAGAGTGGAATCACGATGGGCAATCCTTTCAGTTCTAACTGCTCCTCCCATCGGTATAGCTGGAATAGCCCCAGCACCATGAAGGTGGTTAGCAACATATCTACACGGGTGGTCATCGCCGCCCGATGGATCTCCACGCTGGTGATCAGCAGCAAGGTTGCGATGAACGCCTCATGGAATCGGGTGATCCTTCGACCAAAGAAAACCAACACAAAGCCCATCAACACCACAAAAGCCACGGCGGAAGGCAGACGAGAGGTAAACTCCGTCACGGCTCCACCCGGCAACGAGCAGATCGCCATCAGCCAATGGGCCATCGGCGGCTTAAAGGCAAACTCGTCTGCGTAGGTCTGAGGCAGCACCCAATTCCCGCTCTCTATCATAGAGATAGCGACTGCGGCCTCACGAGGTTCCCCCTTCGTAGAAAACTCACCCATACCGATCCATGGCAGGACGGAAAGCAGACAAATGATTACAATCAGCGTTACCGGCTTTTGCAGGTAAAGATATTGAAGTGTAGGTGTTCGCATAAAAACGCAATAACTATAAGCTTAAAAAACGACTACAAAAGAACGACTTTTTACGGACTTCTCCACATTTTTCCCACCGAAAAAAATTCAGGCGGCACCCAGCGCCTGTTGAATGGCGAGGCGGATCGCCTCCGCGTCCGATTGGTTCTCTTTCAGAATGGAAAGGATCAGATTCAGGTAGCTCTCCTTGTTGCTGATCCCACATATCGCACACAGCCGGCTTTGCGGCAGCATCCCCTTCTGGTTATACACCCGCAAGATGCCCGCATAGTCTTGCTGATCGATCAACGCTTGGAACTGTGCCTTGATCTGCTGGTAGATCTGCTCCACATGGATCTGTTGGCGGATGCGCTCCACGTGGTCGGCCAGTTGCTCCATGGTGGAGATCTTTCGATCGACCGTCAGCTCCAACCGCTTACGCACCTGATGCTTCGCATGGAGAATCACCTGTGCATCTAACTCTTTCTCAAACAAGCGAATCACGTTCTCCTTCACCAAGCCGAAGACCTCTTCCGGCACTTTCATCAGCCTCGCCGCAACCACCTTGATCACCGGCTCAAGCATCAAGAGATTCTCCACCTCCGCCACCTCCGGCACATAAATATGTTGCTGACGCAAATAGGCGATCTCCTCCGTCGTGCGCCGATCCCGATCCACAATGCCCCGGCTATCTAACATGTGGAAATCCTTGAGCTGGCTAAAGGCCTTGGTGGTCTCGATCACCTTCTGGCAACCGCCCATCGGCTTCACCAAATAATCGGGGAAAATAAAGGGATAGAGCTTGCTGTCTATGCTGTTGGTATCTGTCCCCTCAATAAAAAGAATCGGCTTGCGTGAGCCCAGCACCTCCATGTATAGCTCATCCGGCAGGCTCTCGTCACGTTCGATCAAGGCATAATCCCACAGCTGGGCATCCGCATCGTAGGCACGGATCCAGATGCGCTGCCCCTCCGGACGGGCCGTGGCAAAATCAATATCATGTGTCAAATAGACAAACGTGCAATCGGGACGCAGCGCCTCGATCTCATTCCACAACTGATGCTTGATGGAGTTGTGTAGCAACGTCTCCGGCTCCTCCACGATCAGCAAGGCATTCGGCTCAGCGGAGAGCGCAGCACCCAGCAGATAGAACACCAACTTCTCGCTATCGCTCATGCGGCCAGCCGTGTAAGCACCGCTCTCACGCCCCGTGGAGATCAACTCGATGAAGCCTCTCTTCCGGATCAGCCGATTATGCGGGAACATGCGCTCCCACACCTCCTGGATCACATCCATCTTGGTGCGCGGAGGAGAGACGTTCACCTCCCGTTTCGCGGCCTCCTTGAACTCGACCGCGGCCTCGAACTCCTCCATCTGCAACCGCAAGATCAGCTTCTCATATTCCGAGAGACGGGGCATCAACATCCTACGCTCCAATAGCTTGCGCAAACGGGTAGGCTCATCCTCGCTCGGATCGGGCGTGGCATCATCGCTGGTGATAAAAAGCGCACGCAAACCGGAGATCATCATGACATTCGGGGCGTATCGCTCCATCAGATCTCGTCCGAAAGAGCTCTTTCCCGCACCGTTCGTACCAATCACGACCCAGACCTTGGCGTCGAGGGTGACGGGATCGGCCCCATCTATTCTTTTGGGAAGTGTCAATTTCATATTCGATATGGATTTGTGTGCGAAGATACGCATTTTCCCAAGAAAAGCATTACCTTTGCATGGTTTCTGATGTATTTTTGTTTAAGAACATAACCGTGAGCATTTCTAAACCTAATCATAATGATGCGATAAGGAATTTTGCCGATTCGATGCAGAACCTGCAAGGGAATCTGCACATTCTTGAGCAGCAAGTTCCTGTGCAAAGGCAAGTTGCATACTTTAAGTTTTCCGACAAGCTGAAGCGAGAACAATCCGCCCAACTCCCTTTCGATGACGAACGAGTGGACGAGATCTATGCCGCCTTGCAAGACGAGCAGGCAGCGGAAACGGCTCCCATCGGGAAAGCGGAGAAACGCCGTCTGCTCACCCTCTTAGCCATCTCACGCTCAGTCAAGGCGTTCCGCATGTTGCAGTCCTACATCAAGCATCCCGACCCGGAAGTTGCCGATTGGACGGCTATGGCACTCATGGAGTCTCGGCTCGCCTTGGAAACGGAACTCTCTAACGAGAAACAGATCTACATAGCCACCGCTATGGGTGGTAAGGGGCAGAAGATGCGCTTTAGCATCGTGTTGTATGCCAAGGGCAAGGAGCCCCTACTCCCCTTCCAGCGTCAGACCATCGAAGATGAGGTGACCTTCCAATTCTCCCATGCCGATTGCGAGATCGAACGCTTGGAGATCAAGGATCTCTATGTCCGTTTGCTCTGCCTGATCCCGATCAAGGCTAATGTACAAGCCATTTTTGACCAGATACTCAACGGATGCAACGAGTTTGGCGATTTCTTGCAGCATGGCTTCACGATCTCCAACGTACAGGAAATAACTGAAGAGGATATTCTTCACGAGATAGAAAGACAACAAAATGAAAGCACTAAAGCAAGCGATTAAATATGGAGTTGTAGGACTCAGCAACACATTGATCACCATGATCGTGATCTTCGTGATGATGAAGCTCTTAGGATGCCGTGAGGGTCTGTCTAACTTCACGGGATATGTGGCTGGATTGTTGAATAGCTTTGTCTGGAACAAGCAATGGACCTTCAAGGGCAGTGGAGCAGGATGGGGCAAAAGCGCGATGCGTTTTGCCATTGCGTTTGTGATTTGCTACGTGCTGCAATATGTGGTCGTCATGCTGCTGAACGCTCAGCTGACCATCGACCACTACTACAACCACCTGCTGGGCATGGCATTTTACACGGTCTTGAACTTCTTAATGAGCAAGTTTTATACGTTTAGGGTGTGAGGGGCACACGGAAAGGAGCATACAATGAGCAATGAGCAAGTAAGAACAGCAGATCACCCGCTGCAAAAAGTGGCCGTCATCGTGCCTTGCTACAACGAGGAGGCTGTCATCGAAGCCTCTTATCAACGCACACGGGCCGCCTTAGACCGTCTGCCGCAACCCACGGAGATCATCTACATCAACGATGGCAGTAGCGACCAGACCCGATCCCTTTTGGACCGTATCGCCGCAACGGATCCGAAGGTGAAGGTGCTCCACTTCTCACGCAACTTCGGGCACCAACCTGCGGTGACAGCGGGCATCAACCATTGCGATGCCGATTTTGCCATTATTATGGATGCCGATATGCAAGATCCACCTGAGCTCATCCCCGATCTATTGCGCAAGCAAGCCGAGGAACAGGCCAATGTGGTCTATTGCGTACGCCGCTCACGAGCCGGAGAGAGCTTCTTCAAGCTGTTCACGGCGAAAGCCTTCTATCGGGTCATGAATCGCATGAGTGAGGTGCACTTCCCATTAGACACGGGTGATTTCCGATTGATCGACCGAAAGGTGATCGCAGCCTTCAACCGGTTTCATGAGCGAGGCAAATACATCCGTGGGTTAATCAGCTGGGTGGGGTTCCACCAAGTCCCTTTCTATTACGAGCGCGAGGCACGCATCGCCGGCGAGACCAAATACCCCATTGGCAAGATGGTCTCTTTCGCCTCCAACGCCATGCTCTATTTCTCCAAGAAGCCGCTGCGGTTAGCCACGGGGTTAGGCTTTATCTCCGTCTTGGTCGGTATCGTGTTAGCCATCTGGTTCACGTTGGGCAAGATTTATGGATTCAGCAACGCCGAGGTGGGCTGGACCTCCATCATGACCTCCATCATCTTCTTTGGTGGCGTGCAGCTGCTGACCGTGGGTGTGTTGGGGCAATACGTAGGTATCCTGTTCGATGAGATCAAGGCGAGACCCGAATACATCATTGATGAACAACGAAATTTCACCACAGCGAAAGAACAGGAGGAGATGCCGCATGAGAAAGCATAAACGGATGATCGCCCTCTGCGGCGGCTTATTGAGTTTGATCGCTTGCGGCGATTCATTGGAGCGTCAGTTGGAAGGCAAATGGCAGTTGAAGACGGTGGAGCAAAACGGGCAGATCGAAACGGTAGATACGGTATGGTACAACTTTCAAAACTCCCTTTTTGAGTATCAGGTCTATGTGCCCGCCATAGATAGCGTCCGCAACATGTATGGCTACAAGACCCTGGTCGATGACCAGCACCTGGAGTTAGAGCTTGTCTCCTACTTCATCACCATCAAAGACTTCCTCCCCATCACGGACTGGAGCGCTCCCAAGCGTACCTTCCAGATCGAGGAATCCACCGGTAGCCGACTGACCCTCTCCAGCGAAGGCAAGACCTATATATTTAAAAAGTATTAGTATGCGTATTATTGGAAACTTATTGTGGTGGCTCTTTGGAGGATTAGAGGCTGCCATCGGTTATTTCACGGGAAGCTTGGCCTTGGCCATCACGATCATCGGCATCCCCGTGGCGTTGCAAACCTTCAAAATCGGTCTGCTATGCCTCTGGCCGTTCGGAGCGGAGGTGAAGGAGACGGATGGCCCCATCGGGTGCATCCGCATCCCTCTGAATCTGATATGGATTATCTTCGGTGGCCTATGGGCCTGCTTGATGCACCTCTTCTTTGGTGTGCTGCTCTGCATCACCATCATCGGCATCCCCTTCGCCAAGCAACACTTCAAGATGGCGGGATTGTCCTTAGCCCCGTTTGGCAAAGAGGTAACCTTGCATTTCTAAGAGCCCAGTTGATTGAAAAGAATTGCCCATGGTTTTCCAAAATCATGGGCAACGTTTTCTAAAATCACGGGCAATGTTTCCAAAAAACATGGGCAACGTTTTTTATTTCTACGGGCAACGTTTTTTGAAACGATGGGCAATGTTTTTTGCGCTTCCCAGCAACATAAATTCTTTATCCTTTGCCCTTATTGACTAAATAGATGCCCCAGGTAGCCAAGGCTCCGGCAATCAGATATTTCGTGTAGAAGGTCTCCCCTAAGCAAAGACAGGAGGTGAGCGCACCAATGACCGGTATCAAGGAGTTGTAGATAGCCACCTTCCCCACGGGATTGCAGCTGAGCAGCTTGTTGTAGAGCGAGAAGCCGGTGGTGGAGATACCGATCAACAGCAACAGATAGAGCAATCCCAACGGGGTGATCAGTGGCAACGTGCCCCCCAGCAGCAGCCCGGGCACAATCAGCAAGAAGCCTCCCAAAGCCAAGCTGTAGCCGGTGCCCACGAAGACATTCACCCGCTGGCTCAGACCTCGAGTCATCAAAGAGGCCACCGCTGAACTGAGCGCATTGAGGATGATCATCCCATCGCCCAACCAAGTGAACCCCGTCCCTCCCTGCTCACCGCCGAGATTGAGGGCCAGGATGCCCAAGAAACCGATCAAGCAGCCCAAGATCTTTCGCAGTGTCAGTTTATCGCTCTTGAAAAAGAGACAGGCGAGGATCACGACCGTGAAGACACTGAGCGTATTCAAGATGGCCGCCCTTGCCCCCTCGCTGTGCGACAGGCCAAAGTAGAAGAAGGCATAGTGAAACGTGGTGTTGAACAAGGCATAGAGCAAGAGGAAACCACAGTCGCTCCCCTGTCGCAACCGGAAAGAGAATCCCCTACCCTTGGCCATCGCCAAGATGATCAACCCCGAGAGACAGAAACGGACACCCGCAAAGAGCATCTTGCTGCCCGTCATTTCCGGCGTGATCGCAAATTCCTTGAATCCCAACTTGATCAACGGATAGGCCCATCCCCAGACCACCGCCGCCGTGAGGGCGAAAATGGCCACCCAAAGTGGCCGCTGAAACAGGCTGACCGCCTGCGCTTGCTTTTCTTTCATCGCATGCATCTTGTTTTAAAGACCCTCCGCATGAGCCACAAGGCCAAG